>CP065018.1:1990183-2300367 GCA_016700415.1 Flavobacteriales bacterium
GTCCAGCAATGGCTTTGGGACTTCGGCGATGGTAGCACCGACACGGTTCAAGCGCCTGAACACCTCTATGCCGGAGGTGCCACGTACACCGTGACGCTCACGGTCACCACACCTTACTGTTCCGGCACAGGCACCTCCACGATCACGGTGGAACCGAAACCGGTGGCCGCGATCAGTGCCGATCCGTTGAGCGGCTGCTCCCCGATGGACGTGACCTTCACCAATGCGAGCACGGGCGCCACGAACTATGTATGGTACTTCGGCGACGGCGGAAACAGCAATGCTTCCGACCCGGTGCATACCTACCTGAACCCGGGGACCGTGGACAGTGTGTATACCGCCCGCTTAGTGGCCAGCACGGCCTCCGGATGCAGCGATACGGTGAACACCGTCATCACCGTGGCCCCCACCGTACTGTCCATGTTCACCCATGATGCACTCCCGGGGTGCGCGCCGTTGGACGTGAATTTCACCAACAACAGCACCGGCGCAACGAACTTCCAATGGGACTTCGGCGACGGCACGACCAGCACGGTCAATTCACCTTCGCACACCTACGTCAACCAAACAGGAGTGCTCCAAGTGCTGACGGTGACGCTCGCGGTGAGCAACTGGGCGGGATGCAGCAGTACGAGTCAGCAGAGCATCACGGTGTACCCCGCACCCAACTTCACCTTCAGTGCACAGCCGGACAGCGGATGCACGCCTTTGCTCGTGGTATTTCCTTCGGTGATCGGGGCGGTGAGCTACCAATGGAACTTCGGTGATGGAAGTACCGGCGGAGGCCCCACACCGCAGCACACGTACATCAACAGCACGGACAGCATGCTCCACTTCAACGTGAGCTTGGTGGCCACGAACGCCTTCGGATGCGTCGACAGTACTTCAGGCGTGATCGTCGTCTATCCCTCGCCGGTGGCGGCATTCACCATCGCATCCACGTCAGGATGCCATCCGCTGACCACCACCTTGACCAATACTTCCCAAGGTGCCAGCGCGTACCATTGGTCATACGGCGACGGGCAAACTTCCGATACACTGGCCTCCGTTCATGGGCACAGCTGGTACAATTACCAAGGACCCGGAGCAAGCTCAAACCCGGTGTCCCTCACGGCGATCTCCGATGAGGGCTGCACGAATACGGCCACGGCCACGGTACAAGTTTTCCCCCAGGTCCATGCGGCTTTCGTAGCGGACAGCGCTGGATGTTCACCGCTAAACCCGCACTTCGTGAACCTGAGCACGGGCGCGGGCAGCTACCTCTGGACCTTCGGTGATGGAGGTGGTAGCGCCTCCACGAACCCGGCACATCTGTACTCGCAAAGCGGCTTGGCGGACACCTTGTTCCATCCCGTCCTGATCGCCAACTCCTCCTTCGGCTGCAGCGACACGGCAACGACCACGGTGCTGGTACACCCGGCACCGATCGCACAGTTCACCGCCGCGCCGGCCACGGGTTGCGCACCGGTCACGATCAACTTCCAGGACCTGACCATCGGCGCGGCCTCCATGATCTGGCAGTTCGGCGACGGCACGTTCCAGAACGCGATGCCGGGCAACATTTCGCACGACTACGTGAACAATGGGACCGGCCTGGTGCAGTATCCGGTACACCTCACCGCAACCTCTCCTTTCGGGTGTACGGACACCAGCACCGTTCCTGTAACCGTGTATCCGGCCATCGAGGCCCTTTTCCAACTGCCTGCGGAAGCCTGTTCCCCGGCAGTGGTCAACCTTACGGATGAAAGCACAGGGACCACGCAAGCGCTCTGGAACATGGGCGACGGCGTGACCCTTGTGGGCACTGACATCACGCATACCTACGTGAACCCGGGCACTACGGACATCACCTACACCGTGACCCTGACGGCCACCTCCGCCTACGGATGCACGCGAACCCTCCAGCACGACATCGTCATCCACCCCGCACCCTCGGCCTCTTTCATCGCCACGCCTTTCAGCCAAGTATTTCCGGACGCCACGGTAACGTTCAACAACACCACGCCGAACGGCCAATGGGGCTACTCGTGGTCCATGGGGGACGGCAGCAACTCAACGGCGGAAGACCCCGCAGCGTACACCTACTCCACATGGGGAACGTACACGGTCCTGCTCACGGTGAGCACCGGCATGTGTACCGACACCGCAAGCCAACAGGTCACTATCGTCCCGCCCTTGCCGACGGCCTCCTTCATCGGCAGCGGTGAAGGCTGTGCACCTCTTACCATATCGTTCATGAACACATCCCTGCTTGCACAGGGCTATCAATGGCAGTTCGGGGACGGCGCAACGAGCATCGCGGAAAACCCGGTGCATGAGTACTACACGCCGGGCACCTACACAGTATCGCTTACCGCGTTCGGCATGAACGGGGGCACCAGTACCATGGTGAAGTTGGACTCCGTGATCGTGCATCCTTCGGCCATGGCCTTCTTCACCCTTCAGCCCGCCGAAGTGGTGGCTCCGACACAGCCCCTGTTCACGTATAACCTCAGCACCAATTCCTCCAGTTATGTCTGGGACTTCGGTGACGGGAGCTTCAGCAATGACGCGGCACCGGTCCACTACTATCAGACCCCGGGTGTCTTTGACATCTCGCTGATCGCGAACAACGTTTGGAATTGCCCGGACACTTTCAGCATACCGGGGGCGGTGACGGCCATCGCGGGCGGTGAGATCACCTTCCCCAATGCGTTCACCCCGGGTAACAACGGACCCACGGACGGCGTATACGATCCGAACAGCTTCGATAATGACATTTTCCATCCGCTGAGCAAAGGGGTCCAGGAATACAAACTACAGGTCTTCAACCGATGGGGAGAACTGTTGTTCGAGACGGCGGACATCAACACAGGCTGGGACGGATACTACCGCGGACACTTGTCGAAACAGGATGTATACGTCTGGAAGGCCTACGCCAAGTTCGTGACAGGAGATGAGAAACGCATGACCGGAGACCTTACACTATTACGATGAAGAAATCGCAAATACTGCTCCCCATATTGCTCATGGCCATTTCGCTCAGCGGAACGGTTCAGGCACAACGCGGGTACAGCCGCGCCCAGTACAACATGCTGGACGAGGCACGTACACTGATGGAGGCCGGGCAATGGACCGACGCCTACCGGATCTATAAGCGCCTGGTGAACGTGGACACGACATTCGCGGAGACCTATTACGGCATCGGGATGTGCGAGGCCAACATGCCGGACAAGCGTGACCTCGCTCCCGCCCATTTCGAGGTGGCCGCACGTTATGGCAGCATTGAGGGCACGTACCAACTGGCGCTCGCACGGCACCGCCAACAGCGTTTCGCGGAGGAGATCACGTTGCTGGACCACTATCGCAATGAGACCGGCCGGGACGTGCCAAACCAGGAGGTGGACCGGCAGATCGACATAGCGAACACAGCACGGGACCTCACAGCGGACCCCGTGCACCTGCGGATACGGAACATGGGCGCGTCCATCAACTCTCCCGCACACGACTATTGCCCGCTGGTGACCGCCGACGGGAGCACGATCTACTTCACCAGCAGAAGGCCCGGATCCATGGGCGGCCAGCGGGATGAGAGCGGTCAGTATTTTGAGGACATCTACACGGCCCAGCGGATGGACGACATCTGGACACGCGCCATCAACATCCAGGCGCCGGTGAACTCCGCTATGCAGGACGCGACCGTAGGCCTCAGTCCGGACGGCAATGAAATGATCATCTACCGGGCCAGCGACCTGGTGCCGGATGGAGACCTCTTCCTCACCCAACGGGCGCAAGGCGTGTGGAGCACGCCCGAGCGCATGACGGACCAGATCAACAGCAAGGCCCATGAACCCAGCGCGACCATTTCCCCGGACGGCTCGGAGATCTATTTCTCCAGCGACCGCCCCGGCGGATTTGGAGGCCGGGACCTCTATCGCATCCGGCGCCTGCCTAACGGACAATGGAGCCTGCCGCTGAACCTCGGCCCAAAGATCAACACGCCTTATGACGAGGACGCACCATTCCTGCACAGTGATGGCACCACGCTCTTCTTCAGCAGCAACGGGCACAAGACCATGGGCGGCTTCGACATCTTCAAGGCCGCACTGCTGGACCCGGACATGAACGGATGGGGAGAGCCGGAGAACATGGGCTTCCCGCTCAATACCGTGAACGACGACATCTACTTCTGCCTCAGCGAGGATGGCCGTACAGGCTATTTCAGCTCCGAGCGGGCAGGCGGTCTTGGGGGCCAGGACATCTATGAGGTGGTCTTCCCCACCAGCCAAGTGGAGTACCTTTTGGTGCGCGGCGTGGTCACCGACGGCAACGAGGCACCCTTAAAGGCGCGGATCATCCTCACGCGATCAGGTGACGACGAGGTATTCGGTATCTACAACACCAATCCAAGCACCGGACGGTACGTCATGGCGGTCCGCCCCGGCCGTGATTACCATGTAGAGGTAAGCTCCGAGGGCTTCGCGCCTTGGATTTACGACTTCCATGCCGGTGATGATGACACCACCGGGGAGATGATCCTTGATGTTCCCTTGACCCACAACGAACGAACCGCCGGCGCAACCCCTCAACACTGAGCACATGCGCGCCCGGTACGGCTTTTCAACTGTAGCGATGCTCTGCATCCTGGGCCAGGTCACGGCCCAGGATCCGCATTTCACACAGTTCTATGCCGCACCCACTTACCTGAGCCCGGCCTTCGCGGGCACCACGATACAGAACCGCTTCGCGCTCCAGTTCCGCGACCAATGGCCGTCCATACCCGGCGCCTTCGTGAGCTACAACTTGGCCGCAGATCAGTATTTGGCCAACCTCAATAGCGGCATCGGCATCATCGCCACGCGCGACCAGGCCGGCAGCGGGGCCTTGAGCTCCACGAGCTTCGCGCTCCAATATGCCTATGAGATACGCCTGAAACACAAAGTATTCCTGCGGCCTGCACTACAGCTTGGCTACGCCAGCCGTTCGGTGGACTATTCCAAGCTCGTGTTCAACGACCAGCTCGCGCGCGGAGGGGAGGTCGCGACCTATGAATACTACGATGGACGCAAGAAGGGGTACTCCGACATCGGCTCCGGCCTGTTGTTCTTCACACCGAAAATGTGGTTCGGCGTGTCGCTCCAGCACATGAACCAGCCCAACCAATCCCTATTGGAAAGCGAGGCTGTGCTGCCCCGTCAGCTGAACATGCACGGTGGTTATCGTTTTAAGCTGCGTTCGGGCGGCATGGTGCGGAAAGATCCACAGTCCATCGTTGCCGCGTTCAACTATCGGGCACAAGGAAAGTTCGACCAGCTGGACATCGGTGCCTACTACGAACGCGATCCCATCTTCGCCGGTCTTTGGTACCGCGGCCTGCCCGTGAAATCCTACAAAGCCGGCTATGCGAACAACGATGCCATCGCCGTGCTCGTCGGGTTCAAGGTGGGCGATTGGCGCTTTGGCTACAGCTATGACATCACCATTTCCCGCCTCGCGTTGAACAGTGGCGGAGCCCACGAGATCACGACCATCTTCGAGCTGGCGGACAAGCGTAAGAAGCGCTCGATGGCCCGCAGGCGTGTGGTGCCCTGTGCGAAGTTTTGAAGTTGCACTTCACACCTCGTTAATGAGGATCGAAGCATTGAAGAACGCCGCTCCTCTATAACCAACACTTTTTCAACTTTCCTTCAGCCGCACCACATACTCCGCATTCAGCACATCATGCATAGCCCAGAATGCCGGTGCCGTCCGTCCGTTCAAATGCTCCACCAAGATGTCGAGATGCGAATGCCAACCGCCTGAAACACCAAGCAGGTCCTTGCGATCCGGGAGGCGATGATGCGTGAGTATCAGCAGCACATCCTTGCCCATTTCCGATAGCTCAAAAACCACCTCCGACATGGCTTCCGCTCGCGCACCCCATGAGAAACCCAGTAAGTTGGGCGGCTCGCAGCGTGTGATCTTGGCCACCATTTTGTGGCCTTGGGCATACTTCTCCGGCGTTTCGCTGGGGGCTGCATCCAAAGTGCTGTGCAGCCAGAACAGTTCCGTCTTGCCGCCGACGTGCAGGTCCATGGCCCCGCTGGCCAACCATTTGCTGCGCTTCTCCGATTCGGTCAGGTAGGCCCAAACGCGCTCGATCGGGCCGGGCAGCAGACGTTCGAAGCGGATGGTATTCGGTGCTGTGATCTTTCCGTAGGTATCCATGTGTTCGAGTGTTGTTTTTTGGTTGATCATTTCGTGTTCTCATCTTCTTCGTGGAGCAGGCGCTCCAAGGCGTCCAATCGCGATCCCCAGAAAGCGCGCGTATCGTCCATCCATTTCGCGGCCGCGTCCAAGGGTTGCGCCCGGTAGCTGAGGAAGTGCTCACGCCCCACTTTGCGTCGCTTCACCAGCTTGGCTCGTTCCAGCACGAGGATGTGCTTGCTCACCGCGTTCAGCGACATCTTGAACGGCAGTGCTACTTCCGTTACGCGAGCTTCCCCTTTGGATAGCCGCTGCAGGATCGCCCGGCGCGTGGGGTCGGCCAGCGCGAGAAGTGTTCGGTCAAGTGTTTGAGGCGCGGCCATCATTTCAGTTTACTCTTCTTGCTTTTCGACGCATCCGGCTGTCCTTTCCCCGTGGATATCAACTTCCTAAGGCTCGAACCAATGTAGTAGTCCCAACCCTTCGAGCAGTCATCTATACATTCCAATCCGGCAAGGCCCACGTGCGTCATGGTCATTCGGGTGCCTGCCTTGGTGGGTGCGATCTCGAAGACGATATCGGTGCCTTCCCATTCCGCAGTGTCTTTCACGAAGTTCAAATAGCACTTGGTAACATGCCAGACGGCCCGCTTCCCTGGTTTCGCTTCCGCGATGCGTTGTGTGGTCCTGTGGATGTCACCGAAGGTGACAGTGAAAACATCATCGACAGCCGTCGACTTCCCTTCAGTGTTCTCGGTCCACCATTCCGTAACACGTGTTATGGCGTCGTAGACGTCATGTGGCGTGGCCTTCACGGTAAAGGTGCTGATGTAGTCCTTCTGTTCCATTCGTTGATCATTCAGGGTACAAATATATTCAACCTTTTGGTTGAATGTAATATCACGACAAAAAAGATGAAGTCGAATTCCCTCCCCGACCCGGCTGTTCCCTTACTTGAACTCGTCGCTTCCCGGGTCGTTGTCCGTGTGGCTGAAACCATGTACAGCATCGCCACTGCAACCACCCGGTTCTCCGCGAATGATGACGGATGCAGAGATAGGACCATTCAGCGTTATCCTTGTGATATGGTCCGCTGTGCTTTGATCCATCGTGCTCGTCGGCTCGTGCTCTGCTTGACGGTCGCATTTGCGAGTGCCTTGACGCAGCCAGTCCACGCACAGGTCGAGGACAGTGTGATCGCGCACGTCAGATCACTTATGGCCGACAGGGCTTATGCCAGCGCATACCACCTGCTCGAGAAGCACGACCCGGATCATGTCAGCGCAACTGCGGCCGTTTTAAGAACGGATATCGTGTTGCAGGGCTTCACCAAGAGCATCGGCCACCAGGTATTCGGGCTTAAAGACCTCGGACCTGACGAGGACTTGATCGACTTGCGGAACAGTGACGGGACCTTTGACATGGTGAGTTGGCCTGCCAATGAAGAGCTGACCGAATTGCTGAGAATACATTCGGAAGATACCGGGCTCCACAGGGCATTGGCCGATTTCCTCTTCGATGCGGGATCGAAGTACGGTGACAATTGGGTGATGCCGGGCGACAGCATATATGCCTTGGTCGCGGAGCATTACCGATCCGTGAACGACCACGGCGCCGGGGATGCGGCGAGCTGGTACCGACAAGGATTCGCATGGTTGATGCTCGACCGGTCCGATAGCGCGGTGGGGCCACTGACAACAGCCGTTCGACTGGATCCGGGCAACGCGGAAGGACACTACAACCTCGCGTATGCCAGCATGCAACTGGACCAACGCGATAGGGCCCTTCGTGAAGCGCAGGCCGCCTATGAGATCTATACCGATGGATCGGCACGATCTGATGCTGCTCGGTTAACGGGGATCATGTATGAAGAGAAGGAGCTTTTGGACAGCGCGCGCTACTGGTTGGACCTTGCCGATAAAAACGAACCTGATAACTATTACACCTTACGCGCTTTGTTGAACAATGCCATCCAGGCGCATCGGGACAGCGAAGCATCGATCCGTCAGCAATTCTTCTCCATTGCCCCCGAGAACACCTCAACATATGAGGTCTTGGACAAGCTCTACACTACCAACGACTCCACATTGATCGCCTTCTATCGTCCCTGTATCGATGCTGCGGACAACTCACCACTGGCGACTGCGAACCTCCACTTCTTTCTAGGGCGCATGCTATTGGACTCGGACAAGGCTGCCGCAAAAAAGGAACTTGTGGCAGCACGCGCACAATTCGCCGAACTTCTACCTGAAGACCACGAGGTTTTCGATGTGATCGATACGCTATTGTCGCGGTAGCACCAGTGCTTGGCTAGCCTCGTCCAATGTGGAACAAGAGCGACCGGATCATTCACCAGTTCCAACAGCATCTGGTCGGAGACGTGAGTGAAATGTCGGGCGTACTCCTCGCGGGTCATGGTGCCGAAAGTATAGGGGGCCCTTTAATCACCAACCAAGCAACGCCAACAATTTGAACACGTAGCCGCCTGTGGCGACCAAGGTCAACGCCCATGTGGCGGACATCACCAAAAGAACTCCTTGAAGAAACAAACGGCTGTCCGCGGACCAGAACGGAAGCATCAACAGCAAACCGACCAAGACCACGACGTATGGGAAAGGACGGTATTTATCATCCTCGCGCTCCACTTCCATCCAACTGTATAAAGTGCCATGTTTCCGGTAGTTAAGCACGGAACCCAAGATGGGCGTTACGTGCAGATCAAAACTGTCCAAGAGCGCGAACCGTTCGGTCGTGCGCTGCGTCCAGATGTAACTTCCGTCCTCCATGATCACAGCGGACCAGGAAAGCTCGGTGCCTCCCCGCTCCCTGAACCCGTGCTCTTTCACGACTCGGACCGGACTGGTGACGTTGCGAGCGGGCAGCCGTGCTTCTGCAATAGCGAACAAACCTGCAGCGATCAGCAACAGGTTGATTTTGAAAAAGAGATATTGATCTGCTGACTGCTTGACCGGCCTCATCCCAGAGCTAACAACGGTAGTTCCTGTCGAATTCGCATGAACGACCTGAATGGAACAGTGGACCGTTCTACAAACACATCCAACGGATCATCCCTGGATCGCCATCGTAATGGGATCAGCCTTAGTACCCTCCTCCTCCACCTTGCCCGCGCTCGATCGGATGCCAGGTGGTCTTCACCTCCTGCGTGTCGAGGATCATGTAGGGCGCGCGGCTTTCCTCCTGCATCCAGTCCTTCAGCTTTGGCACCACCAAACGCTTCATGTTCGTGGCGGCTTCGGTATCCAACATCTGCTTCTCCTCCTTCGTGGGGTCCGCACATACCACGGCATTGATGTCCATGTGCGTCACCAGCGGCTTGAGCAGTTCGCTGCGTAGGCCGGTGATGAGATTCACCACGCCGCCGGGGAGATCGCTGGTGGCCAGCACTTCCGCGAAGGTGACGGCGGGTAACGGATGCTCTTCGCTGGCCACTACCACCGCGGTGTTGCCGCCTGCGATGATCGGTGCCACGGTGCTCACCAAGCCGATGAGGCCGGAAGTTCCCGGCGCCATCAGGCCCACCACGCCGGTGGGCTCGTACACGCTGAAGTTAAAGTGCGAGCTGTTGGTGGGGTTCACACTGCTGAAGATCGCCTGATACTTGTCGCACCAGCCGGCGTAGTAGATCCAGCAATCGATGGCGGCGCTCACTTCGGCTTCTGCTTGCTTCTTCGTGGCACCTTGCAACATCAGTTCATGCACGAACTGTGCGCTGCGGCCTTCAAGCATTTCGCCGATGCGGTAGAGGATCTGCCCTCTGTTGAACGCACTCCGGTTGGACCAATCACCCATGGCTTTCCGCGCCGCGACGACGCTTTCACGGATGTCTTTGCGACTTCCCCGGCAGATGTTCGCCAACGGCTTGCCGTCAGCGCCTTTGGGCTGGTAATAGCGACCGCTCTCGGTGCGCGGGAACTTGCCGCCGATGAAGATCTTGTAGGTCTTCATAACGGGCAAACGCTCCGTTTTGGTGGCGCTGCCGTTGGTGGCGTGGCCGTTTAGGGAAGGCTTTTCAACCTTGGCTGAGGTGGAGGAAGGCTTGGTCGCGGTCTTGGCCATGGAAAATGGGGTTCGTACGCGAAGTTACGGCAGTGAGGGGAAGTGTTTAATTGTGGCGCATCCGCCATAGTTGGGATGTGATGCACAGAACCCTACCAAACTCAACGGCACAAGCAGGGGCGCGTTCGCTAGAGTAAAGCTGTTCCGAAAATCCATTACCGTTCGAAAATCCTCCTCTCACTTCAAATGATCGAGGTTCCGGATCAAGATGCTCCCGCGCTCCATGTGGACCAAGTCCTGCTTTTGCAGGTCACTGAGCACGGTGGTCACCGTTTGACGCGACGTGGCCGTGAGGTCCGCGATGTCCTGGTGGGTCAGAGAATGGTCGAGCTGCACCTCGTCGCCGACCTTGCGGCCGTGCGCCGTTGCCATGTTGCGCAACAAGGCGATGATGCGCGAGCGTGAATCTTTGAAGACCAGGTTCTCCAACCGTCTTTCCAGACCGATCATGCGTTGGCCGATGAGGCGGGTGAAGGCCATGTGAAGGCGCGGGTCGCGGCCCAGCATCAACTGCGCATCGGCCAAGTCCATGGAGCAGATGACCACATCATCGTCCAACGCAACGGCGCGGTCATGGCGCTTTTCCTCACCCGCGATCGCCAACTCGCCGAAGACCTCACCGGGGAACAGCACCGCCTTCACGATCTCCTTTCCTTCCTCGCTGGTGGTTGCGATCTTCACGCGGCCCTTTTTCAGGAAGTAGATCGCGTTGCTGGGCTGATCGGCGAAGAAGATCTGCTGGTCCTTCACGGCACCGGTCATCCGCGTCCGTTCCATCACGCGGTGCATTTCCTCCATGGACATGCCCTGCAGGATGTTCATCTGTTCCAGGTACCAGAGCTTGGTTTCAGCGGCCGCCATGTGTGTGTGTTGATCGGTGAAGTTCGTCAAAACAGAAAGAGCCCTTATCGGACCCTTCCTGTTCATGTAGATCATCACTGGTCACTCTTTCATTTCCATGGACCCTTTGCACGTGGCATCGCAGACATGGCCTTGCTCGCCGTGCGCGTAAACGTGTTCACCATTCTTGCAGGCGGCGGTGCATACATGTTCTTTCAGCATGGCGTCGCCCTCATGCATTTTCATGCATTCGGCGGAACAAGCGTGGCCCTTCTCGCCATGGGCATACACATGGTTACCGTCCTTGCAGGCATCGGTACACACATGGTCCTTCAGCAATGCTTGCTCCATGGCAGGCTTCATTTCCGTTGTGGATGTGTTCTGGGCAGTGGCGTTGCCGAGGCAGAGCGCAGTGATCGAGATCATTAGCAGGGTTCTCATGTTCTGTGTTGTTGTGTTCAGTTCCTCAATTGAAGGAATGTTGAAGGACCGGCTTTACCAGCAGGGCCACCACGATGCCGAACACCACGTGGCCAATAATGCTGCCCACCATCATCATCACCATGCTGCCTTCCATTGGTGGCATTCCGCCCATCATTGCACCCATCACCGCCATCATTATTTGGGCGAAAACGAAGACGGCCATACCGAACACCGCACCGCGCATTACCGGACTGGCGATGCCTTTCACAAGGTTCTGGAAGAACAGGGCATAGGCCATAGCGAAGACGATCCCGATCATAAAGTGCATCATCCAGCCTACGATAGTGGGCACGCCCATCATCATGGAAAGCATGGCGGGCGGGCTCATTTTCGGGAAGCCCATCATCGGGGCCACCCTGGTTACGAGTGTCATTGCTCCAGTACCGGCGAGCCGGCGAGAAGCGCTTGTTGGATCTTGGCTTTCATTTTTTGTTTGTGTTGGTTTTCGATGCAAAGCACCGGAGATCCAAGAAGCGCGTGTGTCCGTTGCCGGACATGGATGCGGATTTGTGTGCGGATGATACCACGTGGGTATGCGCGCTGGGCCAATGCTTATCGGAACGATGGACAACGGGCTCGAGCATCAGCGTGGTGGGTAATACCATTTGGAAATTTCTTGAGGGTGATCTTCCGATCACGCTAACGCCATTAGGAGTTCCCTGTAAGCCCGTCAAGTACGAAGTCTACATACGCGTCCAGCTCGACAAGCAATTGCTCGCCAGCTCCTTTGGAGCGCGGTTCACGAATTATGCAGACAGTAGCGACGAAGTGATCGCTATCCGCTTATCTTGGCGTGATCGAACGAGAAACCATGGCACGACACGTTACCGGAATAGGCGGATTCTTCTTCCGCGCAGACGACCACAAGGCACTCGCCAGCTGGTACAACAAACACTTCGGCATCAACGACGAAGCGAACGGCTGGATCTGGCAACAGGATGCCGGACCCACGGTGTTCTCGCCCTTCAAGCGGGATACCGACTATTTCGGAAACGACAAGCAGCAGTTCATGCTGAACCTACGCGTGCAGGACATGGATGGCCTGGTCAAGAAACTCGAGGCCGACGGCGTGCGCATCGACCCCAAGCGCATGGACGCGGACTACGGCCGCTTCGCGTGGGTGTATGATCCGGAAGGGAACAAGATCGAGTTGTGGGAGCCGAAGTGATCTCAGTTGGCAGGGGCACGTTGATCGAATTCCGGGATGGTCCGGATCTCCAAAGCTCATTGAGCAAGTCTTCCACCGGACGGCCTTTGAGCTTACCGGCCTTCACCAGCTTCATCTGTTCCACCGCCTCGCGCACACTATCACGCACTTCGTTCTTCTCGTTGCTGACCTCGGAACTCTTCACGAAAGGCAGGCTACGCAACAGTTCCATCAGGAACTCAGCCTTACTGTCCTTTACTTCGATGACGAGTTTCATAGTGCTTCAAAGATAAGATGCTTTACGGCACGAACCTATACGCTTAAGCCAAGGCGCGTGCCATCTCACGCACCTCCTCCCAAGTGTAGCTCTTGCCTTCGCCGCGCTTGTATTCCTCGTAGCGCTCCTGCACAATGTTGTACTGCTCGTCGGTGAGGCCGTCCTCTTCCACATGCGCTTCCTTCTTGAACAGCGATGCGATCTTCTTCAAGAGACCTTCATCCTGCGTGCGCAGCAAGCGCTCGACCAATTGAAGCTTGAGGGATCCGGTGGACATGGTGTTAACTGTTCAGCGAAGTTAGGGAAGAGCGGTGGGAAGGGCACGAGCAGGGACGCTCGCGCCAGATTGAGGGATGTAGTGCCGATAGACGCTGGCGAAGGGCATGCGGAAGACCCGAGTGTTCTCCATGGTATCGGATATTGAACGCCACTAGAAAGACATTCATGCAATCGTGTAAGCTTCCCCGGCACGAGCGCAGACGCTCGCGCCAGAGTGGGGCCGCCTCAGAAAACGGACCTATTCCGCATCCGATCAAACAACCACCCCCAAAGTTGAGCGGTAATAAGGAGACTGGGTATGATGAAAACGAAACTAAAGTCGGTACTCAGCTCAACCATGTCCTTTGAAACGAACCAGTCATGCAGGGCAGAACCGAGGAAGGCTTGCATGAGCGCGACGGAGATGATGAAAGTAATTCGGAACGCTAGATCGTGACGACTTGAATACTTCCGGATCGCCATGAGGAAGGAAGCAACGACCAAGACAAGACCGATGACATTCCCTTCCATGCCAAGACCTGTAGCGCTCAGATTGAGTCCGGCAAAATTCAGGGCGAACAAAGAACGAGGCATGGCACAGCGAAAGATCCTACCCCAATACTTTGCAATACCACGGCTCTGGTCCATCACAGTTCTCCAAAATCAACTTGCCGCATTTCGCATGAGGGATAGAAGCGGCTAGTCCACAGGCAGGCACGAGCTCGGATGCTCGCGCCAATGTGAGGGAAGGGTAAGTTCTGATGCACGTTAAATCAGCCTTCTCCGAAGAAGTCGCTGTCGATGCGCTTTACGGTATAGCTACGTTCCGGTGTAACGCCCAGATCATGGTCGATCATCAGTTGGGTCAATTCCTCTCCATCAATCAAGACGATCTTGGTCTCGTTACGCGGCACATATTCACGTGCTTCCTTGCTGAAAGATGAGGTGGTGATGAAGATTCCCTTCTTAGCTCCTTGACCTGCCAAAGCACCGACGAATTTCTGGATTTCCGGACGACCGACCGTGTTGCCAGTCTGCCATTTCTTGGCTTGGATGTATATGATGTCGAGGCCGAGCCGGTCCTCCTTGATCGTACCGTCAATCCCCTCGTCGCCTCCCTTGGCCAATGCACGGCCCGCGTCTTTCACCGACCCACCGTAGCCCATTTTCACTAGCAACTGCACCACAAGGCGCTCGAAATCCATCCATGACAGTGCGTGTACTTTGGAGAGCAGTTCATCGGCAAGTGTTGCGGTGATCTGCTCGTAGGCATCGTCCAGGATCTCCTCAGGGGTTTGAGTGCTTGTGTCAGTAGAGGATCCCGTTTCCTTTAGCGGGGTCTGATGCTTGACGTCTGGAATTCGACAAACTCCGGAAAGCGTTTCAAGTAGTTTATCGAAATATGGTCTATCCCGCTATGGAGAACCTCACGTCCTCGGTCGCTTATGTTCACTGTGGCGCGCTCTGGAGAGTTCAGAAGGTAGGCTTTGCGTAGATACGTGCTTGCCCCGATCACGCGGTTGTAGAACCGGGCTTGCCGCCCGCTAGGAAGTAATTCATTGCGTTCCTCTTCGCTAAGATTGAAATGGTCGCCTAATGCGGGTACGAGGTCTTTCAGCTTATGATCCTGGTGGTCGTCAACCTGACGGAGTAACGGGACCATAATGCTTTGAAAATCGGGAACGGCCATATGTTGAAGCTTAGGTAGGGCTGAAAGGTCGGTGTTGTTGGGTGAACCCGCGTGAGGGATAGAAGCGGAAAGCCCACAGGCGGCTGAGGTACGAAGCCGCCGAGGACTTGCAGCGGATAGCCCGACGGCGCTGCATTTGAGCGCCGGCACGCCCACACCTCGATTTCGCTCGGCGTTCGACGTGCAGGCATTCGACGTGCAACGTCAATTCAAATTCAAGTACGTCCCCAACCCATGCACACCACCTTCTCTTCCATACCCACTTTCCTTATACCCACCGAACGGTGAAGTCGGATCGAACTTGTTGAAGGTGTTGGCCCAGATGACGCCGGCGCGGAGCTTGGTGGTCATGTTGAAGATCTTGCTGCCTTTGTCCGTCCACACGCCGGCGCTGAGGCCGTAGGGGGTGTTGTTGGCCTTTTGCAGCACTTCGTCCATGGTGCGGAAGGTTTGCACAGCGAGGACGGGGCCGAAGATCTCTTCCTGTGAGATGCGCGCGCTTTGGGCTACGTTGGTGAAGAGCGTGGGGCGGCACCAGAAGCCTTTGCCGGGCAGGTCGCAGGTGGGCTGGTACATGTCGCTGCCTTCTTCTTGGCCGATCTTGATGTACTTGTTGATGGTGCCGAGCTGCTCTTTGCTGTTGATGGCGCCGATGTCGGTGTTCTTGTCCAGCGGGTCGCCCACAACGAGGCTCTTCATGCGGTGCTTGAGCTTGCGCACCACTTCGTCGTACACGGCTTCTTCCACGTAGAGGCGGCTGCTACGCAGCAGCACGTGGCCTTGGTTGAAGTAGATGCCGTTGACGATGCCTTCCACGGCCTGGTCGATGGTGGCGTCGGCGAAGATGATGTTGGCTGCTTTTCCGCCGAGCTCGAGCGTGAGCTTTTTGCCGCTGCCGGCGGTGCTGCGCTGGATGAGCTTGCCCACGTTGGTGCTGCCGGTGAAGGCGACCTTGTTGACATCGGGATGGTTCACCACCGCAGCGCCCGTGGCCCCCGCGCCGGTGACGATGTTGACGACGCCTTCGGGGAGATCGGCCTCTTGGATGATCTCGGCGAGTGTGAGCGCGGTGAGCGGTGTGGTCTCGGCGGGCTTCAGCACCACGGTGTTGCCGCAGGCCAACGCTGGCGCGAGTTTCCACGAGGCCATCAGGAGCGGGAAGTTCCACGGGATCACCTGGCCGGCCACGCCGAGCGGGCTGGTCTGCTTACCGGGGAAGGCGTAAGGAATTTTGTCGGCCCAGCCGGCGTAGTAGAAGAAGTGCGCGGCGGCGAGCGGGATGTCGATGTCGCGGCTTTCGCGGATGGCCTTGCCGCCGTCCATGGTCTCGATGACGGCGAGTTCGCGGGCCTTTTCCTGCATCAGCCGCGCGATGCGGAAGATGTACTTGGCGCGTTCGCTGGCGGGCATTTTGCCCCATGGCCCTTCGAAGGCTTTGCGGGCGGCCTTCACGGCAGAGTCCACATCGGCGGCGTTGGCCTCGGCGATGCGCGCGAGTTTCTGCTCGGTGGCCGGGTTGATGGTGTCGAAGTATTTGCCGCTCTTGGGCTTCACCCACTTGCCGCCGATGAAGAGTTCGTACTGCTCCTTCAGTTTGAAGTGGTCCTTGCTTTCAGGAGCGGGGGCGAGTGCCCAATCGATGGTTTTCTTCTTTGCCATGGGTTTCAAAAGTAGTTCTTGCTCACGGCAGCATGAGCACGGTAGCTTCCTGGTCGTCCAGGAATTCGGTGATACGATCAACGTATTGAAGCACGAGCAAGTTCACGAATGCCGTTGTTCGATTACCGACCCGCAGCCAGATCACCTTGGGCGGTGCACCTTGCATGAAACTTCGCTGCTCAAAATCCGAATCCTTGGTGATGATGGCAAAGCCGTTCACCTTGGCATGCTCCCAGATAACGAGATCATCGGTATTCCCAAGCCCGATGTCATAGACGTGCGACGTACCGGGAAAGACAGTCTGCCATGCCACCGCAAGACCGGGCGACAAATTCTCGTCGATCAACAATTTCACAAGGAAGGAGGAATAGTGCGCAACATGCGTTCACGATCGGCGGCGAAGGACAAACAGGCGCGGATATCTTCTTCGGTGATGTATGGGAAGTCCTTCAACACTTCCGCATGTGACATGCCCGAGGCCAAGTACTCCAACACATCCGTAACGGTCATCCGTGTGCCCTTGATGCAGGGTTTCCCGCTTCGCCGATCAGGATTGATGGTAATACGGTCGCGGTAGTCCATCTCAGTTGGTTTCATCATGCACGAGCTTTCAAGGCATACACCGCCCGTAACTGGATCTTTTTCAAGTGGGGGTAGCTCTCCAAGATCATCGTTTCCGTCCAACCGTTCTCCATTAGTTCGAGCACCAACTCCACGGAAATCCGTGTTCCCTTGATCACGGGCTTTCCGCGAAGAACAGTTTTATCGCTGGTGATATAAGGCTGCCGATCCATTTAACAAAGCTAATGAAGTTCACGGTCGCCCGCTCACGACCCACATTCAATGGTGGAGAAAGTCCATGCTCTACAACGCCCCAACATCGATCTTGAACAACTCCGCCGCGTTCTTCCACAGGATCATCTCCTTGCGGTCTTCCGGCAGGTCCAGCTGCTTGATGAAGTTGAGGTAGGAACCCATGTTGGAGATGGGCCAGTCCGTGCCGTAAAGCAAGTAGCGCGGGTTGCCTGCATAGGTGATCATCTCCTCCAGTTCCTTCTTCATGAACTTCTCGAACTTGTCGCTGAAGTCACCGAGCACGAGGCCGGAGAAATCGGCGTAGACGTTGTTGTTCTTGTACACCACTTCCATGCAGTCCTTGATCCAGGGGTTGCCCACGTGGCAGATCACGATCTTCATGTCGGGATGATCCACGGCTACATCGTCGATGTGGAGCGGGTGCGAATACTTCACCCTCCCCGTGGGTGCATAGGTATCGCCGGAATGGAACATGACCGGTACGTCGAATTCGGTGGCCATCTCGTAGATGACGCGCATACGTGTGTCACTCGGGTAAAAGGGCTCGTACCCCGGATAGAGCTTGAGGCCCTTGATGAGGCCCGCACGGAGGTAGTCACCGATCTCGCGCAGGTCGTTGTGGTCGTAGTGCAGGTAGCTGATGCCCGCCACCACGCCAAGGTTCTTCCGGTCTTTGATGGCCTCCACGACCTTCTTCGTGCTGGGGCGGTGCTCGTTCACTTTGTACGAGGTAAGCACCAAGGAATAGCCCACCTTGTTCTCGGCCATGGCGGCGACAAGGCGGTCCAGGCATTCTTCCAAGGAGGCCACGCGGTCCTCGTGGTAATTGTTGATGTGGGTGTGTACGTCGATGATCATGGGTTGCTCAGCGGGCATCGGCCTTGGTAGTGCGCGGGATGCCTTCCGGGCAAAGGAACGCAGGGGGGAATTAGTTCCCTCAAAGTCTTCCGGGTATTCGTCCCGGAACGATCCATCGCGTCCATCCGCTGCCTACCTTATAGCGGCGCGATCGACAAGTTCACCGTCGATCGCGCTCATCCATGAGCGACCAACGCACCATCGTCCACCTCGACCTCGACAGCTTTTTCGTGAGCGTGGAGCGGCTGAAGAACCCGCAGCTGGTGGGCAAGCCCGTACTGGTGGGCTCCGACAGCGACCGCGGCGTGGTGGCCTCGTGCAGCTATGAGGCGCGGCGCTTCGGCGTGCGCAGCGCCATGCCTATGCGCACGGCCAAGCAACTCTGTCCGGAGGCCATCATCCTGCGCGGCGACAGCGGTGCGTACATGCGGAAGAGCGACGAGGTCACCGAGATCATCCGCGAGCGCGTGCCGCTTTTCGAGAAGACCAGTGTGGATGAATTCTACGTGGACCTCACCGGCACCGAGCGCTTCTTCGGCGCGCTGAAACTCGCCAGCGAACTCAGGCAATACATCGCCAAGGAGACCGGCCTGCCCAACAGCTTCGGGCTGAGCGTGAACAAGACGGTGAGCAAGGTGGCCACCAACACCGCCAAGCCCAACGGCCAGCGCGAGGTGGAACGCGGCACCGAAAAGCCCTTCCTCGCGCCGATGCCGATCGAGAGCATCCCCGGCGTGGGCGGCAAGACGGCGCACCTGCTGCGCAGCATGGGCGTGGCGCGCATCCACACCATGCAGGAGCTGCCGATCGACCTGATGCAACGCCTGCTGGGCGAGCACGGGCCGGTGCTGTGGCGCAAAGCGAACGGCATCGACGATAGCCCGGTGACCGCTTGGCACGAGCGCAAAAGCATCAGCACCGAACGCACCTTCGAGCGCGACACCATCGACATGGTGAAGCTGCGCGGACTGCTCACCGCCATGGCGGAAAGTCTCGCCTTCCAGCTGCGCAAGGGCGACAAGCTCACCAGCTGCATCGCCGTGAAGATCCGCTACGCCGACATGAACACGCACTCGCGCCAGCTCCGCATCGGCTACACCGCGTGCGACCACATCATCCTGCCCACGGTCCACGAGCTCTTCCGCACGCTGTACGACCGTCGCCAACGCATCCGCTTGGTAGGCGTGCGCTTCAGCCACCTCGTCGGCGGCGGCCACCAGATGGACGCCTTCACCGACACGCAAGAGGCCATGAGCCTCTACCAAGCCATGGACAAAGTGCGCAAGCGCTTCGGCGACCGCATGGTGATGCGTGCCGCCGGCATGGCCGCCAAAAGCATTGGAAGAATGGACAATCCGTTTGATGGGCAGGCCCCGGTGCTGCTGGCGAACCGGCGGACGTAGGGGCGATGCATGCATCGCCCCTACGTTCACGTCCACCTTACCTTGTTCTCCGATCCACCACCCCATGGAAAAGCAAAGCGCCATCAAAGTCTTCGAGGAAAAACAAGTGCGTACCGTTTGGGATGCCGACCAAGAAAAGTGGTTC
Source organism: Flavobacteriales bacterium (assembly GCA_016700415.1). Taxonomy (NCBI): domain Bacteria; kingdom Pseudomonadati; phylum Bacteroidota; class Flavobacteriia; order Flavobacteriales; species Flavobacteriales bacterium. The sequence goes on from CP065018.1 coordinate 2,010,001, forward strand.
TTCTCCATTATCGATGTGATCGCGGCATTGACCGGCAGCCCGCGGCCAAGAAAGTATTGGAATGCCTTGAAAACCAAGCTACAAGAGGAAGGCAGTGAACTGTCCCATATTTTGGGACAGTTGAAATTGCCAGCGGAGGACGGCAAGATGCGCATGACCGATGTCGCCGACACTGAACAGCTCTTCCGTCCCGCTCGCCTTTTCGTCTTCGCAGCCTTTGCCATTTCCACAATGGGCAGTTTCGCCCAAACCAAGGAAACCGTCCCGTTCACCGATCTCTTCACCATCCGTGTCGACACCGCCGGAGGAGAAGCCTACCTCAACGTGGGGCCCGACAGCATACCGGGCAACTCCCAGCTCAACGCGCGTTGCACAGCACTGTGGCATTATCACTCGTACCTCTTCGATAATTACGCCAAGGTGTATGATGAGGACCAACAACTACTGGCGCTCCTCCCCGACACCGTGGCCATGCGGACCAAATTCCACACCTTACTCGATGCGGACACGGCCTTCCAGCATCTCTACATGCGTTCGATCGATCACGTCACCGTAGCTCCCTTACCCTTGGACAGCGCAATGTGGATCGCATCGCATTTCTTCTATCTCCACCGAGTGAATGGAAGACCCTCCGTACAAATCTGCACTGGTGTCAATAAGGTCAAGGAAATGTCCGAAGATCCGGACCAGCCACAGTATGCGGCCTTCTGCTACATGGTGATCCGAGGAATGGAAGACCCCTACGCTCTGCTCAGTCAAGTCATTGAACCATACAGAGCCGAACTGAAGGATAACCCTTCGGATGAGCGGTTGAGCGAACTGGAAAATACCGTGTACGATGCAATTACAAGATCACCGGAGCTTCGCAAAGCAGTGCTCGACACATACGCGCAGAAAGCCGAATACCTGAATTTCAAGTTGCAGCAGTGAGCGTATGGGCGATGCATGCATCGCCCATACGCTCACTGCTCCCCATACCGCGGATCCGGCTTCCACGGCAATTTCTCCACCCACTGCGTACGCAGGCTCACATGGCCGAACTCCTCCTCCACCACACCGGTGAGCCGGTATACGCCGCGCCCGCGGAACGGGAAGCGCGCCGCCACGGAAGGGAATTGTGTGCTGTCCCAGAGGTCGCCTGCGGTATCGATGAAGGAGCCGAAGGTCATCCGTTGGCCGCGCTGCGTATCGGTGGCCTTCACATGCACCATGTAGCCGAGCATCAGCACCCGCTTCCCGATGTGCTGATGCATCTCGCTTTTGAGGATAGTGATCGGTGAATGGCCGTTGGTGAATGGGGCAGATCGCGTATTGTTCTTCCATTCACCATTCACCGATGACCATTCACCGTATTCCACCAACGTGAACGGATCGCACAACGGAAAGCCCAGCAGGTCCAGTTCATCGTAAGCATCGGCCAGCGGAAAGTGATGCAGTTCCGGCAGCATCGGCTCTTCCACTTTCGTGATGAACAGGTCCGCCATCGCGGCAGCATTCACCGGCCCGACGTGCAGCAGGGCGAGGTCCCACAACAGTTGCGGCTTGCTTCTTCCGGTGAAGCGCAGGGCACCCACACGGATGAGAATGCGCGCTTGTTCCAAGGGAAGTGGCACGCGATGTAAAAGATCCGGCAGGTCGGCAAAAGGTCCATTGCGCTGACGATCGTGGAGGATGAGTTGTACGGTCTCGTCGGTGAGGCTTTTGATGTTGGCGAGGCCGAGGTAGATGCGGGGGGGAAGGGTGTGTGAGTGCGAGGTTGAGGGAGGCAATGGGAGTAAGGGAGGTGAAGGAGGTAAGGGAGGTAAGGGAGGCGAGGGAAGTGACGCGGTCACCGTTCTACATTCTACATTTTTCATTTTACATTTTTCATTCCTATCAGGGCTGCCTAGCGTACACAGCTCCCCGCTCGAATTCACACACGGCGCTTCGATCACCGCGCCTTTCCGCTTCGCTTCGTGCAGATAAAATTCGGTGCTGTAGAATCCGCCAAAGTTGTTCGCCACGCCCACGAGAAATTCCATCGGATGGTGCGCCTTCAGATAAAGGCTCTGGTAGCTCTCCACGGCGTAGCTGGCGCTGTGCCCTTTTGCAAAGCTGAAGCTGGCGAAGCTTTCGATCTGCCGCCAGATCTCCTCAGCCTGTCCGGCGGGATAGCCGCGTGCCTTGCAGTTGGAGAAAAACTTCTGTTCCACCGCCTTGAACTCGGGTCGTTCGCGGAAGCGTGCCGTCATGCCGCGCCGCAGCAGGTCCGCTTCCTCCAGATCGAGGCCCGCATAGAGGTGCGCTACTTTCAGCACGTCCTCTTGGTACACCATCACGCCGTACGTCTCGGGCATGATGGCGAGGAGTTCCTTCGGCGCTTGCTTCAGGCGTTCGGGGTTGTTGTGCCGCAGCAGGTATTCGCGCATCATGCCGCTCTCGGCCACGCCCGGCCGGATGATGCTACTGGCCGCCACCAGCGTGAGGTAGTCTTCCACCTGCAGCTTCCGCAGCAGCATGCGCATGGCCGGGCTCTCCACATAAAAGCAGCCCACGGTATCGCCCGTGCGCAGGATCTCTTTGATCGCCGGGTCTTGTTTGAAACGCGGGATGTCGTGGATGTCGATGCGAGGCGCGGAGGGTGAATGTGGGCCGCGGAGCATGCCTTCGGCAGCCAGGGTGCGCGGACCTGCCTGCCGGTCAGGCAGGGGCGCGGAGAAGAGTGAGCCGTTCGCGTCGCGGCCAAGCCTGACAACTGACAACTGACAACTGGCAACTGACGCACGGGCCTCCACCAACTCCACCGCATCCCGGATGTGCCCCAGTCCGCGCTGGCTCAGCAGGTCGAATTTGTGCAGACCAAGATCCTCCGCTTCCAGCATGCTGAACTGCGTGACGGGAAAACCCTTCGGTGGCCGGTGCAGCGCGGTGTAGCAGGTAATGGGCGTCTCGCTGACCAGCACGCCGCCCGCGTGGATACCGAACTGGTGTGGCATGCCAAGCAGGTGGTTCCCATAGCGGATCACCACCTGCGCGATCCGGTCCAGGTCGCCGCGCGCTCCTTGGGGCAGGCTTCGGTAGTCGCGGTAATGCTCGCGCACGCTCGCAGCCAGCGCGTCGATCTCCGCAGGCGGAAGGCCCAACGCCTTGCCCAACTGCCGGATGGCACCGCGCCATTGGAAGGTGGTGTAGGTGGCAAGCTGTGCCACATGGTGATGCCCGCCCTTCCCCTGGCCAAAACGGGAGAACACGTACTTGTACACTTCGTCGCGGTCCTTCCAACTGAAGTCGATGTCGAAGTCCGGCGGCTTTTTGCGCGCTGTGCTGAGGAAGCGCTCGAAGTAGAGGTCCAGCTCGATCGGGTCCACGTCGGTGATGCCGAGGCAGTAGGCGACCATGCTGTTCGCGCCGCTACCCCGGCCCACATGGAAAAAGCCCTTGCTGCGGGCGAAGCGCACGATGTCCTGGTTGATGAGGAAGTAGCTGATGAAGCCCATGCGCTCGATCACGTCCAGCTCGTGCTCCATGCGCGCGATCACCTTCTGTGAAGCGTTCGGATAGCGGTAGCGCAAGCCTTCCAGCGTGTCGCGGTGCAGCTTTTCGCGATCACGTGTGATGCTTTCGCCGAAGACCTTCAGCGTCTTGTCCGTGCTGTCGAAAGCGATGGTACATTGCTCCAGCAGTCGTTCGGCATTTTCCACCAGTGCAGGATGATCGCGGTAGAGCTGGCACACTTCTTCTTCACTGCGGAAGACCTCGTCCGGCGCCGCGAGCTCTTCCGCAGGCAACATGCTCACCAGCGTGTTCTTCGCCATGGTGCGCAGCAGGCGGTGCGTGTTGTAGTCGCGCTTGTTGCGAAAAGTGACGGGCAGCAATGCGACGAGGTCCTGCGGCCGTTTCGCCCACGGACTGAAAGGAAGCCGCGTGAGTTCGGACGGCTTGATACCGATGCGCTCATTCGGTTTCAGCATGCGCGGCGATGTGTTGAAGGGCAGGATGAAAAAGGCATCTGAAAGTTCAGGTGGTTCTTCCGGCAATGCTTCGCCATCGAGCAGGTGCGGGCTCAGCAGCTCGTTCAGTTGTTGGAACCCGTCGTTGTTCTTGGCCAGACCGATATACAGCAGTCGTGGCCCTTGGCGGAATTCAATGCCCGCGACCGGCCGGATGCCGTGACCTTCCGCAAGGCGCACGAAGTCCGGAACCCCGGCGGTGCTGTGGATGTCGGTGAGCGCGAGGGTGCGTACGCCCGCCTTGTGCGCCTCCTCCAAGAGCGCCTCGGGCTTCATCACCCCGTACTTGAAACTGAACCAGCTATGCGCGTTGAGAAACATGATCGACGATTTTATTGGCGATCTTGTGACGCATAATGTAGCAGTTTTTGTGTCCTCAGGTCCGATACATATCGGACCCCTGCGGGAGATCGCTGAGGGAGCTAGTCCCATCAACGTCTCACGAAGTGGACGTTGCATGCATCTGCATTCTTCGTGCCCTCATGATCTCCATCGGGAGATCGCTGAAGGGACTAACCCCAGCGCCCCGTTACTTTGCAGCAATGGCCAACGCACAAGACCATCCCCTCCAGCTTACCAATACCCTCACGCGGAAGAAGGAGAACTTCATCCCACTTGACCCTCCGCATGTCGGCCTGTATGTCTGTGGGCCTACGGTATACAGCGATGTCCACCTCGGCAACGTGAGGAGCTTCCTCACCTTCGACATCCTCTTCCGCTGGCTCGGCTACCTCGGCTACACCGTGCGCTACGTGCGCAACATCACCGACGTGGGGCACCTCGTGGACGACATCGACGAGGGCGAGGACAAGATCGCGAAGCGTGCCCGCATGGAACGGCTGGAGCCGATGGAGATCGTGCAGAAGTACACCAACGGCTTCCACGATGTGATGCGGCTCTTCAACATCCTCCCGCCGAGCATCGAACCAACGGCAACCGGCCACTTGATCGAGCAGATCGTGATGATCGAACGCATCATCGCCAACGGCTATGCCTACGTCGTGAACGGCTCGGTGTATTTCGATGTGCCGAAGTATGCGGAAACACATGCCTATGGCGAGCTGAGCGGCCGGAAGATCGAGGACCAGATGGCCAACACGCGCGGTACCGAAGGCCAGGAGGAAAAGCGCAGTCCGCTGGATTTCGCGCTGTGGAAGAAGGCCGAGAAAGACCACCTGATGCACTGGCCTTCCCCATGGGGTGAAGGCTTCCCCGGCTGGCACTTGGAGTGCAGCGTGATGAGCACGAAATACCTCGGCCTCACCTTCGATATCCACGGCGGCGGCATGGACCTGAAGTTCCCGCACCACGAGTGCGAGATCGCGCAAAGCGTTGCAGCCGATGGCGTGGCACCGGTGCGTTACTGGATGCACGGTAACATGCTCACCGTGGAAGGCCGGAAGATGGCCAAGAGCGAGGGCAATGGCTTCACGCCGGAAGAACTTGTGACCGGCGACCACAAACTGTTGGAGCGCGGCTACTCGCCCATGACCGTGCGCTTCTTCATGCTGCAATGCCACTATGCCAGCACGCTGGACTTCAGCAACGCCGCCTTGCAGGCCGGGGAAAAGGGCCTGCAACGATTGATGGCCGCGAACGATATCCTCGCCAAGTTGAAGCCCGGGACAGAAGGCACCTCATTCGAGGTGGACGCGTTGGTGACAGCCTGCAACGCCGCCATGAACGACGACCTGAACACGCCGGTGATGATCGCGCACTTGTTCGATGGCGCACGCGCGATAAACGGTGCGAACGATGGCAACGTGGCTCTTTCACAAGCGGACATCGATCAGCTAAAGAAGCTCTTCAGCGACATGCTCTTCACCGTGCTCGGCTTGCAGCCGGAAGCCGAAGCGAAAGCCGGTGATGGCCTCAGCGATGGGCTGATGAACGTATTGCTCACCATGCGTGCCGACGCGAAGAACCGCAAGGATTTCGCAGCGAGCGACCTGATCCGCGACAAACTCACCGAGCTGGGCGTAACGGTGAAGGACACGAAGGACGGGCCGGTGTGGGAGAAAGTGTGAGCTTTTCACCACAGAGGCACGGAGAAGAGGTGATCGGAGTTTCTGGTACAGGGTATCGAGTACGGGGTACCGAGTACAGGGTACAATGCCAAGCGTGCTGCATTGTACCCAATACCCTGTACCCTATACCCTGTACCTTTTTGCATTCCTCTGTGTCCTCCGTGCCTCCGTGGTGAACTTCTTACCCCGATCTTTACCCCCATGCAATGCCTTTCCTACCGCGTCCTCGGCCTTGGCCTGATCGCGCTCTTTCTCGCCGCCTGCCAACCGGAGACCGCACCTACCAGCACCACGGTCGAGCCGAACCTTCCCGCGCTTCCCCCTGTACCCTTGTTCAATGGCGACAGCGCCTATGCCTTCGTGGCCAAGCAGGTGGCCTTCGGGCCGCGCGTTCCCGGTAGCGCCGCGCACAAAGCCTGCGGCGATTGGATGGTGGAAAAGCTGAAGAGCTACGGTGCCACAGTGATCGAGCAGAACGCCATGGTCACCATCTATAGCGGGCAGCAGGTGCCCATGCGCAACATCATCGCCAGTTGGCAGCCGGAGAAGAAGGACCGCATATTGCTCTTCACGCACTGGGATTCGCGTCCCTTTGCGGATCAGGATTCCGTGCGCCGCAACGAGCCCATCGACGGCGCGAACGATGCGGGCAGCGGCACCGGCGTGCTGTTGGAGATCGCGCGGCAATTGGCGGAACATCCCACCCAGCCCGGGATCGACCTGTTCTTCAACGACGTGGAGGACATGGGCGCGCCGCGCGAGGCCATGGGCGGCGACCAACGCGACTCCGAGGATTCATGGTGCCTCGGCACGCAGTACTGGACCAAGAACCCGCACGTGCCGAACTACAAAGCCCGCTATGGGATCCTGCTCGATATGGTGGGGTCGAAAGATGCCGTCTTCCCCAAGGAAGGATACAGCATGCGCTACGCCTCCGGCATAGTGAACAAGGTTTGGAAGGCCGCCGCAGCCGCGGGCCATGGCGACCGCTTCCTCAGCGAGACGCGCAACTTCGTGGGTGTGGACGATCATGTCTACGTGAACGAGAACATGAACATCCCCAGTATCGACATCATCGCGTACAATCCGGCCACCGGTGGCTTCCCCGCAACGTGGCACACCCACGCGGACAACCTGGCCAACATCGACAAGGAAAGCCTCCAGGCCGTGGGCGCCACCGTGGCGCAGACCGTCTGGACGGAGCGCAAGTGAGGCATCAGGCCCGGGGCCTGAAAAAAATAGTATGCCCTCCTATCGTGATCTCATGATGGAGTCAGGGCTATCGGGTCTTAATTTCTCGCGCCTATCGGCGCTTCGCACAGCATGCAAGGAACCACGGATACACACGGATGTACACGGATGAGGGACAGCATAGAGCAATGGATCCCTAAGCATGCGCTCATCGACCTTGGGGCTTGGATCCGTGTTGATCCGTGTCCATCCGTGGTAAAGAACACGCGATCTTAAGCGCCCTGCGGGCGCTCAAGACCCGATAGCCCTGCATGATGGAGTACACTTCATGTCGATCCTGTCCTACATTCGATCTTCCAGATCCATCCTGATGAAAAAATTCTTCTCCCTCATTCTGTTCCTGCCCACCCTCGTTCACGGCCAGGCCTTGGTCGCCACATCGCCCGAGGATCGCACCGCGCTGCTGGAGGACTATACGGGCATCCATTGTGTGAACTGCCCAGACGGACATGTCATCATGGCTTCCATCGCCGCAGCTAATCCGGGACTGGTCTCCTTGGTGGGCATCCATGCCGGCGGCTTTGCCGTGCCCAGCGGAACGGAACCCGACTTCCGCACTCCGGAAGGCAATGCGCTGAACTCCTTCTACGGGGTTTCCGGCTATCCATCAGGGGTGATCAACCGGCATGCCTTCACTGGTGGTACCGTCCGGAACCGTGGCTATTGGGTGAGCGATGTGGCGGAGATCCTCGCGCTCCCCAGCCCCGTCAACGTGGGCGTGGAAAGCAGCTACGACGCGGGCAGCCAGCAACTAACGGTCCATGTGCAGCTGTACTACACCAGCGACAGCCCCGGAGGAGATGACCATATTTCAGTGTTGGTCACCGAAGATCATATCATAGGTCCCCAAACGGGAGGTTCGGTCCCCTACGACCACATGCATGTGCTTCGGGACTACCTCACCGACATCTGGGGCGAGGCCGTGAGCACCACTACCACGGGCACCGCCGTGGATCGCACATACACCATGACCGTTCCGGCGGCATGGAACATCGCCAACTGCGAGGTCACCGCCTTCGTGGGTGAATACCAGAGCGACGTGTACCAGGCCCGGACCGTTGCGGCGGACGGGGGACAGACACTGGTCGCGGGTTCGCTCGGCGAAGTCACCGATCCGTATCAGGGCGGAGCAAGCGCGTCCACATCGACCTTTACTACCGGCCTGTTCAACCAAGTGGGCAACAGCGCTGATTACATGATCAACCTCACCAGCACCGATGCCCCGGCCTCTTGGGGGACCGCCGTGCAGGTGGACGGGAACCCGGTCGCCAACGGGGCCACGTTCACAGCGGGCGATGGCGCCACGGCCCAGATCGCCGTACAGATCACCCCGGACGCCACGCCCGGCGTCGGCAACTACCTGATCACCATCACCTCCGTCGACTTCCCCGATGCCGCGTTGATGCAGCAGGAGGTCCATGTGATCAGCGGTGTGCATGACCTGATCGTGACCAACCCGGAGGCCGAGCCTTGGAAGGCGCTTTACACGGCGTCCATGGTGCAGGCCGGAGAACTCGCATTCGCCCATGCCACGCGCGAACAGTTCACCAAATTCGGCCAGGCCAATGCCCTCGGCGGTGTGCTCAACGTGTATCGCAATGTGAGCTGGACCTTCCCCAGCCTGACCAATGACGAGGTGGCGGTGCTCACGGACTTCATGGACAACGGGGGCAACCTGATGATCGCCGGGCAGGACATCGGCTGGGACCAGAGCGGTGCAACCGGCTCTTATGGCACGCCCACCACACAGGCATTCTACGCCAGCCACATGCTCGCAACCTTCTTCGCGGACGGCAGCACCTCGAACAGCGTGGTGGATTTCACCGACGCGGACCCCGTGTTCGGAGGGCTTCCGAACGCGACAGTAGCCGATGTATTCGCCGGTAACACCTATCCGGACCAGATCACCCCGATCACCCCAGCCACGGGCATCCTTACATACAACACCGGTTCGCTCATTGGTGGCCTTCGCGCGCAGACGGCCAACTACAAACTGGTGTATTTCGGCGTGGGGCCCGAGCAGATGGCCGATGCCGCCACCGGCCGGATGATGATCCAACTGAGCCACGACTGGTTCTACGGGACCGTGGGCGTATCGGAATTCGATGCCGCCATCGGATCCATGGGCCAGGCTTATCCCGTGCCCGCCGACGGGCAGCTCACTATTCCCGTGAGCGGCCTGCAGCACAATGCCACCTTGGAGGTCTTCGATGCCACGGGCCGTTCCGTGTTCGAGCAGAACACCTCGAACAACGGAGGCAAGATCGTCCTCAACACCAGCGGGCTTTCCGATGGTGTGTACAGCTACCGGCTCCGCACGGCCAACTCCACAGGTACCGCCAGGTCCTTTGTGGTTTCACATTAACCTCAAACCATCCTTCAGTAAAAGGCCTTCCGCATGGAGGGCCTTTTACTTGCAAGTCCCACGGGGGCATCAACTCGATACCCTGTGTTGGGACGATGAACCACCTTTTATGAGGAAAATCATGGGAAGATCCCAAATTCTTTTTAGACTTGTAGGGCCATCCAACCCGGCGTTAACGACATTTGACACGAACCCGGTCCGATCGCTTTCCGTCAACAGCAAGCAACCTTTTCCCCTTCTCCCGTCTACCCACAACAATCCGCACGCACTTGCCGGTCCACTCGTTCCCGAACTGTTCGTACCGGACCCACGCCTTCGACCCGATCCCTTGTAAGCCAACACCACCCTTCCTTGAAACCCTAAAACCCAAACACATGAATCATTCAAACCCATCAACACCACAGCGGCGAACGTCGCGGTGGCGCAATGGACTGCTCGGCATGGCTGCCGCGCTGTTCATGGCACCTGCGGCGAATGCCCAGGTGACAGGCTATACTTTCGCTACAGGTAGCGACCCTTATGTGGCACTTGCCGGTGCAACGACCTTCTCCATCAATGGTGGTGGGGGAACGGCCGATGACGGATATTCAGCGCTCCAGCCGATCGGCTTCTCCTTCAATTTCGGAGGAACCGCGTTCACGCAGTTCTCGATGCATTCGAACGGCTGGCTCCGTTTTGGCGCTACTGCGTCTGCAACGGACTACTCTCCGATGGACAACGGGACCATGAACGACCTTGTGGTCTTCAACGCTCGGGACCTGAACAATTCAGGTGCGGTGTACAGTTACTTGCTCACCGGATCACCCGGCAGTTACATCTGTAAGATCCAAGCGAACAACTTCTACCGCTATAACACCGCCGCGCATCTCGGCAACGCCCAAGTTTGGCTGTATGAAGCCACCGGAGCGATTGAGATCCGTTATGGCACATATGCCGCTACTTGGACTAGCGGAATTGCCCAAGTTGGTATTCGCACCACGACTACCGATGTACGGAAAGTTGTTTCCGCTACATGGGCTGGCGTAACCTCTGGTAGTACGGACGGTGCTGGTAACACAGCGGGGATCACGCAGGCAACCACCAACCAAGTGGTGAGCGGCACCCTGTTCACCTTTACCCCTCCCGTCGTATGCACCGGTACACCGGATCCCGGTACTGTGCCTTCGTCAGCCTCTGCTTGTAGCGGAAACACAGTGACCTTAACTGCTACTGGACTTACCGCCGGAACGAACATCACCTACCAATGGGAGGAATCTCCTGATGGGATCGGTAGCTGGGCCGACGTAGTTGTTGGTACCGGTGGTACTACTGCTTCGTACACTACGGATGCCATTGTCGGCACGCGTTACTTCCGTATTCGTACCGATTGTTCTACGGGGCCTAATTCGAACAACTCGAACGTGGCTACGGTATCCGTGACCACAGGTGGCATTGATGAGGACTTCAGCAGTGGCACCATCATCGGCAATTGCTGGAGCCAATCTGGCACCGGTTCCGCTGTGAACCTCCGCTATGTTGCAACAAGTGCATATGGGACCGGAACAGGTTCTATTATGTGGGACTACTACTCCCAGAGCGGAACGACGTTAACGTTGATCTACACAAGCCCTGTGATCACCGCGATCGGAAGTGGAATGCAGCTTGAATTCGATGTTGCTGCACCCCAGTACAATGCTACTTCCATTGATTCCATTTACCTCGAGCAGTCGAGCAATGGTGGCACCACTTGGTCGGTCGTAGTTGCAGGCTCGAATGAGGTGGGAAGCACCTTCAATACGTTGCCAGCTTCTACCACGGAATACAACACCCCCGCAAGCGGCGACTGGCAGGCTCGTGCATTCCCGCTTACTGCTGGCACCAACCGCGTTCGCTTCCGTGGTGTTTCCAAGTTCGGTAACAACATCCATATCGATAACATTGCACTTGGTGCAGCACCTACTTGCCAAGCCCCAACGGCAGTTGGCGCCAGCAACTTGACCGGTACAACTGCCCAGATCGGATGGACCTGCACAAGCTGCACGGGCACTTTCATTGTTGAGTACGGTGCCACTGGATTCACACCTGGCACAGCTGGTACCGCCGGTGCTGGTGGAACCATCTGGACCGGTGGCCCTGTTGCCAGCAGCCCGGTAACCATTACCGGCTTGACCCCAGTTACCGGTTACACCGTGTACGTGCGTGAAGTATGCCCCGGACCGGACTACAGTCCGAACAGTTTCGCGACGAACTTCACTACGCCTTGCGCGACTTACACGCCGGACTACACACAGGACTTCACGGCTTACGTTCCTTCTTGCTGGTCAGAAGCGACAGGCCCCATTACCGGACCTACCACATTCGGATCTTCCGGATGGAGTTCCGGCTCGTTCGGTTACGTTGGCTCACCTAGTGCCAAAGTGGAGATCTATTCCACCGGTGGCAAAGAGTGGTTACTTACCCCGATCTTCGACCTCTCCGCAGGCGGTTACGAACTGAACTTCGATGTGGCTCTTACCGCTTGGCTTTCTTCTTCAGCCGATGTCATCGAAGCGGATGATGCAGTGTACCTGATGCAGTCCATCGACGGTGGAACAACGTGGACCACGATCAATACGTGGAACAATGGCAACTCGCCTTCGAACACGGGAGACAATACCACGATCAACGTTTCCGCAGTGACCAGCTCCACCACACAGTTCGCCTTCTTCATGTTGGAAGGTGCTACTTCCGGTGGTGACAAGGACTTCTATGTGGACAACTTCCAAGTGCGGACACCTCCTGCCTGCGCTGCCCCAAGCGCACTGACTGCGATCAATGCAACCACCACCGGTGCGGATCTGGGCTGGACGGAGAACGGTACAGCAACTGCTTGGGACCTGGAGATCGGCGCTGCCGGCTTTACACCAAGCGGAACACCTACGGACAACGTATCGTCCAACCCCTCCACATGGACTGGTGGAGTAGCTAGTACGGCCTACGATTTCTACGTACGCGCCGATTGTGGCGGCCCTGGCGTGAGCATTTGGGTCGGACCGTTCACCTTCAACACCACCTGTGCTGCGGTGAACGTGCCTTACACCCAGGACTTCGAAAGCGCAACAACACCGGCCATGCCTGCGTGCATGTCCGTAGAGGACCTGAACGGTTTCAACACCTGGATCACCGCATCGTCGACCACGTTGGGTCCGGTGAGCAAAGTTGCACGTTACCCGTACACCTACTCGGCGGATGCTGATGATTGGATGTACAGCCCGGGGATCAACTTGGTGGGCAGCACGCCGTATACCCTTAGCTACACCTATGGCGCCAACGGCTATGACGAATCGCTGGAGGTGTACTACGGAACTTCCGCATCGGCAGCCGCAATGACGAACTTGGTGGTGGACAACGGCACGTTCGATGATGCTCCTCACACCGTTTCCTACACCATCACTCCGGCTTCTACCGGCGTGTACTACTTCGGCTGGCATGCCTACTCCATTTCCGCAGCCAATGGAATCTGGAGGTGGACAACATCAGCTTGATCGTAACGCCTGCTTGCCCTGATCCGAGCGCACTCAGCGCGACCAGCTTGACCTCTTCGGGTGCAAACCTAGGTTGGACGGAGAATGGAAGCGCCACGGCATGGGATCTGGAGATCGGCACGACCGGTTTCACACCCAGCGGAACGCCTACGGACAATGCTGGCACCAACCCATACACATGGGCAGCCGGTACGCCGAATACAGGCTATGAATTCTACGTACGTGCCGATTGCGGCATGGACCTGAGCGCTTGGGTCGGACCTTACGGCTTCACCACGCTAGCTGTGCCTCCGGCCAATGACAACTGTGGTGGTGCGTACGGGCTGACCGTGAACCCGGACCTCGCTTGCGGCACGGTCACTGCCGGTACGATCGCTGCTGCCACGGCATCGCCCGAGAGTGCCGCAGCATGCTCTGGCACGGAAGACGATGATGTGTGGTTCTCGTTCGTGGCGACAGCCACTTCACACACCATCAGTATCATCAATATCACAGGTAGTACGACAGACCTCTACCACAGCGTGTGGGAAGGTGGTTGCGGATCGCTCACCTTGGTACCTGGTACCTGTAGTGACCCCAATTCCAGTACCCCAAGTGGTCTGTCCATCGGTAACACGTACTTCTTGCGTGTCTACAGCTGGACTTCGACCCCAGGGCAGACCTCGAGCTTCGATGTCTGCATCGGTACACCTCCTCCGCCACCTGCGAACGACCTGTGCGCGAACGCGATCCCAGTGGGTGCGAACTCAGTGACCCCGGGCACGACCGTTCTCGGCACGACCACCGGCAACCCCGGCTACTGCGACTATAGCCTGAGCACGGCACCGGGCGTATGGTACACCGTGCAAGGGATCAACGGCATGATGACCGCCGACGTCTGCGGCGCCGGCTGGGACACCCGGATCGGCATCTTCACCGGCAGTTGCGGCGCATTGACCTGCCTGCAGGGCGACGATGACGGCTGCGGGTTGCAAAGCACCACCACTTGGCTGGGCCTGATCGGCACCACCTACTACATCTATGTCACCGGCTACTCGACCAATACCGGTACGTTCAACCTGACGCTGAGCAGCGTGCCCGGCAACTCCGTGGTGGTGGCCATCAACACCGATGCCAGCCCGAGCGAGATCGGGTGGGAGCTCACCGATGCGAGCAATATCACGATCGCCACCGGTGGACCTTCCGCTATCAGCGGTTTGGACCAGCAAACCGTCCTCTTGGACGCGCTGCCTGCCTCCGCCTGCTACGGCTTCACGCTGACGGACAGCTACGGTGACGGCATCATCGGCGGCAACTGGCAGCTCAAGACCATGGACGGCAAGGTACTGGTGGGCGATGATTTCGATGGCGGAGGTAATTCGCCTTCCCTCACCCCGGCCTACGCACCTTACACGGAGCACACTTTCTGCCTGCCTCCGGGCCCGGCCAATATCGCGAACAAGTCCTGCGGGATCCTCAACTTCAGCATGAACAGCTACGTGTATTGCCGCAACGTGGCCGGAGCGGGCAACTACCAGTTCGAGTTCTCCAACCCCGATGCAGGCTACATCCGCCGCATCGCGGTGAACACCAACAAGGTGCGCTTCAACCAGATGAACACCAGCCCGCTGACACCTGGCGTGAAGTACTTCGTCCGTGTCCGCACCAACGACGCCGGCCCCTTGGCCAGCGCCCACTTCGGCGCGGGTTGCGAAGTGGCCATATCGTCGACGGTGCCTTGTACGGAGCTGATCAGCGCTCCCACCTACGGGCATTCCTGCGACGAGAACCGCACCTTCAACACCAACAACAGCTTCATCTATGCCACGCCGGTGGTGGGTGCGACGGAGTACCAGTTCCGCATCTTTATCCCCAGCGAGGGCTATGATGAGACCTTTATCCGCAGCACCTACATCCTGCAGTTGAAGTGGAACAACCATCCTCCGATGGTGAACGGCTCCACATACAACGTGCAAGTGAACGTGAAAGTCGGCGCCACCTACAGCGGCTTCTGCGGCAATACCTGCACGATCACCATCGACAACGCCCCCCGCCCGGATGCCAGCATGGAGCAGGCCAATGGAACAGCGACGATGTGGCCGAACCCGGTGCGTGAAAGTCAGGTCAACCTGAGCATCGACGGTATCCAGGACGCGGACCAACAGATCACCGTGGACATCCAGGACATCTACGGCAAGCAGGTCTTCGCCAAGGCGTTCGGGAACAGCGGTGAGCGATTCACCACCATCCTCGACCTGCCGGGCGACATCGCCAGCGGGGTCTATATGGTCAACATCACCGTCAACGGGAAGAAGACCGTCCAGCGGTTGAGCATCATCAAGTAGACGGCAGGTCCCGGCTGCCTCCTCGATGGAGGCGCTGGACCGAAAGTCTGCGCAGAACGCAAAAGCCCCTCCGGCAACGGGGGGGCTTTTTGCATCCGCCCCGTTCACACGGAGACGGCCATAAACACCTTTCCATCATGGGAAAACGGCGACCTATCGAAAATAAAATACCAAGTACGGTCCCAACCTCCTACTTTGCTGCCTCCATCAGGAACACCGAACTCCACAAAACATGATATTGACTTCACTAAAGCTCCGCTCGCTTCAGATCTCCTTTCTGTTCCTTGCATTTTTCGTCGCATCCGGGCCGCTCCAGGCCCAGGACGTCATCCCTACATCCGTGGATGTGCAACTGATAGAAGGAGCGTCTTCGAACCAGCTCTTGGTCCAGATAAAAACACACAGCACTGCGGGTTTCGGCGGAGTTCTGAGCGCACTCACCTTGACCATCCGCTATGACAACGCATCCGGTGCGGCATTGGGCGGCGGAGCAACCTTCTGCAACGGTTGGAGCGCGTTCACTCCTTCCCCGGTGGTCGTGGACGGCGGGATCGCCTACCGCACCTATAACGGGTTCGGCCTCACCCGGCTGGACGCTGACGCATTTGATAATGGATGCGAGACCACCATTGCGCCGGAAACCTGGTTCACCATCACCACGATCCCCGTGGCGGGAGGCGGCTGCACGGCCTTCACCTTGGGCAATGACGCCTTCACCACCGCCAACAACCGCGATTTCTTCATTTCCATGGGGGGCGAAGAAGTTACCGGGGCGGTGATCAGCGGAGCCGTTAACGGTGGGGTCTGCACACTGGACTGCCTCGGCGTACCCGGCGGAACAGCCATCATCGGATCTTCCTGCGATGACGGCAACGCCAACACCGGCAACGATGTCTACGACGCCAACTGCGATTGCGTCGGGCAACTGAACGACTGCCTCGGCGTACCCGGCGGAACAGCCACCATCGGTTCTTCCTGCGATGACGGCAACGCCAACACCGGCAACGATGTATACGATGCCAACTGCGACTGCGTCGGACAACTGAACGACTGCCTCGGCGTACCCGGCGGAACAGCCACCATCGGTTCTTCCTGCGATGACGGCAACGCAAACACAGGCAACGATGTATACGATGCCAACTGCGACTGCGTCGGTTCCCTGAACGACTGCCTCGGCGTACCCGGCGGAACAGCCACCATCGGTTCTTCCTGCGATGACGGCAACGCCAACACCGGCAACGATGTATACGATGCCAACTGTGATTGCGTCGGTTCGCTGAACGACTGCCTCGGCGTACCCGGCGGAACAGCCACCATCGGCTCTTCCTGCGATGACGGCAACGCAAACACCGGCAACGATGTCTACGACGCCAACTGCGACTGCGTCGGACAACTGAACGACTGCCTCGGCGTACCCGGCGGAACAGCCACCATCGGTTCTTCCTGCGATGACGGCAACGCCAACACCGGCAACGATGTCTACGACGCCAACTGCGACTGCGTCGGACAACTGAACGACTGCCTCGGCGTACCCGGCGGAACCGCGACCATCGGATCCTCCTGCGATGACGGCAACGCAAACACCGGCAACGATGTCTACGACGCCAACTGTGATTGCGTCGGACAACTGAACGACTGCCTCGGCGTACCCGGCGGAACCGCGACCATCGGTTCTTCCTGCGATGACGGCAACGCAAACACCGGCAACGATGTATATGATGCCAACTGCGACTGCGTCGGACAACTGAACGACTGCCTCGGCGTACCCGGCGGAACAGCCACCATCGGTTCTTCCTGCGATGACGGCAACGCAAACACAGGCAACGATGTATACGATGCCAACTGCGACTGCGTCGGACAACTGAACGACTGCCTCGGCGTACCCGGCGGAACAGCCACCATCGGATCTTCCTGCGATGACGGCAACGCCAACACCGGCAACGATGTCTACGACGCCAACTGCGACTGCGTCGGACAACTGAACGACTGCCTCGGCGTACCCGGCGGAACCGCGACCATCGGATCCTCCTGCGATGACGGCAACGCCAACACCGGCAACGATGTATACGATGCCAACTGTGATTGCGTCGGTTCGCTGAACGACTGCCTCGGCGTACCGGGCGGAACGGCGACCATCGGCTCTTCCTGCGATGACGGCAACGCCAACACCGGCAACGATGTCTACGACGCCAACTGTGATTGCGTCGGACAACTGAACGACTGCCTCGGCGTACCCGGCGGAACAGCCACCATCGGATCTTCCTGCGATGACGGCAACGCCAACACCGGCAACGATGTCTACGACGCCAACTGCGACTGCGTCGGACAACTGAACGACTGCCTCGGCGTACCCGGCGGAACCGCGACCATCGGTTCTTCCTGCGATGACGGCAACGCAAACACCGGCAACGATGTATATGATGCCAACTGCGACTGCGTCGGACAACTGAACGACTGCCTCGGCGTACCCGGCGGAACAGCCACCATCGGTTCTTCCTGCGATGACGGCAACGCAAACACAGGCAACGATGTATACGATGCCAACTGCGACTGCGTCGGTTCCCTGAACGACTGCCTCGGCGTACCCGGCGGAACAGCCACCATCGGTTCTTCCTGCGATGACGGCAACGCCAACACCGGCAACGATGTATACGATGCCAACTGTGATTGCGTCGGTTCGCTGAACGACTGCCTCGGCGTACCCGGCGGAACAGCCACCATCGGCTCTTCCTGCGATGACGGCAACGCCAACACCGGCAACGATGTATACGATGCCAACTGTGATTGCGTCGGTTCGCTGAACGACTGCCTCGGCGTACCCGGCGGAACCGCGACCATCGGTTCTTCCTGCGATGACGGCAACGCCAACACCGGCAACGATGTATACGATGCCAACTGCGATTGCGTCGGGCAACTGAACGACTGCCTCGGCGTACCCGGCGGAACCGCGACCATCGGTTCTTCCTGCGATGACGGCAACGCCAACACCGGCAACGATGTATATGATGCCAACTGTGATTGCGTCGGGCAACTGAACGACTGCCTCGGCGTACCCGGCGGAACAGCCACCATCGGCTCTTCCTGCGATGACGGCAACGCCAACACCGGCAACGATGTATATGATGCCAACTGCGATTGCGTCGGGCAACTGAACGACTGCCTCGGCGTACCGGGCGGAACGGCCACCATCGGTTCTTCCTGCGATGACGGCAACGCCAACACCGGCAACGATGTATACGATGCCAACTGTGATTGCGTCGGTTCGCTGAACGACTGCCTCGGCGTACCCGGCGGAACGGCGACCATCGGTTCTTCCTGCGATGACGGCAACGCCAACACCGGCAACGATGTATATGATGCCAACTGCGACTGCGTCGGACAACTGAACGACTGCCTCGGCGTACCCGGCGGAACAGCCACCATCGGCTCTTCCTGCGATGACGGCAACGCCAACACCGGCAACGATGTATACGATGCCAACTGCGACTGCGTCGGGCAACTGAACGACTGCCTCGGCGTACCCGGCGGAACAGCCACCATCGGATCCTCCTGCGATGACGGCAACGCCAACACCGGCAACGATGTATATGATGCCAACTGCGACTGCGTCGGGCAACTGAACGACTGCCTCGGCGTACCCGGCGGAACAGCCACCATCGGATCTTCCTGCGATGACGGCAACGCCAACACCGGCAACGATGTCTACGACGCCAACTGCGACTGCGTCGGACAACTGAACGACTGCCTCGGCGTACCCGGCGGAACGGCGACCATCGGCTCTTCCTGCGATGACGGCAACGCCAACACCGGCAACGATGTATACGATGCCAACTGCGACTGCGTCGGGCAACTGAACGACTGCCTCGGCGTACCCGGCGGAACAGCCACCATCGGATCCTCCTGCGATGACGGCAACGCCAACACCGGCAACGATGTATATGATGCCAACTGCGACTGCGTCGGGCAACTGAACGACTGCCTCGGCGTACCCGGCGGAACAGCCACCATCGGATCTTCCTGCGATGACGGCAACGCCAACACCGGCAACGATGTCTACGACGCCAACTGCGACTGCGTCGGACAACTGAACGACTGCCTCGGCGTACCCGGCGGAACGGCGACCATCGGCTCTTCCTGCGATGACGGCAACGCCAACACCGGCAACGATGTATACGATGCCAACTGCGACTGCGTCGGACAACCTATCGGTACGTTGGACTGCGAAGGAGTGCTTGACGGACCAGCACTTCCCGGAACCGCGTGTGATGATGAAAATGCCTCGACGACCAACGACACATGGAGCGCTAATTGCACCTGCTTGGGGACTCCAGTGGGGCCGTGTTCTGGTGATCAGGTGGTCGTAGCGATCAACACCGACGGCAACCCGGACCAACTCACCTGGGAGATCACCGATGAGAGCAACGTCGTGATCGCCGCTGGAGGACCGGCCGCCGTTGAGAACAACATGCTGGTAAGTGAGGTCGCCTGCTTGGGAGCAGCACCCGCAAGTGCCTGCTATGGCTTCCGCCTCTACGACAGCTTCGGCGACGGCATCAGTGGCGGGAACTGGCAGCTCAGGACCATGGACGACAAGGTGCTATTGGGCGATGATTTCCCCAACGGAGGTGATTCACCTTCGCTCACCCCGGCCTACGCAGGCTACACGGAGCACAGCTTCTGCCTGCCTCCGGGTCCCGCCCAGATCGCGAACAAGTCCTGCGACATCTTCAATTACACCATGAACAGCTACGTCTATTGCCGCGATGTGGCGGGAGCGACGAGCTACCAGTTCGAGTTCTCCGATCCCGACGCCGGCTTCATCCGCCGGATCGCTGTGAACACCAACAAGGTGCGCTTCAACCAGATGAACACCAGCCCGCTGACACCCGGTGTAAAGTACTTCGTCCGGGCACGTACCAACGACGCCGGACCCATGGCCAGCGCACACTTCAGCACGGGCTGCGAGGTGGGCATGAGCGTACCTTTCTCGGTGACCTGCTCGGAGCTGATCAGCGCGCCCACCTACGGGCATTCCTGCAACGAGAGCCGCGCCTTCAACACCAACAACAGCTTCATCTACGCCACGCCGGTGGTGGGTGCGACGGAATACCAGTTCCGCATCTCCATACCCGGAGAAGGCTACGATGAGACCTTCATCCGCAGCACCTACATCCTGCAACTAAAGTGGAACAACCATCCTCCGATGGTGAACGGCTCCACCTACAATGTGCAGGTGAACGTGAAAGTGGGCACGCTGTACAGTGGTTTCTGCGGGGACGTCTGTACCATCACCATCGACAACAGCGGCAACCGTCCCGAAGCCGGCATGGCGCAGACCGCGGGAACAGCCACGATGTGGCCGAACCCTGTGCGTGAGGGACAGGTGAACCTGACCATCGACGGCATCCGGGATGCGGAGCAGAACATCACCGTGGACATCCAGGACATCTATGGCAAGCAGGTCTTCGCCAAGGAGTTCGGGAACAGCGGTGAGCACTTTACCACCATTCTCGATCTGCCGGGCGACATCGCCAGCGGGGTCTACATGGTCAACATCGTAGTGAACGGACAACATTCCGTGCAGCGGTTGAGCATCATCAAGTAAGCGCAGAACTTCCACTTTTCCCCATCTGAGGGATCCGGAGTCCACGATGTACGGAAAGCCCTTGCGGAAACGCAGGGGCTTTCTGCTTTTACCATAACATTATTCCGCAATGAAATATCCCCATTTATGGGTATTGCCAATGGCCCGGACATCCTGTTGCTTCGCACTGTGGCACTGACCCCACTTTCCCGCTTCCCGTTGAAGGAGCACTTCGGGCGGCATTTATAAGGAAAGACGGACCGTCGGTCACATTAGCGGTAGCGCGGCAGTAGGCAACGGACGCGCACCCTGCGAAGGCCCCTTCGGCAACGAAGGGGCTTTTCGCTTTCCACCTTCACCCGGTTCCGTCCCGATCGTGCTTTCTTTGGCAATCCATGGGCACCCTTGGTTACTACTTGATCCTTCCGTTGATCTACGGCATCTCGCTGCTGCCCTTCCGTGCCCTGTACCTCCTGAGCGACGTGTTGGAGTTCGTGTTGTTCCGGATCATCGGTTACCGCCTGAAGGTGGTGCGCGAGAACCTGCGGAACAGCTTCCCGGAAAAGTCACCGGAGGAATTGTCGCTGATCGAACGGAAATTCCGCCGTTGGTTCTGCGATTTGATGCTCGAGACGGTCAAAACCCTCACTATTCCGACCGCGACACTGGAGCGACGCATCACGGTGGAAGGGACGGAATTTCTGAAGCGGTATTTCGATGCGGGCACGAGCGTGATCCTCGTGATGGGGCACTGGGGCAACTGGGAGCTCGGGGGGGCACGTTTCAGCCAACTGCCCTATCACCGGTTGAACGTGATCTACCACCCGCTTGCGAACAAGCACTTCGACGGCCTGTTCATCCGGATGCGCACCCGCTTGGGCAATGGACTTTACCCCATGAAAGAGACGGTGAAGTGCATGCTCCGCGACCGGCACCAAGTGACGGCCACGGCTTTTATCGCGGACCAGACACCTGCTCCGGAACATGCCTACTGGACCACCTTCCTCAACCAGGCCACACCCGTTTTTTGGGGCACGGAGAAGATCGCGCAAAAACTCGACCGGCCCATCATCTACTTAGGCATCGACCGGCCGAAGAGAGGGCATTACGTAATGCGGTTCGAACCGCTCGTGGCAGACCCGAAGAACACTTCGGAGGGCCTCATCACCGAATTGCACACCAAACGATTGGAGCAGGACATCCACACGCGCCCGGAGATCTGGCTTTGGACGCACCGCCGGTGGAAGCACAGGCCTCCGGCATCAATGCCATTCCGCCCGGCGTAACTTTGCACCATGCTTCAAGGCAAAGATCTCATTCTGGCCACCCGTGCCTACGCGAAGGAATATCGCGGCCGTAGCTGGTGGCATGTCATCATCACCCTTGTGGTGCTGGCCGCAGGCTATACCGGCGTATTCCTCCCCACCCCGATCTGGGCCAAGGTGATCTGCGGCTTATTGGTGGCCCTCACCTTGGGCCGCATGTTCGTGATCTACCACGACTTCCTGCACCAGAGCATCCTCCAGCACTCGAGGGCCGCCCGCGGGATCTTTACAGTCTTCGGCTGGTACATGCTGGCCCCCGTGAGCATCTGGGAGCGCAGCCACAATTACCACCACGCCCATAACAGCAAGCTGTACACCAGCAGCATCGGCTCCTTCCCCATCGTCACCAAGGAGAAGTATTTAGCCTCACCCAAAGGGGAGCGCACCATCTACATGTTCATCCGCCACCCGATCACCATCGGTCTGGGTTACATCTTCATGTTCCTCTACGGCATGTGCATCCGCTCCTTGGTGAGCAACACGGGCAAGCACTGGGACAGTATCGTGGCGCTGGTCTTCCACATCGCCGTGGGCACGGGCATCTTCCTGCTCGCAGGCTGGCCGGGGCTGGTGTTCGGCTTCTTCGCCCCCTTCGTCATCAGCCTTGGGCTGGGTTCCTACCTCTTTTACGCACAGCACAATTTCCCCGGGGTGCAATTCGCCGAGAAGGATGGATGGACCTACCACGATGCGGCGTTGAGCAGCAGCAGCCACATGCGCATGAGCGGGGTGATGCGTTGGTTCCTTGCCAACATCGGCTACCACCACATCCACCACCTCAACCCCCGCATCCCCTTCTACCGGTTGCCGGAGGTCTACAAGGCCATCCCCGAACTACAGAAGGCAAAGGTCACCAGCCTGCTGCCTTGGGACGTGATCAAGTGCCTTCGACTGAAGGTGTGGGACACCGCCAAGCAGCGCATGGTGGGGCGGCGCGAGATCTACGCATAGATCCGTTCCCGGCGTCTCGCCGGTCGAACGGTCCGCCCGCTCCACGGGCGGAAGCCATCCTCTGAACGCAGGCGGCTACCTTCGGCCCGTCCGTAAACCGAAAACCCGGACCCGACGGCATGCTCGCAACGGAAACCATCGTTAAGAAATACGGCGACCATCTCGCGTTGGACGGCGTAAGCATAGAAGTCCCTACGGGCAAGGTCTTCGGCCTGCTCGGCCCCAACGGCGCCGGGAAGACCACATTGATCCGGATCATCACCCGCATCACCGGCCCGGACAGCGGCAAGGTGCTCTTGAACGGAAGACCCATGACCGAGGCCGACGTGGCTACCATGGGCTATCTGCCAGAGGAGCGCGGGCTCTACAAAAAGATGAAGGTGGGCGAACAGGCCGTTTATTTCGCCCGGCTGAAAGGGATGGACAAGAAAGAGGCCACCAAGCGGCTCAAGGACTGGTTCGAGCGCTGGGACATGGCCACCTGGTGGAACAAGAAGGTGGAGGAGCTCAGCAAGGGCATGGCCCAGAAGGTCCAGTTCATCACCACCGTGCTGCATGGCCCGCAACTGTTGATCCTGGACGAGCCTTTCAGCGGCTTCGACCCCATCAACGCGGAGCTGATCCGCTTGGAGATCCTGCGTATGCGCGACGAGGGCGTCACGGTGATGTTGAGCACGCACAACATGGGCAGTGTGGAGGAGCTCTGCGAGCACATCGCCCTGATCGATCGCAGCAAGGTGGTCCTCCATGGCAGCGTGAAGGACATCCGCAAACAATACAGCGACTCCACTTACACCATCGAATTCAAAGGGTCGAAGGTGGCCTTTGCCAATGCATTGGCCTACCACGGCGAGCTGATCGACCCCAAAGAGGACGGCGGCCTGTGCACGGCACGGGTGAAACTCCTGCACGGTGCCACGCTGAACAACGTGCTGGCGGCGACCATGCCAGTGGCACAGATCCTCGGCGTACATGAACTGGTGCCCGGCATGCACGACATTTTCATCAGGGCCGTGAGCGAAAAAGCGCCGGAGACCATTTCCACGGACATGACCGAATAAGGATGGACATGCGCAACAACACCACGGCAACTCTCAACGCTTCCTGAACCATGGGCAAGACCGGATTGATCATCTGGCGGGAATTCATCACCCGCGTGCGCAAGCCCAGCTTCCTCATCATGACCCTCCTGGGCCCCCTCCTAATGGTGGGCGGCATCACCTTGGTGGTCTACCTCGGCATGCAGGAGAGCGGCATCCAGAACATCGTAGTGGTGGACAAGGCAAACTTGCTGACGAACAAATTACAGGAGACCGACGACATCAAGTTCTTCTACGAGCCGCAAGACATTTCCGACTCCGTGTTCAAGGCCAGCCCTTATACCGCCATGGTGGAGGTGAACCCCTTGATCTTGGAGAACAACACCATCCAGGTGTTTTACAAGAGCCTGCCCAGCCAAAGCGTGCAGAACTACCTCTCCACCCAGATCGAGAAGGTGATCGAAAAGGAAAAGCTGCGCGTGAACAACGTGGATCCCGAGGTCTACCAGAAGATCAAAACCGCTTTGAACATCCAGCTCTTCGACATCGACAAGCAGGGTAAGCAAAGCTACGACCAGGCCAAGGCCGGCATCGGCTTCGCGTTCGGCTATCTCATCTTCATCTTCATATTTCTGTATGGTGTGCAGGTGATGCGCGGGGTTATGGAGGAAAAGCAGAACCGCGTGGTGGAGGTGCTCATCAGCTCGGTGAAACCGTTCCAACTGATGATGGGCAAGATCGTCGGGGTGGCCATGGTGGGCCTCACCCAGTTCCTGCTTTGGGTCGTCATTTCCTTGGTGCTCGGGTCCGTGGGCATGTCCTTCGCCAAGGACGCGATCTCCAGCTCCGCACTGGAAAAGGGCAACGTTCAAATGACCACGCAACTGCACTCCCAGTTCGAGGAACAGGCACAGGTGCAGGACCAGGAAAGCCCGAACGAACAATTGGACGTGATCATGGACATCTGGAACGACCTGCCCGTAGCGGCGATCCTCGGTCTGTTCCTGTTCTATTTCCTCGGAGGCTATCTTCTTTACAGTTCGCTTTTCGCTGCCGTGGGTTCGGCGGTGGATGCCGAGACGGACACGCAGCAGTTCATGATGCCCATCACCATTCCCATGATGGTCGGGCTCTTCATCGCCCAGACTGCGGTGTACAACCCGGACGGCCCGGCGGTGTTCTGGTGCTCGATCATTCCGTTCACATCACCGATCGTGATGATGGTGCGCGTGGCCACCGGGAACGCTTTTGAGCACCTCGGCGAACTTTTCCTGAGCATGGGCCTGTTGATCGCGACGTTCATCTTCACCACCTGGCTCGCGGGCCGCATCTACCGCACAGGGATCCTTATGTACGGCAAGAAGGTCTCGTGGAAGGAACTGGGGAAGTGGTTGTTCTATCGCGGATAATTCTGAGTCGGGGGTCGGGAGTCTTTGAGTCGGGAGTCCGACTCACGACTCAAGACTCACAGACTCACGACTGCACTTATGAAAGTTGCTGTCATCGACCTCGGTACGAACACCTTCAAATTGCTGGTGGCCGAGCAGCATAGCGGAAGCCAAAAGGGCCTTCACGTACTGCATACGGAGGAGCTCTCCGTTTTCCTGGGCCGGGGCGGAATTGAAAGGAAGGAGATCACGGCAGAGGCATCCGCTCGCGGAATGGAGGCCTTGCGCATACTGATGGATACGGCGGGAGAGCTTGGCGCGGAACACGTGAGCGGATTTGGCACCTCGGCCTTGCGGAATGCACGGAACGGCGAGGCCTTCGTGGAAGAGGTGCACAAGGAGCTTGGTCTGGTGATCAGGATCATTCCCGGTGAGGAGGAAGCCGGTTTGATCCTGGACGGCGTTCGCCAGGCGGTACCGTTCGGGAAGAAGCCCATGCTGGTGATGGACATCGGCGGGGGAAGCACGGAGTTCATCCTGGCCACCGATCGATCACTGATGTGGAAGCACAGTTTCGAACTCGGCACCACGCGCCTGTTCGAACGCTTTCCCGATATCGACCCCATGGGCATGAACACCCAACTGCGCATGGCCCAGCACATGGATGCGCAACTGGAGTCCTTGTGGTCCGTAGTGGACCGGCATTGGCCCACCACCTTGGTCGGTTCCGCAGGCTCTTTCGATTCCATCGCGGCGATGATCGCCTTGGAACGAGGCACGCCGATAGCAACGGATACCGTCTCCCTGACTTTCGATGCCACGGAATTCGATGCCTTGAAGGATCAGTTCTTCGCCATGACGCGCGATCAACGCTCGGCCATGCCCGGGCTGCCCGCGCACCGCGTGGACACCATCATTCCCGCGATGGCGTTGATCGAGCGCGTCCTTCTGCACGGGATGCATCAACTGCAGTGGAGCAAGTATTCCCTGAAGGAAGGGGCGGCGGCACGCATCCTCCCATGAGGAAATAAGAAAAGGAGGCGGGGCCGCCTCCTTTTCCTGTCCGATGATCGCTTACTGCTTCATGAAGGAGCGCATGTTACGCCTGCCATCGGCCATGCGCACGCCTAGGAGGTAGCGACCGACAGGAAGATCGGACACGTGCATTTCCACTTGTGCCTGTCCCGTGCTCATGGTCTTCACGGTGCGCCCCGAAAGGTCCAGTATGGTGAGCTCGGCCATCGGGATGGCCGTGGTCACGGTAAGCAGGTCCGTTGCCAAGGTGGGGCGGACGGTCAGCTCAGGTAAGGCGTTGGGCTCATCGATACCGGTAAAATTCCCGAAGCTCAGTTCGTCCAACGAAAGGGTGCTGCCTGCAATGCCCGCCCCGGCGCTGGACATAATGACAATGATCGCCTTGTCAGGCACGTCCGGACTGACGTAGATGATCGACATGCTGAAGGCTTGCCAAGCAGCTTGGGTACCCGCCACACTGATACTTCCCACGCCCACGGCCTCATCGCTTTGGCTAGTGGTATTGAATTTGCTCAACGTTACCGTGATGAACCCGGCATCACCGGTCTGAATAGCATGTTTCCACATACCGTTCAAGGCCTCGGGCCGTGCCGCATAAGGAAAACCGGTCATCCCGTTGGCATCCACGGCCGTCAATTGGCCCGGTATCACGCCAACGCCTGCCATGGCAAGTGATGTCAGCTTCACATAGCTGCTTCCCACCGCGCCTGGTGTTCCCTTTTCACAGGAAAGCCCCGCGCCTTGAGAGGTGGTCATCTGATTGATCGTTGTCCATTGCACCGGGTCCTGATAGCTGCCTACCGTGATCCAGTTCTCGAAGCCCGCATTGGGGATCTGTGCCATGGCCGGCACCGTGGCAAAGACGGTGGCAGCAAGAAGAATGTGTAGTGGTGCTTTCATGGTGCGGCGATTTGTATCAAAGCTGATCATTTTAACTTTAGGAACAAAACCTGTCCAAGCAGGTCCACACGCCGAATGCTTTCGCTATAAAAGGAACGGACCTGACGAGCTCCGTTGGCCAAAGGCGTCCGCACCAAAGAGCGTCCGGACTTTAGGCCCGCCACATCCGCGGTGATATGCTCCGCGTTCGCGCCTTACCGTAGCACGGTCCGGCCGATCATGTCCAACAAGATCCGGTACGGGATACAGAAATCAGCAGTTGACAATGCTCTGCGCAACATGCTGAGCCGGTGGTGCTCAGAACTTACTGTGCTTAGCACTGTAGCGGAAGTAGACCACCATGCCGATGCCGAGCCACACCACCAGGCGCAGCCATGTGTCCCAAGGAAGAGCCAGCATCATGGCGCCGCATACGACCACGCCCAGAATGGGGACCAACGGCACCAACGGCGTACGGAAACCGCGGGGTGCGTCCGGCATGCGCTTGCGGATGATGAGCACGCCGATGCTCACCAGGATGAAGGCGAGCAGCGTACCGATGCTGGTCATCTCCCCCACCACCCTGCCCGGCACGAAGGCGGCGAACGCCCCCACAAAGAGCATGAAGAACATGTTGCTTTTGAACGGTGTACGGTACTTGGGGTGAACATCGGAGAAGACCTTCGGGAGCAGGCCGTCGTGGCTCATGCTGTAGAACACGCGGCTCTGGCCCATCAGCATCACCAAGATCACCGAGGAATAACCGGCAAGGATGGCGATGATCACGGCCTGCTGGAGCCAAACGTAGGGCGTGTGCTTAATGGCGGTGGCCACCGGCGCAAGCGAATCAGTCCCCGAACCGAACTCGGTGTAGTTCGCCAAGCCGGTCATCACGTGGCCGAACAGCACATAGAGCACCGCACAGATAGCAAGCGAGCCGAGGATGCCGATGGGCATGTTGCGCTTGGGGTTCTTGGTCTCTTGTGCGGCGGTGCTCACCGCATCGAAACCGATGTAGGCGAAGAAGATGATGCCCGCACCACGGAGCACCCCGCTCCAACCGAATTCGCCCCACACGCCGTTGTTCGGTGGGATGAAGGGCGTGAGATTGGCCGGGTTGATGTAGGACCAGCCGAAGAAGATAAAGACCAGCACCACAGCCACCTTCAGTACCACGATAATGGCATTTACCCCGGCACTTTCGCGGGTCCCGCGCGCGAGCAACAGCGACATCAACGCCACAATGATCACGGCTGGAAGGTTGAACCATCCGCCCTCAAATGGCCCCGCCATCAGGTGCTCGGGGATGTGCATGCCGTGCATTGCCAGCAGTTTGTTGAGGTATTGGCTCCAGGAGATCGCGACCATGGCGGCCCCCACGGCATACTCAAGCACGAGGTCCCAACCGATGACCCAGGCCCAGATGCGGCCCATGGTGGCGAAGCTGTATGTGTAGGCACTGCCGGCGATCGGAATGATGCTGGCGAACTCCGCATAGCACAGCCCCGCAAAGGCGCAACCGACGGCACTGATGACAAAGGAGAGGACCACCGCCGGCCCCGCATGCTGCCCCGCCACCACGCCGGTAAGAGAGAAGAGGCCCGCACCGATGATGGCCCCGATGCCGAGAGCCACTAAGCTTACCGCTCCCAGCCTTCTTACCAAGGTCCCTTGGCCCTGATCCTCCGCTTCCGCGAGCAATACGCTCATCGGTTTCCTGGTGTCGTGTCTGCTCATGCGTAGTTCGGGTCGGGCGCTAAGCTATGGGAATTGGGAGACTGCGGAACATTCCTGCCACACTATCCCGACATATCCGCAAATGTGGGTGTTAGCACAGGAACCGGGCGGTGCCGTTGAGGTGTGAACGGCCACTGTGTGCATCTGGACGCGAGGCCACCAAGGAACCCCAAAATGCTGAAAACAAGAAGTGATCAAGCACATAATGATGAACGGGCCGGTCATCCCCCCTATCTTTTTTCCGTGATCATCCCGATCGCGGACCGCAAGTAATTTCGCGGCCCCCATGGGTAAGCCCGCCCGCCCCGCTTCCGCCTTCGCGCAACGCACGGTGGTCCCCGTCCTGATCGCCATCAGCGCGTCGCACATGTTGAACGACATCGTGCAGTCGCTGATCCCCGCGATCTATCCCATCGTCAAGGAGAAGTTCACGCTGAGTTTCACGCAGGTGGGCATCATCACGCTTTGCTTCCAGATGACCGCCTCGATCCTGCAGCCCTTCGTGGGGCGTTTCACGGACAAGCGGCCACAGCCTTATTCCCTGATGGTGGGCATGTGTTTCACCCTGGCGGGGATCCTGGCACTGTGGGGCGCGGGCAGCTTCACCGCCCTGCTCCTCTCCGTGATGCTCGTGGGCATGGGTTCCTCCATCTTCCATCCGGAGGCTTCCCGCATCGCGCACGCGGCATCCGGCGGAAAACGTGGCCTTGCACAATCCGTGTTCCAGCTAGGCGGCAACTTCGGGTCCTCCATGGGGCCATTGCTTGCCGCACTGATCGTGGTACCGTTCGGTCTGCACAGCCTGGGCTGGTTCGCGGTGATCCCGCTGATCGGGATCTTCGTGCTGCAGCGGGTGGGGACCTGGTACAAACGCAGTTCAGCGATCCGTGCACGCCGCCCGGCCAAGATGGTGGTACCCCATGGTATCCCGCGCAGCACCGTTAGGCGCTCCATCGTGATCTTGCTCGTGCTGATCTTCTCCAAGCAGTTCTACCTCGCCAGCATGAGCAGCTATTACACCTTCTACCTGATGGGCAAGTTCGGCTTGTCGGTGCGGGATGCCCAGATCCACCTCTTCATTTTCCTCTTCGCCGCCGCCATCGGCACACTTATCGGCGGGCCCATCGGCGACCGCTACGGGCGGAAGTACGTGATCTGGTTCTCCATCCTCGGCTCGGCGCCCTTCACTCTGCTGCTGCCCCATGCGGACCTGATGTGGACCGGTATCCTTTCAGCGATCGTTGGCCTGATCCTCTCCTCCGCTTTCTCCGCCATCCTCGTCTATGCGCAGGAATTGGTGCCGGGCAAGGTGGGCATGGTCTCCGGCCTGTTCTTCGGTTTCGCGTTCGGCATGGCCGGGATCGGTTCCGCGCTGCTCGGTGCGCTAGCGGACCACACCAACATCGCGTTCGTCTTCCAGATCTGCTCGTTCCTGCCGCTGATCGGTCTGGCGGCGGCCTTTTTGCCGCGTGTGCATGAGCGTTACCTGCATCCGGAACAAGCGAAGAGCTGACCGTACACGTAGTTGTCAGTTGTTAGGCTGGTCAGGCCGAAGCACTCCGGCGACGGTGTGCTGCCGGCTCTGCCGCTCCGCGTCCTCAACTGCCGGAGGCAGCCCCCCGTTTGCTTGGCATTCTCTGCGTCCTCCGCGTCCTCTGCGGTAAAAGGTCAGCCGATATGATCCGTTGCGACCGTTGCGGTAAAAACCACATCACCTCCGGCGCATCATCTGCGCACATCTGCGGCATCTGCGGATAAACCTGTCGCCTCCTTCCCATCTTTGCGCTTCACCTACGCAAAAGCTCAGGCGCAACAAAGCATGGCCAAGATCCTCATCATCGACGACGAAAAGGCGATCCGCAACGCGCTCCGCGACATCCTGGAACATGAGAAGCACAAGGTGGAAGAAGCCGAGGATGGTGCTTCAGGCCTTGAAAAAGCAAAGAAAGGCGGCTTCGACGTGGTGCTTTGCGATATCAAGATGCCCAAGTTGGACGGCATGGAGGTGCTGGAAAAGCTGATGGCGCATGACGATTCCATCCCCGTAGTGATGATCAGCGGGCACGGCACCATCGGCACGGCCGTGGAAGCGATCAAGAAAGGGGCATTCGACTTCATCCAGAAACCGCCGGACCTGAACCGGATCCTGGTGACCCTGCGGAACGCCTTGGACCGCGGCTCGCTGGTACAGGAGACCAAGACCCTCCGCCAGAAGGTACAGAAGGGCAAGGCCGATGGGCGCATGGTCGGAACAAGCAAAGCGCTGGAGGCGATCCGTGAAATGGTGGAGAAGGTCGGCCCGAGCGATGCCCGCGTCTTGATCACCGGCGGCAACGGAGCAGGAAAAGAGGGCGTGGCCCGGATGCTGCATGAAAAGAGCAGCCGAAAGGGCGGCCCCTTCATCGAGGTGAACTGCGCCGCGATCCCCGGGGAACTGATCGAAAGTGAGCTTTTCGGCCATGAAAAAGGCGCTTTCACCAGCGCAGTGGCCCAGCGGAAGGGGAAATTCGAACTGGCCGACGGGGGCACCCTCTTCTTGGACGAGATCGGGGACATGAGCCTGGCCGCCCAGGCCAAGGTGCTTCGGGCCTTGCAGGAAAACCGGATCACCCGGGTGGGCGGCGACAAAGAGATCAAGGTCAACCCGCGGGTGATCGCCGCCACCAACAAAGACCTGCGCAAGGAGATCGCGGAAGGCCGCTTCAGGGAGGACCTGTACCACCGCCTCAGCGTGATCCCCATCCATGTGCCCGACTTGAAGGAGCGGATCGAGGACATCCCGGAGCTGGTGGAGCATTTCATCAAGATGATCTGCACTGAGCAGGGTTGCGCCCCGAAAAAGGTCTCGGACAAGGCGATGAAGGAACTACAGAAACTACCCTGGACGGGAAATGTGCGGGAACTGCGAAATGTGGTGGAACGCTTGGTGATCCTGGGCGGACCGGAGATCGGCGATGCGGATGTCAAACGCTATGCAAACTCCTGATACTCTGCCACATATAGCTCTGGACCGGAATTCCCCCATTCCACTGTTCACATTCCTTCCGAAGGATCGGACAGGAGGGAGGCAACCTCCCGTTCTTTGAGGCGTCTTCAAGGGAGAAAACGCGTACTAATTACGCTTGGGGGGGAACCAAAACCACGCCGCCATGGAAATGCTGAGCCATATCTACAACTTCTTGTATAGCCATCTCGGGGACAGCATGTACTACATTCTGGGCTTCATGTTGGTCCTTTCCGTGGTGGCCCAATGGCGCCTGTATGAAAAAGCCGGGCAGCCAGGCATCGCCGCCATCGTGCCCATCTGGAATTTCATCGTCTTTCTGCGCATCGTAGGTCGGCCAGCCAGCCACCTTTGGCTCTTCCTGATCCCGGTCTACGGCCAGTTGTACATGATCCCCAAGGTGTGGATCGAACTGTGCCAGAGCTTCGGCAAGCGCTCCACGCTGGATCATGTGCTGGTGATCTTGCTCAATGGCCTGTACATCTTCAACCTTGGCATGAGCTACGACACGGCGTACACCGGACCGGTGTATGGACGGCCGGCCCCGGGCACACAAGACTCCAACCGGGAGCACAGCCCCAGCTTAGCCTAAGAGCCTGTTTAGAATCTCTTCGAACGCGGCCCCCGGCCTCTTTTCCGCCCATGCTTCGCCGGAAAATGATCCCGTAGACACCGCTACGCGATGATTTTCCTGCTTCGCCTGAACGAAAAATAGACTCGCGGTCCATCGCCCAAGAGATTCTAAATAGGCTCTAACAGCGTAGTCGCCTTTTTCAGTGCGCGTGGCAGGCCCTCAGGGTCCTTGCCCCCGGCCGTCGCATAGAAGGCCTGCCCTCCCCCGCCGCCTTTGATCTCGCTTGCAAGCGCCTTGATGATCTGCGGCGCTGCAACGCCCTTGTCCAAAAGTGCTTGGCCCACCATGACGCCCAACAGCGCCTTATCACCTTGACGGGCGCCCATTACCAGCAACAAGTCCGGGTTGGCATCCTTCAGCCGGAATGCCAGGTCCCGCATGCCGTTGGCGTCCAGGTCCACCTCCTCGGCGATCACACGCGCGCCATTCACTTCCACGGCTTTGGCCAGGATCGTTTCCTGCAAACGACCGACCCGCTCGTGCCCGGCTTTCTCCACCTCCTTGGCCAAATTTGCGTTCTGGTCCAGAAGCTGATTCACGGCCGCAGTAATGTCCGCCGGATGCTTCAACAGGCCGTTCAATGTGTCGAGGGTGCTCAAACGCTCCTCCACGTACTGCTCCACGGCCTCGCTGGTGATGGCTTCGATACGCCGGATCCCCGCTGCCAACGCTCCTTCGGAGACAATACGGAATCCGCCGATCTCGCCTGTGCGCGGTACGTGTATGCCCCCGCACAGCTCCACACTGTCACCGAATTTGATCACACGCACAGCATCCCCGTACTTCTCGCCGAACAGCGCCATCGCGCCCATGGCCATGGCCTCCTTCACAGGGGTATCCCGCAGTTCTTGCAAGGGCAGGTCGGCACGGACCAGGTCCTTCACCTCAGCCTCCACTTGTGCCAGTTCCTCCGGAGTGACCTTGGCGAAGTGCGAGATGTCAAAACGCAGACGGTCGGGGGCCACCATGGACCCCTTCTGCTCCACATGCGTGCCCAGCACTTTTCGTAAGGCGTAGTGCAGCAGGTGCGTAGCGCTGTGATTGCGGCGCGTGAGCTTGCGGCGGTGTTCATCCACTTCCGCCGAGAGCGGCGCGGAAACATCCTGCGGAAGCTCCGTGGTAAAATGCACGATCAACTGGTTCTCCCTCCGGGTATCCAGTACGGTCACCTTGGTACCACCTTGGGCCAACCAACCCTGGTCACCGATCTGGCCGCCGCCCTCGGGATAGAAGGGCGTGCGGTCCAGCACCACTTGGTAGCGGTCACCTGCCTTGTCCTTCACCTTGCGATAGCGCAGGATCTTGGCCTCGGTAGCAAGTTCATCATAGCCGACGAATTCGGTGGTGCCTTCCGCCAATTCCGTCCAATCCCCCGTGGTGATGGCGGTGGCCGCACGTGAACGGTCCTTCTGTTTCTTCAGCTCTTTCTCAAAGCCCAGCATGTCCACGTCCACGCCCTGTTCACGGGCCATCAGGCGGGTGAGATCGATCGGGAAGCCGAAGGTGTCGAACAGCTCGAAAGCCTTGGCCCCGTCAAGGGTGCCCTTGCTTTCGGCGACCAATTGCTCAAGCCGCTTCGTACCCAGTTCCAACGTGCGCAGGAAGGAGCGTTCCTCCTCCAGGATCACGTTGGTGATCAACTCCTGCTGCTTCGCCAGTTCCGGAAATTGCTCGCCCATCTGCTCCACAAGCACCGGTACCAACGCATGGATGAACGGCTCTTGCAGACCGAGGAAACTGTACCCGTAGCGCACGGCACGACGCAGGATCCTGCGGATCACATAACCCGCACCGGTGTTGCTGGGCAGCTGCCCGTCGGCGATTGCGAAGGCGATGGCCCGCAGGTGGTCGGCGATCACACGCATGGCGATGTCCGCCCTTTCCCCAGACCCGTCATTCCGGGACATGCCTCCCGTAGAGATGGCCTGACCCGGGATCCCGGAAATGCTGGCCCCGTATTCCTTTCCGCAGGACTTGGCAAGCGCCTGGATCAACGGTTGGAACACATCTGTGTCGTAGTTGCTGCGCTTGCCTTGCAGCACCATGCACAACCGCTCGAAGCCCATGCCGGTGTCCACGTGCTTGGCGGGCAACGGGAGCAGTGAGCCGTTTGCCTTGCGCTCGTACTGCATGAACACATTGTTCCAGATCTCGATCACCTGTGGATGGTCGTTGTTCACGAGATCCTTACCGGGTGTCTTTGCTTTCTCGGCGTCCGAGCGCACATCCGCATGGATCTCCGTGCAAGGGCCGCAGGGACCGGTCTCCCCCATTTCCCAGAAGTTGTCTTTCTTGCTGAATGGCAGCACACGTTCACCAGGCAGGTATTCCAGCCAAAGGTCGCGCGTCTCATTGTCCGCCTCCAGTTTGTCCGCAGCGTCACCACCGAAATAGGTGACGTAGATGTTCGCGGGATCGATCTTGAAGGTGTCCACCAGCAGTTCCCAAGCCCACTGTACGGCCTCTTTCTTGAAATAATCGCCGAAGCTCCAGTTGCCGAGCATCTCGAACATCGTGTGGTGGTAGGTATCAATGCCCACCTCCTCCAGGTCGTTGTGCTTACCTGAAACACGGAGACACTTCTGCGTGTCCGCAATGCGCGGGTCCGTCACCGGCCTGTTGCCCAGAAAGAGGTCCTTGAACTGGTTCATGCCCGCGTTGGTGAACATCAGGGTGGGGTCGTCCTTCACCACCATCGGCGCGCTGGGCACGATGGCATGGCCGCGCTTGGCAAAGTGGTCGAGGAAAGCTTGGCGGATCTCGCGGGAAGTGGGCATGGCTGCGTTGCTGGCTTAAGGCCTGTGAATGAATGCGCCGCGAAATTAGGTGGCGGCTAACTTCGCACCTCCCTGCCGGACCACATGGCTGAGCACAAGTACCGCTTCAACCCCAACACGCTCAACTTCGAGCGCATCCGCACCAGCGGCTGGAAGAAGTTGAAGCGCATTTCTTTGGCGCTTGCACCGGGGCTGCTGATCGGCGTGATCGGCATCTTCCTCGCCTTCCAGTTCATCGATTCGCCCAAGGAGGCCACGCTGCGCCGCGAGAACCAGCAGCTGCAGGTGGAATACGAACTGATCAACAAGCAACTGGCGGACATGGAGGATGTGCTTAGCGACATCGAGCGGCGTGACGACAATGTGTACCGCGTGATCTTCGAGGCGGACCCCATCCCCTCCACGGTGCGCATGGCCGGTATCGGCGGAGTGAACCGGTACAAGGACCTATCGGGTTTCGCGAACAGCGAACTGGTGATCGGCACCCGCAAGCGCTTGGACATGATCGCCAAGCGGATGTATGTCCAAAGCCTCTCGCTGGACGAGGTGGGTTCGCTCGTGCTACGCAAGCAGGAGATGCTGGCGAGCATCCCCTCAGTGGAACCGATCCCGCAGGACCAGACGCGTGTCAGCTCCGGCTTCGGAGAGCGGATGCATCCCATCTACAAGATCGAGAAGCCGCACATGGGCCTCGATTTCACCAGCCCCATCGGCACGGAGATCCACGCCACCGGCGATGGCACGGTGGACTTCGCCGGATACAACACCACCGGCTTCGGCATCCATGTGATCATTGACCACGGCTTCGGATACCAGACGCTCTACGGCCACATGTCCGAGTTGAAGGTGCGCGCAGGCCAGAAGGTGAAGCGCGGCGACGTCATCGGCGAAGTGGGCAGCACGGGCCTCAGCACCGGCCCGCATCTGCATTACGAAGTTCACAAGGACGGCATGCCGGTGGATCCGGTGAACTTCCTCTTCAACAGCCTCAGCCCGGAGGAATATGCACGCATGGTGGAGATCGCCGGCAATGCAGGGCAGTCGATGGACTGATCATTACATTCGCCGTGATGCCCCTGAAGGAAAAAACCATCGAACGGATGTACTGGCCCATCGGCGAGGTGGCCGAGACCTTGGGCGTGAACACCTCATTGCTCCGCTACTGGGAGAAGGAATTCGGCACGCTTAGGCCTAAGCGCACCAACAAGGGCGACAGGCTTTATACCAAGGATGACATCGAACAATTGCGGCGCATCCTGTACTTGGTGAAGGAGAAGGGCTTCACGCTGCAAGGGGCGAAGGACCAGTTGCGCAAACCGGAACCGCAGGAGGCCCCACCGCCACCGCAGCTTCCTTTGGACGAAGTGCGATCAAAGCTGAAGCGGGTGCGGGAAAGGTTGGTGGCTTTGAGAGAAAGCTGAAAGAGGAAGGCTGAAAGTTGAAAAGGGGCCTCTCGGACGACCTACGCGTAGGATAGTTGGCAGCGGCAGTTGGTGATCCCTACTACCGCTTCAACAAAAAGTCCTTCACATAATCCTCGATGCCTTCTTCCAACGTGTGGAATGGCGCATCGTAGCCGATGCTGCGCAGCTTTTCCATCGGAGCTTCGGTGAAGTACTGGTACTTGTCCCGGATGTCCGCCGGTGTGTCGATGAAGGCGATCTGCTCGGGTTTTCCCATGGCCTTGAAGACGCCGCGAGCGAGGTCTAAAAAGGTGCGGGCCTTGCCGGTGCCGAGGTTGTAGATACCGGAATGCTTTCGGTGTTCCATCAGGAAAATGCAGACGTTACACAGATCCTTTACGTAGACGAAATCCCGGAGCTGGCCACCGTCGGTGTATTCCGGTTTGTGGCTGCGGAACAGCTTCATTCCTCCGCCGGCGCTGATCTGGTTGAACGCATGGAAGACCACGGAGGCCATTCGGCCTTTGTGGTACTCGTTCGGACCATAGACGTTGAAGAACTTCAGGCCGGCCCAGAAGTAGGGCTTGGCCTCCTGCTGCAAGGCCCACTTGTCGAATTCGTTCTTGCTCTCGCCGTAGGGATTGAGCGGCTTCAGTTCATAAGGAAGCGCATCGTCGGTATCGCCGTAGCCCAGCTCACCGACGCCGTAAGTCGCTGCGGAAGAGGCGTACACCAAAGGGATCGCATATTTCGCACAGCGCTCCCAGATCTGTTGGCTGGAACGCACGTTAAGCTCGTCGAAGATCGCTTTGTTGAACTCGGTGGTGTCCGTGCGGGCACCGAGGTGGAAGATGAACTGGATCTGGTTCTCGTTCGCATCGATCCATGCGGGGAATACCGAGCGTTCCACACGGGCGCTGAGCTTCACGCCTTCGAGGTTCGGGGCTTTCTCCGGATGCGAGAAATCATCCACGGCCACGAGGTCCGCGTAGCCGCGTTCCTGCAGTTCGACCAAGAGACGGCTTCCAATGAAACCTGCGGCACCGGTGACAACGATCATGGTGCGAAAGT
Organism: Flavobacteriales bacterium; assembly: GCA_016700415.1. NCBI lineage: Bacteria > Pseudomonadati > Bacteroidota > Flavobacteriia > Flavobacteriales > Flavobacteriales bacterium. The sequence continues at coordinate 2,048,288 of CP065018.1, forward strand.
ACCGATCACCGTGAACTACTCCAGCATGCAACGTCCACTGCGTGAGACGTTGATGGGACTGAACTACTGCACCGGCTTCACCAAGATCACATACACGGGGAAGTGGTCGCTGTAGCCGCCTTGGTACTGATCGCCCACATAGGTGCGGAAGGGATATCCCGCATAGTTCCCGTCCTGCTGCCGGAGATAGGGCTGGTTGTACACGCGCACTCCGTAATAGCGGTAGCTGCCACCAGCCCCGGTGACCAGCGCGGGAGAGAGGACGATCTGGTCGAAGAGGTTCCAGGAATCGCGCCAAGCAAGGGTTCCGATGCCCTTCTTGTAAAGGTCGTACATCGGATTGAACAGCTTCTTTCCTGTGGCCATGTCCTTGTCACCGGTGGTGTTGAGGTATTTGCGGACGGCAGGGTCCACGGGATCGTCATTGAGGTCGCCCATGTACAGGATGTTGGCCTCGGCATTTCGGGCCATCAGCGAATCGATGATGTGCCTTCCCAGTTCCGCAGCGCGGATGCGGTTGGGCAGTGAGCGCTTTTCACCGCCATATCGGGAAGGCCAGTGGTTCACCAGAACGCTGACCGTGTCGGCGTCCATCAGGCCGGTCACCAACAGCAGATCACGCGTGCGAAAGAGGCTGTCGGAGGGATCGCGAAGTGGATAGGTCCGCTCATGAAGGACGGTGAAGAACTTCGGGTTATAGATGAAGGCCACGTCGATACCGCGGCGGTCCGGGCTGTCGTGGTGGATGATCTGGTAATGACGCTTGTCCAACGGGGAGGTCTTGACGAGGTCCTCAACCACGCCACGGTCCTCCACTTCAGAGAGGCCCAAACACACCAGGCCGTCCGGGTGGATGTCGGTGCCCATCTCGCCGATCACGCGTGCGAGGTGCTGCAATTTCCGCTCATATCGTTCAGTGTTCCACAACTTGGCACTGGTGGGCAGGAACTCGGCGTCGTCGTTGGGTCCGTCGAGGGTGTCGTACAAGTTCTCCAAGTTCCAAAAGCCGATGCAACGCGGCTCATAGCGGGCTTTGTCATTCTGGGCGGTGGCACCGTGGATGATAAGAGCGCTGGCGATCAGCAATAGGAGACGGGAAGGAATGCTCATGGCGTTGGCAATTCGGGGCGGCAAGTTATCCAGTGCACCGCCCCGAATTGCCAAATTCCGTACCGCAATGACCGATGGCGGTGGAACGGACCGTTCCTTTGCGGGATGAAATGGTATCAGTCCGGACTTTTCGTGGTCCTGTGCATGCTCGGCACGGCCACCTTGTCAGCGCAAACAATTGACGATGCACGCAACACAGCGATCGGCAGCAGTGTCACCATCAGCGGCATTGTCACCTCCGGCCCTTCGCTGGGCGGAGTGCGTTATGTGCAAGATGCCAGCGGAGGCATCGCCGCCTTCCCGGGCAGTGGGTCCGTGCCCGGCTTCTCGCCCGACATGGGAGATGCCATCACGCTTACCGGCACGCTCACCGAATACAACGGCCTGTTGGAGATCACGCCCATCAGCGCGTTCTCCGTCAACAGCTCGGGCAACACCTTGCCAGATGCGGAAGTGATCCCTCCGGACGGGCTGGATGAATCCGTGGAGTCGCGCGTGGTGCGCATCGAAGGGGTCTACTTCAGCGGCTCCGGCGTCTTTTCCGCCGGCACATGGCCTGTTCAGGCGGGTCCGTTGACGGCCAACGTCTACCTCCGTTCCGGGCATCCGTTGATCGGGACCGCCGTACCCACCGGCCCGGTGGACATTACCGGCATAGCCTCGCAGTATGATAATTCGCCGCCATACACCAGTGGCTATCAGTTGTTGCCCCGTGGCTCGGCTGATATTGTTCCGCATCCGTTCATCAGCATCATTCCCCCTGTGGAACAATCGAACCTCGTGCCGGACGGCTTTCATCTCACTTGGCAGACAAACCTGCCGGGTTCTTCGCAGGTGTTCTATGGCACCACCCCGGCGCTCGGCTCCTTGGCCGGTGACGGCATCGCCACGGAAACTCACGACGTGCAGCTCACCGGCCTGCAGTCCGCCACCTTCTACTATGCGCAGGCATTCTCCGTGGCCGACAGTGACACCGCATTCTCCCTCACCGGCCTGTACTCCACCGCCTCCACCTCCAGCGGGGCCATCGCGGTGTACTTCACCCAAAGCGTGGACCACAGCGTGAGCAGCGGCGTCGATGCGATCGCGCTGTTCCAGGCCACCGACGACACCATCAAGGCCTACATCGACCGCGCGCAGCAGACGCTGGACATCGCCATGTACAACACCAACAGCACCATGCTTGTTTCCGCCGTGAACGCTGCCAAGGCACGCGGTGTTCAGGTGCGCTGGATCGCCGAGGGAAGCAACAACAACACGGCACTTTCAGGGCTGGATCCAAGCATTCCCGTGCTGTACCGCACCGATGGGCTGGGCAGCGGCACGCACGATAAATTCTTCATCGCCGATGCCGAGGACACCCAGCGCGCCACCATCATGGGCGGCTCCTGCAACTGGACCGTGCAGAGCTTCTTTGACGACTACAACAACATCGTCTTCATCCAGGACCAGGCCTTGGCGCGGTGCTACCGCATGGAGTTCGAGGAAATGTGGGGCGGCAGCGGCGCACAGCCCGTACTTGCTCTCAGCCGTTTCGGGCCGGACAAGACGGACAATACGCCGCACCTTTTCAACGTGGGCGGCAAGGAGGTGGAAAGCTGGTTCTCCCCTTCCGACGGCGTGACCGACCACATCGTTCATGAGCTGAATGCCGCCCAGAGCAGTGTGCGGCTCGCCCTGTACGCCTTCACGCAGAATGACCTCGGTGACGCCGTTGTCGCCGCCTACCAGCGCCCCGGAGTGCTGGTGGAAGGGGATATTGAGGACGTCGACGGCATAGGCGCCGAATTCAACTACCTCGTGGGACAAGGCATAGACCTGCATTCACACCTGGATGAACCCGGTCTGTTACACCATAAGTACGCTATCCTGGATGAAGGCGTCACCGGCGACCCGCGTGTGATCACCGGCAGCCACAACTGGACCGCGGCGGCCGAAACGGTGAACGATGAGAACACCTTAGTGATCCATGATGCCACGGTGGCCAACCTGTTCTACCAGGAATGGTACGCACGCCATAACGATGCAACAGGCATCGCAGAGACCACCTCTTCAGACAACATGCGCGTGTGGCCGGTCCCTGCGAACAACTGGATCAAGGTGCGGCCCGCCGCCGATGGGACGGCGCTGATCACCGTGCATGATGCGACCGGAAGGGAAGTGCTGCGCACCGATGCGAACGGAGCGATCACCGTGCCGACCAGCGACCTGCCATCAGGCTTGTACACGGTGACCAGCTTGCAGAACGGAGTCCGCTCCCAGCGGTTGATCACGATCGCGCGGTAAGAGAGCGCCCGGTCTCCCCTCCTTCCTGAAAGGAGGGGCCGGGGGTGGTTCAGGCCATTTGACGTAAACCCTCACCTCGGAAAATAAAGCGGGTGGCGGTCGTTGTACCTCCGCATAAAGAGGAAGACCGTCTCCGGCTTGTTGCGTTGCTTCCGTGAAAGCGCATCAAAGTCCTCCTTGAGGATCGCGTCCCTGCTGATGGCCTGATAGATCCCGCCAGCGGTGACGGTCAGGAACGCGCCGGTCTCCATGTTGAGGAAGCGTTGTTCCTCCACGGTATAGGTGGAGCCGCCATTATACATGTACGGGTCGAAGTTGTGGTAAGTGGCGTCGAACACGAGATGTGCCAGCGTGCCCATCAGGCCGATGCGGGAGAAGTCATTTCCGGCGCGGACATACACGATGCCTTTGTCGCAAAAGCCCCACGTACGGTCCAGGTCCAGGCGTGTGGACTGTCCCGCGCTGTCCGTATAGAACAATTTGCCATTGGTGCTGGCGAGGTCCGTGACACGCTGGTCTTGCGCAGTGGTGAGCGCCGCCATGGGAACGCTCGGCGCGTTGTTCCGGAACGCCTGAAAATCGAGATAGATGCCGTCGTGAAAGACGAAGCCACCAGAGTAGCGCACGCTGTCACGTTGCTCTTGCGCATGTGCAGGCGATAGGAGCCAACAGGCGGAAACCAGCAACGTAATGGATAACCTCATGCCACGGAGCGGATGAAGTCCATCACCTCATCGGGAGCCTGTGCATGCACCCAATGGCCTGCGAAAGGAACGGTCTCCACCCGGCTTTTCGGGAATTGCTCCTTCAGCTGTGGCAGGTCTTCCCGCGTGATGTAGCCGCTCTTGCCGCCGCGGATGAAGAGCGTGGGAACACGGACGACCTCCGGCCCCATCGCCGCAAGGATGTTGTCCAAGTCGCGGTGCAGCACGGGCACGTTGAAGCGCCAGGCCAATCGGTCCGGCTTTTCCCAATACAGGCTCTTCATCAGGAACTGCACCACGCCGGGCTCGGGAACATAGTTGGAAAGATGGACCTCTATTTCCTTGCGCGAACCTTTGCTTGCGGGATCGCTGGTGCGCAAGGCTTCGATGATCGCGGCATGGTCACCGATGGAATACTGGCGCGGACTGATGTCGATCACCACCAAGTGCTTCAGCAGCTCCGGCCAGCGTTGCGCGAAGGTCATCGCCGTCTTGCCGCCCATGCTGTGGCCTACGAGCACGATGTCCTTCAGGCCGAGCTTCGTCACCAAGGCTTGCACGTCCTCCGCCATCAGCGGGTAGGTGATGTGCTCCGTGTGCGGCGAGCGCCCGTGGTCGCGCTCGTCCACCAGCACCATGTCGAACTCATTGCTGAGCGTGCGCCCGATGCTGCCAAAATTGTCGCTACTGCCAAAAAGCCCGTGCAGGATCACTACGGGGGTGCCGGTGCCTTCCCGGCGGAAAAAGAGGTCTACGCTCATCGCAACTCACGCAGATATAATTGCACAGTGTTCTCCATACCAAACCACAAAGCGTCGCACACCAGTGCATGGCCGATGGAAACTTCTTCCAAACCCGGCACTTGCGCCTTGAACCACGCCAGATTCCGGAGGTCTAGATCATGTCCGGCATTCAGTCCCAAGCCCAGCGCCACGGCCTTTTCCGCCGCGCGGGTGAACGGTGCCACCGCCGTGTCGCGGTCGGCGGCATACTGCTCCGCATATGGCCCGGTGTAGAGTTCGATGCGGTCGGTGCCCGTGTCCACGGCGTGCGCGATCAATTCCGTGTCCGTGCCCATGAAGAGCGAGGTACGGATACCTGCTTCCTTGAAGCGCGCCACCACCTTTTTCAGTTCGGCCTTGTGGGTGCGCGTGTCCCATCCGGCATTGCTGGTGAGCACGCCCGGCGGGTCCGGCACGAGTGTCACCTGCGCGGGCAGCACCTCCAGCACCAGGTCGATGAAGCTCGCATTGGGATAACCCTCGATGTTGAACTCGGTGGTGAGCACCGGCTTCAGTGCCCGCACGTCCGCGTAACGGATGTGGCGCTCGTCCGGCCGCGGATGCACCGTGATGCCCTGCGCCCCGAAGCGCTCGATCTCCAGCGCGGACTTCAACAAGTCCGGCCTGTCGCCGCCGCGCGCATTGCGCAATGTGGCGAGCTTATTGATGTTAACACTGAGCTTGGTCATCCTTCAGCGCCACATAACTTGGTCCCCCGGTGGCGCAACAAAAGTAGCGGCCAAGCTCCGCAACACCGATCGCATGCAAGCCATAGACCTGATCTCCAAAGCCATACTCCCGCTGAACCCGCGCGATCCCGTGGCGCGCGCCTTGGACCTGATGGACGAGTTCAAGACGAGCGTGCTGCCCGTGGTGGCCAACGGACGGCTGCTCGGCCTGATGAAGGACAGTGCGACATTGGACAACAGCAACCCGGCGGCCACGGTGGAAAAACTGATGGACCGGGTGGAGATCCCCTACGTGCGCGACCGGCAGCACCTCTATGACGTGCTGAAGTTGATGGCCGAGCTCGGCCTGCCGATAGTGCCTGTGCTGGACATGGGCGGCAACTACCTCGGGGTGGTCAGCGAGCACGAGGCGATGCGCCGCATGGCGGAATTAGTGAACGCGAGCGCGGCGGGCAGCGTGCTGGTGCTGGAGATGGCGCGGAACGACTATTCCCTGCAACAGATCGCCCGCATCGTGGAGGATGAAGGGGCCCGGATATTGAGCGTGTACACCTCTGATCTGCCGGACAGCATGCGGATGGAGGTGACCCTAAAGGTCAACCACGACGACGTCCGCGCGATCCTCCAAGCCTTCGAGCGCTTCGAGTACACCGTCCACACCACCTTCCAAGGCTCCAAGGCGGAGGACGACTTGCGCGACCGTTATGAGGACGTGATGCGCATCATTAAAATGTGATACCAATTCTTTATTGGTGTCCGGAATAAAATGCACAGCTATTCGATAAATGCTGATATCAGAGACATAGGTGGGAAGCCTGAGATCATTGTCCTGCGTTCAAAGAAGAAGCATCGCCAACCTTTTCGCGACCCCGGCTCGGAGGCCGGGGTGACAACCACCGGAGGGCCGGAAGCTCGAATACACGCGCTCGGCGCGTGTATTCGAGCTTCCGGCCAAGGAACAAATGTCATTCCGGGCTTGACCCGGAATCGCGAAAGTGTTCCCAGCTTGTCTTAGCTCCTGTGACCCATGAACAGCGGAACCGGATGATCGCCGTGCCTCACGCCAACGCGGGTCCGATAGACATCGGAGCTCACCACCACGGGCCGCCCCGATGCCTATCGGGGCGGGGCCTGCTCTTCCCGTTGCTCCTCTTGGCCACTTTGGGTTCTTTCGCGCAGCAGCGCGTCATGGACTTCACCGGCCCCTTCGGCGTGTCGGGCATCCTGGTGGAAGGGAACCGGCGTACCAAGGAACGGATCATCCTGCGCGAGCTCACCTTCCGGCAAGGGGATACGCTCACCGCCGACGAACTCTACGAACGGCTCGCTCGCAGCAGCGAAAACCTGCTCAACCTCGGCTTGTTCAACACCGCCACGCTGCTCCCCACCTACCTCGGGCCGCACGAGGTCTTCATCACCATCACACTGAACGAACGCTGGTTCTGGTGGCCCACGCCCATCGTGCGTTTCGCCGACCCCAACTTCAACACGTGGTGGCTCACCAAGGATCTTTCACGCCTCAACATCGGCGCTTGGTTCTTCCGCTACAACATGCGCGGGCGCAACGAGACGCTCTTCGCAAAAGTGCAATTGGGCTACTCCAAGGAATTCGGGCTCAACTACCGCGTGCCCTTCGTGGACAAGCGCCAGCGTTGGGGCTTCGAGGTGGGCGGTGCCTATGGCGAACAGGACGAGATCACCATCGGCACGGTGGGCAACAAGCGCGTGCTGTTGAAGACCCCGAAGGACAACATCTACCACTATTGGAAGGCCGGCGCGAAAGTGATCCTGCGCCGCGGACATGACGTCCGGCACTACCTCGGAGCCTCTTGGACCGATGCCACCGTGCGCGACACCGTGGTGCGGCGCAATCCGGAATACCTCACCTCCGGAATGCAGGAGATGGCCTACCTCAGCCTGAACTATGCACTGGTGCTCGACCAACGGGACTCGCGCTCCTTCCCGCTCAGCGGCAGCTACGCGAAGCTGCTGTTGGACCACAACGGCATCGGCCCGGAGCAGCCCGATGTCACGTCTCTGCGAGCCTTGGTGCAGCGCAGTTGGAAGCGGGGCCAACGCTGGAGCTTTGGCGGCAGCCTGAACGGCAAAGTCTCCGCCGGCAGCGAGGACCACTACTATCTCCAGGAGGGTCTGGGCTATGATGAACACCTGCGCGGCTACGAGTACTACATCATCGATGGACAGCACTATTTCTTAGGCAAGGCCAACATCTTCTTCGCGCTGCTGAAACCGCGCACCTTCCAAGCGGACTTCATCCCCTTCCGTGCCTTCCGGACGCTCTACCTCGCGGTGTACCTCAACGCCTTCAGTGACCAAGGCTACGTGTGGGACGAGCGGAACGGAGCATTGAACCCCTTGGCCAACCATTGGCAACAGAGCTACGGCCTTGGGTTGGACATCGTGACGAGCTACGATCAGGTGCTGCGCTTGGAGTACGCTGTGAACGGCCTGTCGGAGACGGGATTGTACCTACATTTCACCCAACCGTTCTGAAGAAAACGGAAATGCGCATAGGAACACATGGCCGCTTGTATCCGGCGGCGGCGGCGGCCACGATCAACCGGATCCTGGAGCGGATGACCGCCGCAGGGGCCACGCCCGTGGTGGAGCGCGGCCTGGCCGAGCGCATGGCCGAGGCCAACTACCCGGTGGCTGAAGGCACCGAGTTGATGGACCGCGTGGAAGGCGCCAAATTGGACGTACTAGTGAGCTTGGGGGGAGATGGCAGCTTTCTCGACAGCGTGAACTTCATCGGCAGCAACCCTGTGCCCATGCTCGGGATCAACCTCGGCCGGCTCGGTTTCCTCAGCAACACCCGGATCGAGGATGTGGACGCTACGTTGAAGGCCCTCATGGAGCGGCGTTACAGCATTGAGGAGCGCAGTCTGTTGACCATGGAAGGCTGCGCCAGCTTCGGCACGCACAACAGCGCCTTGAATGAGGTAAGCCTCCACAAGCGCGACGGCGCCACCATGATCGCCATCCATGCCCACTTGGACGGCCGCTTCCTCAACACCTACTGGGCGGACGGCATCATCATCGCCACGCCCACCGGCAGCACCGCCTACTCCCTCAGTTGCGGAGGCCCGCTGCTGGCCCCCGGCTGCGATGCCATGGTCGTTACGCCCATCTCGCCGCACAACCTGAACGTGCGACCCTTCGTTCTGCCCGGTGACAGCAACCTCACCCTCACCGTGGACGCGCGTGGCGAGAAGTACCTCGTGAACCTCGACTCCCGCAGCGAAGTGCTGGACCAACCCTGCGACCTCGTGGTGCGCCGTGCCCCCTACCGCATGCAATTGGTGCAGCTGGAAGGCCAGAATTTCCTGGATACCCTGCGCTCGAAGTTGGCGTGGGGACTGGACATCCGGTCCTCGCGGCCGGGGTTTCAGGCGGGGTAGTGAAGGGAAACGCTCTCCTTGAACAACCCCAAAGAAAACGACGTCATTCACTCCTACTCCCGTTTCACTGCATACTCCCGATAGCTTTGCCTGAAATACGGAACGCCATCGGAAACGTAAAAGGCAATATTGTCCTTGAGGTAGGACATTCGAAGGGTGTCATTGACCAATGTATTGTTGAATAAGGGGTCGTATTCCCGAAATAAGGCCCATCGATGCCCCATATGATCGATTATTCCAAACTGACTACCTATGTTCAAATAATTCGATACATTTCCATCATCATGTTGAGCATAAAAATCAAAAGCTCCACCCCAATTATATATATAGATAGAATCTACATTTGTAACCCCATTGTATAATGAAAACTCCATTTCATATAGCCAGTTGCTCATGGTATCGTATACGTCGTACGTACCGACGAACTTTTGGCGACCATCTACCGGTACTGAAGGACTTGGCTCAACGGGATCATCCCGCCGGCACCCTGGAATGCAAACCAGAGTGCCACACAGCAACAGGAGAACATTCAACTTGCTCATTCTTTGATCAGTATGCGGTTGTGTATCTGGCCTTCGGCATCCACGACCATGAGGACATAGCTGGCCGACGCCAGCCCGCGCTCCCGCAAGTCTTTCCGGCCAACCCAAGGTTGCGCTCCAAGACAGATGGCCGGAGCGACTTGTGGGAGATGTTCAAAGCGCTCATCCATGCTTATCTGTGAAGTCTTCGGCCTTCACACCCTCAAGGCCGAACACATCGAATGTACATGATCCATCGATCCTCGACACCACGCATCGACCCAAGAGCAGCTTCTAGCAGCCGTCTGACAACAGCCGGAGTTCACGATGCATTGTGCAGCATCCGTAACCATACAGACCAATTCCGTCACCCCGAACCCCTAATTTCGCGCCCGCGCCGGGCACGGATCTCGTTCCAGCGCCGTTGTTCCACCCGATGTCCAGGATCTGCACCCTTTTTCTGCTGCTCGTTCTCGCCACTTCGTCGCAAGCGCAGGTGAGCGAACTGGGCATCACCGGGGGCACCACCTTCTACATCGGCGACATTAACCCCACCCGGCACTATCCGCAGCACACGCACTTGGCGGGCGGGCTGATGTACCGCTACAATTTTAACCAGCACTATGCCGTGCGTTTGCAAGGGCTATACGGGAAGGTGGAGGCCTACGACAGCGAATCCCCGGACCCGCTGCAACGCTTGCGCGGCCTGGGTTTCCGCAGCGTGATCTTCGAGGCTTCGGCGCTGCTGGAGATCAACTTTTTCAAGTACCGCGGCATCTCCAAGGACAGCCGCAACTGGACGCCCTTCATCTTCGGCGGCCTGGCCTACTTCCATTTCAATCCGCAGAACCTGCTGGACGACACCTGGTACGACCTGCAACCCTTGGGCACCGAGGGGCAGACCATCGGCGGCGGAAAGGGATACAGCCTCAACCAGATCTGCATTCCCTTTGGTGTGGGGATCAAGCTCGCCATCACCAAGAAGGTGGACGTGCAGCTGGAATGGGGCCTGCGGCGCACCTACACGGACTATTTGGACGATGTGAGCGGTGCTTATACCGACAATGCAGCACTTTCCGAGCAGGCCGGGCCTCTTACCGCGGTGCTGGCAGACCCCAGCACCTTACGCAGCACCGGATACAACGTCGGCCGGTCGCGTGGCGACAGCCAGACCCGCGATTGGTACCAGTACAGCGGCATCACCGTTTCCTTGCTGCTGACGCGCTTTACCGAGTGTGATGCCATTTGGGACAAGATGAAGCGCTGATGGGGAGGAGGAATATGAGAACCGGTGCTCGGAATATCCATCGCTCCACACGTGCGCGATCCCGGGTCAAGCCCGGAATGACATTCGTTCTTGGGTCGGCTGATCGGGTCATCGGCTGCCCTCTGGTTTTGAAAAATCCTGAATTCCACGTGGTTTAGGATGCAATGCCGTTGAATTCCGCCGCTGGAATGCTTCCAATGGCGACCTTCGCACCCCCGTGAAAGAATCCACCCCATCCATCGAGGAGCAATTGCGCGCGCAGATCGACCCTGCACGCGTGCCCGCGCACGTGGCCGTGATCATGGACGGCAATGGCCGTTGGGCCGAAAAACAAGGCGAGCAACGGATCAGCGGCCACCTGAACGGGGTGCGGCCGATCCGTGAGACCCTGACAGCCGCGACGGAGATCGGCATAAAATTCCTGACGCTGTACGCCTTCAGCACCGAGAACTGGAGCCGACCGAAAGCCGAGGTGGACGCTTTGATGGAACTGCTGGTGAACACCCTGACCAGCGAGGTGGAGGAGCTGCATGCGAACGGCGTGCGCCTGCATACCATCGGCGACACGGACAGCCTGCCGCCCGGATGCCGGTCCGCCCTGCAAAAGGCCATGGACCACACGGCGAAGAACGAGCGGATCACGCTCACCCTCGCGCTGAGCTACAGCGCCCGCTGGGACATTCTGCGCATGGTGCGCAGCATCGCCACGGACATCCGCGAAGGCCGGATCGATACCCATGCGGTGAACGAAGAGCTGATCGACGAACGACTGAGCACACGCGGCCTGCCCGACCCGGAACTCTTGATCCGCACCAGCGGTGAGCAGCGCATCAGCAATTTTTTGCTCTGGGAGATCGCTTACGCCGAGCTCTGGTTCACCCCCGTCCTCTGGCCCGATTTCCGCAAGGAGCACCTCTTCCAGGCCGTGCTCGACTTCCAGCACCGCGAACGGCGCTTCGGCCTCACCCGTGAACAACTTCCCGCCTCTTGATGCGCCTTTCCTTTCCGATGTTCCGCGCCAACAGGCACATCCTCACACTGATCTGTGCACTGGGCTTTGCCCTTTCCGGCACGGCCCAGCAGCTCGACGTCCCAAAGATGGACTACGGCTACCCGAAGGAATACACCATCGGGGGCCTCACCGTGAGCGGCTGCGTGACCCGAGACCCCAATGCGGTAAAACTCTTCAGCGGCCTGAAGGTGGGCGACAAGATCACCATTCCCGGCGAGCAGATCGGCAAGGCGATCCGGGCCATCTGGGACCAGCGGCTCTTCACCGACGTGCGGATCGAGGAGGCAGAGATCCGCGGCGCCACCATTTTCCTGAACATCATCGTGACGGAGAACCCGCAGTTGGCGAGCTACGGCTTTGCCGGCACGGTGACGCGCAGCGAAGGCGACAAGCTCCGCGAGGTGATCAGCATGCAGCGCGGGCAGCAGGTGAACGAGGCGGTGAAGGCCAATGCGGCCCAGGCCGTGCGCCACTACTTCCGTGAGAAGGGCTTCCTGAAGGCCGAATGCCGCATCGTGCAGACCAGCGACACCTCCTTGGAGAACAGCGTCCGGTTGCAGGTGCTGGCGGAGAAAGGCCCGCGGGTGCGGATCAAGAACATCAATTTCAACCAGGTCCGTTCGCAAGAACTCCAAAAGAATAAGTGGTACCAGCTCTTCGAACCGAAGGAGCAGCTCTCCGAACGCCGCTTGCGGCGCGCCATGAAAGGCACCAAGCGCAAACGCTGGTACAACATCTTCGGATCCAGCAAATTCAAAAGCACGGATTACCGCGATGACAAGGCCAAGTTGATCGACCTGTACAACGAGAAAGGCTTCCGCAACGCCACCATCACGCATGATACCATCCGGTACGTCTCCGCCAGGAAGATCGCCATCGACATCACCGTGGACGAGGGGAACCGGTTCTATTTCCGGAACATCGATTTCACGGGCAACACCAAATACAGTTCGGACACGCTGGTCAAGCTGCTCGGCATCAAGCGCGGCGACGTCTACAACAAGAAGAAATTGGACAGCCGCCTCTACATGAACCCCAGCGGCGTGGACATCAGCTCGTTGTACATGGACCGCGGCTATCTCAGTTTCAACCCGGACCCGATCGAGCGCGTGGAGGGCGACAGTATCGACCTCGAAGTGCGCATCCGCGAAGGCAAGCAATACCGTGTGCGCGACGTGATGGTCCACGGGAACACGAAGACCTTCGACCATGTGATCCGGCGGGAGATCCGGACGCGACCGGGGGACCTCTTCGACCGCAGCGAGGTGATCCGTTCGCAGCAGCAGCTCATCAGCTTGGGCTTCTTCGACCCCGCGCAGGTGGGTGTCACTCCCACGCCGGACCCGCGCACCGGCTTGGTGGACCTGGACTATACCGTGGCGGAAAAGCCCAGTGACCGGCTGGAGCTCAGCGGTGGCTACGGCGGTGGTCGGGTGCTCGTATCGCTCGGGCTCTCCTTCACCAACTTCAGCGTGCGCAAGATGTTCGACAAGAAGGCTTGGACGCCGCTGCCCGCCGGCGATGGCCAGACGCTGAGCCTCCGCGCGCAGACCAACGGCAGCTACTACCAGAGCTACAGTCTTTCCTTCGTGGAGCCTTGGTTGGGCGGCCGCAAGCCCAATTCCCTGAGCTTCGGCGGCTATTACACCCGGCAGACCAATGGCGTTTCCAGCGAAGACCCGTTGTTCCAGCAGTTGGGCATCATTGGCGGCAGCATCGGGTTGGGCAAGCGTCTGAAATGGCCGGACGACTATTTCTTCATGAACCTCACCGCCAGCTATCAGCAGTACAAGCTGCAGAACTGGAACTCGTTGTTCGCCTTCAGCAACGGCACCAGCAACGTCTATGCACTGCAGCTCCGCTTCGCCCGGCGCTCCATCGCGGAGCCGTTCTGGATCACGCAGGGATCCGAGACGGGCATCACCGTGAAGGCGACCCCGCCCTTCTCGGCCTTCAGCCCCGGAAAGGATTACACCTTGTTGCCCGCAGCCGAACGGTACAATCTGGCCGAATTCCACAAGTGGAAATTCACCAGCCAGTGGTTCACAAAGCTCACGCGCAGCAAGACCAAGCACGACCTGGTGCTGATGGGCCGCATCGGATATGGCTTTATCGGCCGCTATACCGAACGCAAGGGGGATTCGCCCTTTGAGCGGTTCTACCTCGGCGGCAGCGGCCTTACCGGCTTCCAGTTAGATGGTCGCGAGATCATCGCGCTGCGCGGTTACGACGACAACTCCCTGTCATCGACCTACGGCAGCTTCTTCGTGAACAAATACACGGCCGAACTGCGCTTCCCGGTCTCCCTGAACCCCTCGGCCACGATCTTCGCTTTGGGCTTTGTGGAAGGCGCCAACGCCTGGGACTCGATCGACCGATACAACCCCTTCAAACTCTACCGCAGCGCGGGCATCGGCCTTCGTCTCTTCCTGCCCATGTTCGGGCCCATGGGGCTTGATTACGGGTGGCGTTTCGACGACGTGCCCGGCCAGCCCAACATGGCCAAGAGCCAGTTCCACTTCACTATTGGCATAGATCTTGGCGAGCTCTGACCGCGATCGCCTATTTTCGACGGCTTTCCCATGACACGACACCTCCTCCGTACCGCCCTCATGGCGCTCCTCCTCACCGGGGTCGCCGCCCATGCCCAGCGCATCGCCTTCGTGGACACGAAGTACATCCTGGAGCAGATGCCCGAATATGCCGCCGCACAACAGGAGCTGGACCTGAACAGCAAGAAATGGCAGGACGAGATCGATGACCGCTGGGGCCAGATCAAACGCTTGCGCGAGGCCTTCAACGCCGAAGCGATCCTGCTGACGGAGGAGATGAAAAAGTCGCGGCAGGAAGAGATCAGCAAGAAAGAGCAGGAGGCGCGCGACGTACAGCAGAAGCGCTTCGGCGTGGGCGGCGACCTGTTCAAAAAGCGGCAGGAATTGATCCAGCCGATCCAGGACCGCATCTTCGACGCGGTGAAAGAAGTGGCCGGTACCAGCTACGTGGCCATCTTCGATATCGGCGGCGTGGGAAACAACGTGCTTTACGCCAGCGAGAAATACGACAAGAGCGACAGCGTGCTGCGGAAGCTGGGCATCCGGCCCGGAAAGGACGGTAAGAACTCCGGCAACTTGCGCGGCAATGACGATGACGACGATAACGGCGGGAACGCCACCCCCGAAGATGACGGTGGAAAAATGAGCACGCCGAGCAAGGGTGGCAAGACGACCACGCCGGACAAGGGCGGCTCCGACCGTGTACAACCCAACATGAAACCCAAGCAGTGAACCCCAAGACCAAGATGAGGAAATTGATCATGACCCTATGCGTGATGCTCGCGGCCTCCACCGCCATGCAAGCGCAGGCAACCGCCAAGCTCGGCCATATCGACCGCCAAGCCCTGATGCTGATGCTCCCTGAGCGCAAGGCCGCCGAAACCAAAATGCAGGACTTCGCCAAGACCTTGGACGAGCGCCTGAAGGCCATGGGCCAAGAGTATCAGGACAAGGTGACCGACGCACAGTCCAAGGCGGAGAACATGACCAAGACCGAGCAACAGGTTGCCATGCGCGAGATCCAAGAGCTGGAGCAACGCATCAGCGACGCGCAGGACAAGGCTAAAGAGGACCTCTCCAAGCAGGAGAACGAATTGCTCGCACCGATGATCGACCGGACGAACAAGGCCATCAAGGACGTAGCGGCTGAAGGGCATTTCACGTACATCTTCGACACCAGCACCGGCATGGTGCTCTATAGCGATGGGGGCACCGACATCCTGCCCTTGGTGAAGACCAAGCTGGGCATCCAATAAGCGGTCGGCGCATGGGCACCGTCCCGCGCATCGGCATCTTCGACTCCGGCATCGGCGGCCTCAACGTCGCTGCGGCCATTCGGCAGGCGCTCCCCCGGGAGCGCCTGCTCTATTTCGGGGACAACGCCCACGTGCCATACGGTGAACGTACCTCCGAGGAGATCCTCGCCTTCAGCACCGCCATCACAGGGGCGCTGCTTGACCAAGGCTGCAGCTGCGTTGTTATCGCCTGCAATACGGCTTCCAGCGCCGCACTCGGTCCCTTGCGCGAGCTATTCCCCGAGGTGCCCTTCATTGGCATGGAACCAGCGGTGAAACCGGCCGTGGAGCATACGCGCACCGGCGTAGTGGGCGTTTTAGCCACGCGGGCAACCGTGGAAGGTCGTGCCATGGCGGACGTGGTGGAACGCTTCTCGCATGGCGTGGAAGTGATCCGACAGGCCTGCCCGGGTCTGGCGCAGCGCATCGACGCCGGTGACTTTGACGGGCCGGAGACCGAACGGCTCTTGCGCGATTGGATCGCACCGATGCTGGAACGCAACATCGATGCATTGGTACTGGGCTGCACGCATTATCCGCTGGTGCGGCCCTTGATCGAAAAGATCGCGGGGCCGGATGTCCGTGTCATCGAGCCTTCGGAAGCGATCGCGCGGCGTGTGGAAAAGGTGCTGGAGCAACACCAGTTCTCCGCGCCCTTGGATGCCACCGGGATATTGGAGTGTTATACCAGCGGCGATCCGGAGTCCTTCCGCTCGGTGCTTGAACGGCTCGGGATGGAAGATGCGCCGGTGAAGCAAGGTGTTTGGGAGGAGGATGGGACGTTGCGGTTGCCGTAACACCCCGCCTCAAGGCGGACCCCCGATCCTGTAAATCCTGTGATCCTGTCCAAAAAAAAAAGTCCCACCAGACCTCAGGGTCCGCTTCTCGATGCCACTGAGGGAACTACAGAACTCTATCCGTGCCTATCCGTGTTCATACGTGGTTCAGCACCCTGACCACCCTCTTCTTTGTACCAACTGGCATAGATCCCGTAGTTCTTCGCGATCCGCTCGATCTCGCCTTCGGAAAGGTCCTTGCTCACCGCAGCGATGCGCTTCGCCGGGACCCCGGCCATCAAGCTGCCGGGTTCCACCACGGTGCCTTGTGTCACCACGGCGCCAGCGGCGATCACACTACCGGTACCGATCACCGCTTGGTCCATCACGATCGCACCCATGCCGATGAGCACCTTGTCCCCTACCGTGCAGCCGTGGACGATCGCGTTGTGCCCGATGCTCACGTCATTGCCGATCTGCAGCCCGCACTTTTGGTAGGTGCAATGCAGCACCGCGCCATCTTGGATGTTCACCCGGTCGCCGATGCGGATCGAGTTCACATCCCCGCGCACAACCGCACAATACCACACGCTGCAGCCGTCGCCCATCACCACGTCGCCGATCACCACGGCGGTTTCTGCGAGAAAGGGATCACGCCCGAACGTGGGCGTGATCCCATTTAATATGCGCACTAAAGCCATCGGCTTAGTGTTGTGGTTCCGTCGGTTCCGCAGGGGCCTCCGGTACAGGGGGGGCTGCGGGAGCCTCCGGTTCAACGGCGGTAGGTGTGATCTGCTCGGCTGGTGCAGCAACTTCCTTTTTCTCCCCCGGCAGGCCGCATCCTTCTTTCTGGCAACAATCAGGTAATGCTTTGCGGGCCTCCGGATCGGGCATCACGCTATCAGCCATATAGCCCAGCTTCGAGATCGCTTGTCGCAGCTTGTCCGGGTCCGTCTTATTCGCTTTGTAGTCCACATGGATCGTGTTCGTTTCCAGGTCCACCTTCACGGCCTGCACGCCTTTCACGTAGAGCATTTCCGTCTGGATGGTGGTCTGGCACATGTCGCACACGGCATTGGAATGGATATCCACCGAGGCGAACTTGGAATTATCGGCATCCTGTGCATAGGTGCGTCCGGCCACGAGCAGCAGTAGGAAGGCACCTGTTTTCAGTAGGTTTTTCATGTTCAAGGTGTGGGTGTTTTTGCTTTTTCCTTCAAGGTGAAACGCAGGCCGAAGTAGGCCATCTGCGTATTGGTGGGGCCCCAGATCATGGAGGCGTCAAAGTACGGGCCGAACGGATCACCGGGATCGAGGATCTGCCGGTTCTGCAACGTGCCTGTGAGATTCTCTCCGCCGAGGTAGAGTTCCCAAGCACCCATCACCCGTGTGACCTGTGCGTTGAGCGTGGCATAGGCCGGTGAGCGGTCGCCGAGGCGGTATTCCTCCGGGTTGCTCGCGGTGCTCGGCAGCCGGGCCGTACCAAATCCGTTCAACGTGATGTCGAAGCGCCATTTTTCGTTCTTCGCGATGTAGCCGAGATCAAGCAACCCGCGGTGCGAAGGAACCAGCGGACGTTCACGGAGCACGCCGTCGTACGTGGTCTCAGCGTCGTAATAGCGGTAGCTCGCCTTCATCTCCCACTGCTTGCTCAATTGCACATGTACGTCCACGAGCGCGCTGTTGGCATAGCTCGGCCCGTTCAGCATGTAAAAGGCCAAGATCTGCGGATCGCGGTCCATGTCGGCCACCACCTGGTCCGTGAAATCCGAGCGATAGGCATCCAGCCCAAGGCTCCATTTCTTGCCGAACCACTTGAACTTGTGCAACAGGGAAATGCCGGTGTTCCACGAGCGCTCAAAGCCGAGCGGGCCGTCGAAAACCACATGGCGCGAGCTGGCCAAGGCGGCGGCATTCTCCATGATCGGGTTCGCGCTGCGGAATCCGCTGCCCACGGAGAAGCGGATGGTGGTGAGCGGCGCGATGTCGTACTTCAAGTGCAGCCGCGGGCTGATCGCTTCACCGTATTCGCTGCTATGGTCGGCGCGCAGGCCGGCCACCAGGATAAAGCGGTTCCGTGTGCGGGTGTACTCCGCGAAGACGCCAGGCATACGCTCCGTGCGACCCAGGTCCAGCCGTTCGTCCAATGGTTGGTGAAAGAGCTCTTCGTAATCATCGAACTGGAAGCTGGCCCCGGCCTTGATCTGGTCTTTGCCTTTCAGCAGTTGCTGGTACACCACGTTCGCATAGCCGCTGCGTTGCGCGCCTTGGTAGTTGCGGTCACCGAAGACCGAAGAAATGGTGTTGTTGCGGAACGCGGTGAGGATGCCGATGCTTTTGCCTGGATCGTTCAGGATCCAGCCGTTCTTCACGATCACGTCCGCCATTTCGTTGTCGATATCGACGCCGTAGCGCCGCCCGTCCGAGCTTTCGCCCAAGCGCGCATCGTTCATCTGTCCACCGTTGCGCAGGTCGGTCACATAGCGCAGGATCACCTGCGTGGTGCGCTTCTCCGTGCGCTGCATCCAGCGGTCCATGATGTTGAAGCGCTTGGTGAGCGGCTGGTCCCGGAAGCCGTCGCCGTTGTCGTCCAGCTCGCGCTGCATCAGGTTCCCCTGCACCATCAGTAGGTTATCACCTCCCTTGCCTAAGTGCTGCGCGGCGTTCACGTTCAGCTCCGTACGGCTCTGGCTGTTCACATACAGATTTGTGAAGAGCGTAGGCGAGGAGGCCGGGTCCAGCAGGCAGAGGTCGATCTGGCCCGTCATCGCATTGGGGCCGTTCACCGCCGTGCCGATGCCCTTGCTCACGTTGATGGCCTGGATCCACGGACCGGGGATCAGCGTGAGCCCCGAATTGGAGGAAAGCCCGCGTACGAAGGGGATGTTCTCCATGCTGATCTGCGCGTACTTGCCGTCGAGGCCGAGCATGCGGATGGTCTTGGTGCCGCTGATGGCATCGCTGTAGTTGATGTCCACCGTGGCATTGGTCTCGAAGCTCTCGCTGATGTCGCAGCAGGCCGCACGTTTCAGCTCACGTGCACCGATGGATTCGATGGCCTGCAGCGATTGAAGGCTCACGCGGGTGCTGGCTTGGCGTTCGCTCACCTCGGCGGCGGCGAGTTGCACGGAGCCCTCCACGGTGATGGTCAATGGTGTGCTTGGCGGCGCATCCAGGAGAAGCGAATCCGGCGTAGTGGAAAAGGAGGAGGTGACGAGCGTCGCGGGCCATGCGGCCGGTATCGGAAGCGAAAAATGGCCGTCGGGGCCGCTCATCACGGCAGCACCACCGGCCCAGCCCACGCGGGCATCGGGCAAGGGCGCGACACTCTTGTCGGCTGCGCGTGTGCGCACCACGCCCGTCACGCTATCCTGCGCAAAGAGCGCGCTGCCCGCTACGGACAGTGCGAAAAGGATGATCACTTGTTCGGGTCTCATTCAGAAAAAGTCTTTAGGGTGATAAACAAAACAGACCGCAGCAGTTGCTGCAGTCTTCACCGAAAAGACCGATCTAAATGAGGAAAACGCCCGTAGTGGCCAAGCGCTGGGAGTGCGCCAAGGGGGGCGGGCGCGAAAAACGCGCATCACTGCGGACAACAGGCGCCGCTATTTCAGCAGGAATGATCACCGCAGGCAGGATCATGGCGAAAAGCACCGGCACCGAAGCACTGGCAGCCGGAACGAAGTCCGTGCGCTGTGGCCGCGCCTGCAACACTTCGCAGCAAGTAGCCTGCACCGTGGTAACAGGATGCGCATGATCCACTGGGGAACATTCCTCCGCTTGGCCGAAGCTTACAATGCTGGGGCCGCCCATCGTGCAGGTCATGCGCGCCAACGCGGGCGCCGCCGTGCCCAGCAAGAGCACAAGCATAGCCAAGACCGAGAGGCCTTTCGAGCGAAGTGAGCGCAAGGAATGCATGGATGGCAAAGATACGTGCTGCTGGATGTAAGGTTCTGGCAGAACGGTGCAAAAGCTTGGTAAGCCACGGCTCTGGTCGGCAAGCGGTCGTCCTACATCCCGCTGGGTGGGATCATCTGCGGCATCTGCGGTTTTTCTTTCAGAACATCCCCTGTGCTCCTCTGTGCCTCCGTGCCCTCGCCTGGGCGTAGCCGCTTCGGCGTAGCACGGTCTGTGGTTTCCCTTCCCCCTCTCGCACGATCTCTACCTTTGCAGCCCCATGGAATCCATCGAAAAACGTATCCCCGTCTCGGTCTATGCCGAGGCCACCCCGAACCCGGCCACCATGCGCTTCGTCACCAACCGCGCGCTCGTACCGGAAGGACGCCTGATGGAATTCACCTCGCCCGAAGAGGCCGAAGCCGTATCGCCGCTCGCCGCGAAAGTGTTCAACTTGCCCTTCGTCACCGGCGTGTTCATCAGCGGGAATTTCCTCTCGGTCACCAAGAACGACAGCATCGGCTGGGACATGGTGCAGATCGAGCTGCGCGAATACATCCAGGAATACCTCAACTCCGACGGCCGCATAGTGCTCTCCGATGCTCCCGCACAGAGCCTCGCCGACGCGAACGAACGCGCCGTATCACACGCCAAACCCACAAGCAAGGAAGATGAGATGATCATCTCCGTGCTGGAGGAATATGTGCGTCCATCGGTGGAAGGCGACGGCGGTCACATCGCTTTCAAATCCTTCAAGGATGGCGTCCTCGCTGTTTCCCTACGCGGTAGCTGCAGCGGCTGCCCCAGCAGCATGGTGACGCTGAAAGGCGGC
This sequence comes from Flavobacteriales bacterium, assembly GCA_016700415.1. Lineage (NCBI taxonomy): Bacteria > Pseudomonadati > Bacteroidota > Flavobacteriia > Flavobacteriales > Flavobacteriales bacterium. The sequence continues at coordinate 2,069,433 of CP065018.1, forward strand.
ATCGAGAATCTGATGAAGCAGATGGTGCCGGGGGTGAAGGAAGTGGTGGCGGAGGAGCTTTAGGGGACGAGTCCGACAATAGGGAGTCTTGAGTCCGGGAGTCGTGGATCCCTTTATGCATTCCCCCCACTTCGTGCATCTTCTTGTGGAACAACAACCGCAACGACGATGACAAACACGAAATGGATGATCGCATTGCTGGCCTTGGGTTTTGGAGCGCAGGCATCAGCACAGGGCTTTGGAGAGATACACGGAAAGGTGCTCGACCCCGATGGCAACCCGGTGGAATTCGGCATCGTCCGGGCCGAGCAGGGCGGCTCGGTCACCGGCACGGAGACGGATGCCGAGGGCCGCTTCATCCTGAAGCCGTTGGCAGCAGGGGAATATGACGTGAAGGTGCAAGCCATCGGCCTTCAACCGGCGGAGATCACCGGCGTGCGCGTGGACCCCGGATTGATCGTACGGCTCAAAGACGTGCATTTGGCTTCCATGCTGGGGACCATCGTGGTGGAACGCTACAAATGGGAGGAACCCCTGATCCGCCCGGACGACCCGAGCCGCATGGTGATGACCACCGCGCAGATCAAGACCAATGCTGTCCGGAAGGACCCGGTGAAGATGATCGCGAGCATGACGCCCGGCGTCACCAAGTCGGCGAACAGCGACGAGCTGTACTTCCGCGGATCACGCGCCGGGGCGATGGCCTACTACGTGGACGGCGTGAAAGTGACCGGCACGAACCCCGGCGTGCCTTCGGAGGCGATCAACAGCGTGAGCGTGTACACCGGCGGTCTGCCCGCGAAATACGGCGATGTGACAGGAGGCGTGGTGGCGATCGACACGAAGAGCTACTTTGATCTGTGGCAGCAGAGGAATTCTGGGAGGTGAGAGGATCGTCAAGTTTTAAACCACAGAGGCACAGAGACACAGAGGACAAAGGGAAGTTTGAGTCTTGAGTCTCCGCACCAGTCACTGATCACCATTCACCAATCACCAGTGACCGATCACCAGCCGCTAAGGCATGTTCCTCCGCAACAAAACCGCTCCGAACCTCACCGATGAGGAACTGGTCGCCCGGCTTCGCGCTGGCGATCGTTCTTCGTTGGGCGTGCTTTGGGACCGGTATGCGCACTTGCTGTTCGGCGTGGCGATGAAGTACCTGAAGGACGTGGAGGCCGGGAAGGACGCGGTGATGGGACTTTTCGCGGAGCTGCCCGCGCTGATCGGCAAGCACGAGGTGAAGAGATTCCGGCCATGGTTGCATGCCGTGATGCGGAACCGATGCTTGATGGTATTGCGGAAAGCAGACCCGCTGGTGCGCATGGATCCCGCGCTGATCGAGCAGGAAGACCAAGGTGGTGAAGCCGCGTTGCACGAGGCTTCACTACAGGAACTCGAAGCCGCTATCGCGCAATTGCCCGAAGGACAGGAAGCGTGCATCCGCTTGTTCTATTTGGAAAGGAACAGCTATCAGCAAGTGGCCGAGCGCACCGGCTACCCGCTTGAACAGGTGCGCAGCCATCTTCAGAACGGCAGGAGGAACCTGCGCATTTCATTGGAACGCCATGGCCCACAGCACTGACCCTTTCACGCCAAGCACGCCGCTTTCGCGCGAGCTACTGGAACGCTATGCCCAAGGCAGGCTCACAGATGGGGAGCGCCACGCCGTCGAGCTTCATCTGGAAAGCGATCCGCTGCTCCGCGAGGCGGTGGAGGGCCTTCAACAGCCTGGGGCTGTTGCGGCCTTGGGCCACTTGAACGCGCAGCGGCCCGCTCAAGGGCTGAATTGGAAATGGGGGATCGTCCCTGTGGTTTTACTGATCGGAGCCGTGGTCACGTTTTTTACGTTGCAAAAGCATGAATCGACCACACCGATACGGAAGTCTTCTGTAGCTGTGCAGGATCCGAACTTTGCGCAAACGATGCCCGCTGCGGTGGAAAGCACCTTGCTGGTGGTCCATGCGGAGATCGATGCGCTGCCCACGAAAGCAGTACCCGAAGCCACAGGACACCAAGCTGCTTCTTCTGTGCCGGAGCGGTTCCATGGCCCATCTTCCGGGGGAACACGGCCGGAACGGGAAACCATCGAACGGATCGATGCCCAGCCGGTCACCGTGGCACGGGATCCTGGAGTTGCTGCCCCGCGTGAGGCCCAAGCACCGCGGCCTTCCCGCCACTTGGTCTTTCTGCATGACCTGAAGGTGGTCCATCCGGAAGAGTTGTACGGGACTGCCGGGCCTCGGCTACGCTCACCGGGTGTGCCTGCGAACGTTGACCCTTCCCGGCCGGAGGTGGTCCCGTCGGCAAGACCTACACAACCCTACTTGGATTTTCTGGACGTGGCCTTGGGTGCTTTGGCAAAAGGCAACGACCGCACCGCCTTGGACGACCTCTACTTCCTCCTCGGCCAATACCCGGACGATGTGAACGCGCAGTTCTATGCGGGGCTGGCCTGCTATCGGCTCGGACTGTATCCGCGTGGCATCCGCCTGCTGCATGCTGCTGCAAGCAACTCCGTGGACAGCTTTCGCGAGGAATCCCTGTGGTACGAGGCGCTCGCCACGGTGAGACAGGACGGTAAGGCTGCACGGCCAGCGCTGGAGCGGATCGTAAGTGGCGGCGGGTTTTATGCGGCACAAGCGAAAGCGCTGTTGGAAGCGCGGTGAAAGTTGTGTTAGGGCGGCACCTCGCTTGTGGGAAGTTGCTTGAGCCCGCCAGAGGCGGAAAAAGCTGGGCACACTCGCGAAAAACGCGAGCGTGGGCTTCGGTGGTTGAGCGCGGGTTTGTCGGGCACTCGAAACCGTACCAAAGACAAAGCCCCCGGAATCTCCGAGGGCTTTGATAGTTGCTTGTTGGAACGGCTTACTTGCCGCCGCTCAGCTCGTCCTGCCACGCCTTCAGCTCGTCCCACTTGCCGACTGCGGCGAGTTCAGCTTGCTTGGGCCAAGTACCAGGGTTGTGCGAAGCGAAGTGGGGGCCGGCGGCCTCCAGGATCTCCTTCAGCTTGTCCACGGAAGTAGCTGCCAGCTCGGCGAAGCTGTTGATCCCTGCTTCGTTGAAAAGCTCGGCGATCTTCGGCCCGATGCCTTCGACCTTCTTCAGGTCATCGGCCTTGGGAGCTTTGGCGGCTTTGGGGGCCTCGGTCTTCTTGGCGGTCTTCACGATGGCCTTTCCGCCACCGTTCAGGTCGACGCCGACGGGGATGATGCTCACGTAGCTCTTGTTGTCGCGCTTGCGGCGGAACTCCACTGTGCCGTCCACAAGGGCGTAGAGGGTGTGGTCCACGCCGATACCGACATTCTTGCCCACATGGTGGTGGGTGCCGCGCTGGCGGACGATGATGTTACCTGCGATAGCGGCGCTGCCACCGTAGATCTTCACGCCCAGACGCTTCGAGTGCGACTCGCGGCCGTTCTGGGTACTACCTGCTCCTTTCTTGTGTGCCATGGCTGAGGGGGTCTTTCAGGATGAAACCTGGTGACACTTATTTCTTATCGTCTTTTTTCGGAGCGGCTTTCTTGGCTGCCGCTTTCTTGGCCGGTGCTTTCTTCGCTGCCGCCTTCTTGGCCGGGGCCTTCTTGGCAGGAGCCTTCTTCACCGGAGCGGCCTCGGCCGTCTCACGGGTCTTCTTCACTGCCGGAGCGTAGGGGATCACGGCAGGTGCGGTGCTCTTGCTGGCATCGAACTTCTCACCCTTGGCGAGGATGGCCTCCACCCACAGCTCGGTGAGGTATTGGCGGTGGCCGTTGACCTTCTGGTAGCCCTTGCGGCGCTTCTTTTTGCCCACTATCACCTTGTCGGCCTTGCTGTGTACCAGCACTTTGGCGGCGATGCGGACACCGTCCACCACCGGCGTGCCGATGCTGGTCTTGGTACCATCGCTCACCATGAGCACATTACCAAGTTCAACATGCTTGCCTTCCTCGAGCTCGAGGCGGTGAACTTTCAGCTTTTGGGGGGCCTGCACCTTGAATTGCTGGCCGGCGATCTCTACGATGGCGTACATGGTTCCTGAAAAATGGGGTGCGAAAGTAGTGCTTCTTTATGATCCCGCAAACAGTGCGGTCAGTTGTCAGTTGTCAGTTGTTCGTTGTCAGGGGGTTCCGTGCGTTGTGGGGAGGTTAGTTTGGCGCTCCTTTCCGTACCCATGGCGGGTTTTGGTGATTAGTGGCTGGTAATTGGTGATTGAAAGGCTGCTCACGGCTGCCGACTGTCTCTGCCGACTGCCACTTCAGCGTCGGCAGCCTGACAACTGACAACGAACAACGGATAACTACTTCAACCCGAACGCCTTCCTCACTGCCGGCACGGCATCCAGTTCCTCCCAAGGGAAGAGCTTCACCTTCACAGTGGCCTTCCTGCCCGCGTTATCGAATTTCTTGGTCACGGTGCGCGGCGTGCGGCCCATGTGCCCGTAGGCTGCGGTCTCGCTGTAGATGGGCGTGCGCAGGTTGAAGCGCTTTTCGATGAAGTACGGGCGCATGTCCAATTCCTTCATCCCCGCCAAGGTCTTGGCTATGGCGCCATCGGTCTTCTTCACTTTCGCGGTGCCGTAGGTGTTCACGTAGAAGCCGACAGGCTTGGCTACGCCGATGGCATAGGCCACCTGCACGAGCACTTCGTCGCAAACCCCCGCTGCGATCAGGTTCTTGGCCACGTGCCTAGCGGCATACGCGGCGCTGCGGTCCACCTTGCTGGGGTCCTTACCACTGAAAGCACCGCCACCATGCGCGCCCTTGCCACCGTAGGTGTCCACGATGATCTTGCGACCGGTGAGGCCGGTATCACCGTGCGGTCCGCCGATCACGAACTTGCCGGTGGGGTTGATATGGTATTGGATCTTGTCGTTGAAAAGCGCCTGCACACGCTTGGAAAGCTTCTTCTTCACCCGGGGGATCAGGATCTCCAGTACATCCTTCTTGATCTTCGCCAACATCTTCGGCTCGGTGTCGAAGTCGTCATGCTGGGTGCTGATCACGATGGCGTCGATGCGCAGCGGCGTATGGTCGTCGCCGTATTCAATGGTCACCTGGCTCTTGGCATCGGGCCGCAGGTAGGGCATCTTGGAGTTCTTCTCGCGGCGGATCGCGGCGAGCTCCTGCAACAGGCGGTGGCTCAGGTCCAAAGCCAGGGGCATATAGGAGTCCGTGTCGCGGCAGGCATAGCCGAACATCATGCCTTGGTCGCCGGCCCCTTGCTCTTCCGGCTTTTTGCGCACCACGCCTTGGTTAATGTCCGGGCTTTGCTCGTGGATGGCGCTGAACACGCCGCAGCTGTCCGCCTCGAACATGTATTCACTGCGCGTGTAGCCGATGCGGCGGATCACTTCCCGCGCGATCTGCTGCACATCCAAATACGCGGTGCTCTTCACCTCGCCGGCCAGCACCACCTGTCCTGTGGTCACCAATGTTTCGCAGGCCACCTTGCTCTCGGGATCGAAGGCCAAAAAGTGGTCGATGAGCGCATCGCTGATCTGATCGGCGATCTTGTCGGGATGGCCTTCGCTGACGCTTTCTGAAGTGAAGAGGTATGGCATGGTCGAAGTTTCGTTGGTGCTCCCCAGAAGGGAAAAAACAGGCCGCAAAGAAACGGTTTTGCTCCATACGGTCGTTCGCACCTTTCTCTAGCAGTGTGTTTTGAGCCCGGACCTCAGGAGCTACAGGAGCTATCCCCCTCTCAAATGGCGCGGGCGCGGTGGGATCCGAACGGGCCAAGCCAAAGCACGACCCGCCCAAGCCAGTGGATCAACGTCCTGTCAATTCCTTGAACACCGCCTCCAGATCGCGCTCGGAGCGTTGCAGCGTGAGCACCTTCAGGCCCTTGTCCACGGCGAACTGGAACACGGCGGGGCGGATGTCGTGCTCCTCCCGGAAGGTGATGGTCCATGTGCTCCCGCTGCCCCGTTCAACACCCTCCACGCCCGGTAATGCAAGCAGTTCCTCAGCGGTGGCGCGACCGTCGAACTCCACGAGGATGGCCTGCCGCTGATCGCCCATGCCGCGCAGGTGCTTGGCATTGTCGTCCGCCACGATGCGGCCCTTGTCGATGATGATGACCCGGCTGCAGATGGCCTCCACCTCCTGCATGATGTGCGTGCTCAGCATCACCGTGCGCGCCTCACCGATGTGCTTGATCAAGCCGCGGATCTCTTCCAACTGGTTCGGATCCAGACCGCTGGTGGGTTCATCCAGGATGAGCACCTTGGGGTCGTGGATCATGGCCTGCGCCAAGCCCACGCGCTGGCGGTAGCCCTTGCTCAGCGCTCCGATCTTCTTGTGCGCTTCCCGCTCCAGCCCCACCGTGCCCACCATCTCCTTCACACGGGCGGCGATGTTCTTCATCTTGTGCAGTCCCGCGACGAATTCCAGGTATTCCCGCACATAGAGGTCCGTGTACAGCGGATTGTGCTCCGGCAGGTAGCCCACGTTGCGGCGCACGTCCATGCTGGCCTCACGGATGTCGAAGCCGCACACGCTGGCATCACCGCTGGTAGGCGGCAGGAAGCACGTGAGGATCTTCATCATCGTGCTCTTTCCCGCGCCGTTAGGCCCGAGGAAGCCGACGACCTCGCTCCCACCGATCTCGAAGGAAACGTCGTCCAGCGCTTTCTGGGTGCCGAACTGCTTGGTGATGTGGCGGACGGAGATGGACATGCTTGTTCCGCCGTAGCGGTGGATGAGATTCTTTGTGCAGCAAAGGCGAAGGGACAAAGGTCGGGAGAACTGTGGTTGATCAGAAGATCAGACAATCAGATGATCAGATAATCAGAAAACGAAATGCCGTTGCCGCGACGGGCCGATGAGGGATGGAACGCAGATGACGCTGAAAGAAATGATAAACGCGGATCTGAAGAGTTCCGCTCTGGGGTCTCACGCAGATGACCCGGAGCATGGGGTTCGGCTTTGATGGAACGCTGATGCTTGCCTGCGACAGCCAGCAACACTGAAAGAAAAATAAACGCAGATCTGAGCGTCCATATCCGCACGGACCCGATCAAGGCAATTGCTCCGCGCGCTGTGTGGTCGGTAATACGCCGCCGATGTTCACCAGGATCGGGTCGCGGTCATTCCGGGCACCGGTGTATTTCACCACGCCGTCCAGGTTCACGTCCTCCTGCACGTAACCGGTATAAGTATTGTTCGGTGCACTTCCGCTCAACCGGACCAGGATGGGGTCGCGGTCGTTCGCCTGGCCCGTGTATTTCAGTTCAGCATCGATATGCGTGTTCCCGGCCCAAAGCAGTTGGACGGACCCAAGTGTTTTTTCCGCTGCGGAGCCAACGGAATACAGGCTGGTGGCCGATGTGCGCAGGTCGATGCTTGTCGGGAACGTGCCAAGGGAAATGGCCTGCTGGGTCATTACGCCCAGATGATTGCGGTGGCGCACCGCCACATCATAACTGCCTGCGGGCATGGAAAAGGTCACTGCGGAAACGCCATCGATATCCACCACGTCGCCATCCCGCTGAAGCAGCGCGGCGCGGGTGGACAAGATCAAGGAGGGCGCTTGGGAGTCGCGCAATTCCAGCAGTACCCAATCCACGATGGCGTTGCCTCCGGTGGTGTTGAGCACGGAGGGAAGGATGGTCTCGCCGCCGCCTCCACCGGCCTGTGTGAAGCCCAATGCGGTGTAGGGTTCCGCCAAGGGGATCAAGCCCTTCCTGCGGAGACTGTCCTGCATCATTCCCGTGTTCGCATCGTACGGCCCCTCCAGGAACAGATGCACATTCACGGAACAACCCGGCTGCGGCACGATGAAGTCGGAGGTCACCGCAAAATGGTCGCTGGCGGTCGACGCATCGTTGCTGTTCAGTCCCAAGGCGCTCAGCGTGGCCGGTGGCATCACCTCGGTGCGCAAAATGAAGGACTTCGCCAGCGTGGCGGCAGCGTCGGTGTACAGCATGTGGTCCAGCAAGCCGCTTGGATAGGAACTGGTGTTGCTGCGCCAGGTGTAGCCCATGCGTGCATCCGTCTGCAAGGCATGCGTGCTCGCATCATTCGTCCCGTCCCAGTCCATGGCGCCATCGGGCCCGTAGGTGGCGTTGTTCTGAATGTCGCCCGTGAGCAAGGTGATGAGCTGTTGCGCATAACCAACGGAATTCAGGTCGCCGGCGTATACCATGGGCGTACCGTACGGCAGGGTGATGTTGCCACCGGGACTCTTCGCGTCCTGCACGAATTGCACATACTCATCGGCCTCGTTCTGGCGGTTGGCATCGGCCGTACAGCAGTGCAGGTGGGCGGCGGTGAAGAGCAGGTCGGTACTGTATGTTGATGGCGGGTCGATCAAAGCGGCATACTGGCGCGTAAGGCCCGGCCAGGTCTGCAGGATCGGCCAGCGCGAGGCGATCACCATGTCATAATCGTCCTTCGTGGTGTACCAGCCGCTTCCACCAATGGGCAACCAGCTGTCCAGCCGCGTTTTGACCTGCGCCGCCGTGCTGCTAACGCATTCGCTGAAGCCGATGATGTCCGGCGACATGGCCGAGAGCATGCGCTGGTACTGGCCTTGCAAGGCCGCATCGGTGATGCCGTCGGCCAGCACGTTCCACGCAGTGATGCGGACATAGGAGGCCACCGCCTTGGGCATTGCGATGGGCACCAGCGGGGCCACCGGCGTGGCATCGAAGGTGTAGCTGAAGGTGCTGCCTGCATCAGGCATGTAGTCGCCGCCATCGGTCTCGCGGAAGAGCAGCTTGATGGTGTTCGAGGTGAAGAGGGGATGCACGCCGTCCGGAATGGAATTGCGTGCGATGGCGATCTCGAAGGTGTCGCTGGTGACGGTGGGCAGGGGCACCAGGTCGATGGTGCTCCATGAGACGTTGGTGCTGCTGCCGAAGTAGGTGGTGACCACGCGGGTATCGAATTTGATCTGGAGCTCGGCTCCATAACCCGCCTGCACCGCGGTGCCCGTGGCCGCATTGTTGTCCCCGTCGATGTAAAGGCGTATGGTCTGCGCGGGGACGTTGTCGGTGAGGTCGATCGCGCTGCCAACGACCAGCTTGATGAAGAGATAGTCCGCATCATTGGTCACCTGCATGCTCAGCAGGTCCACGCCGGAGCTGGGCGAGTTGTCGTCAGTGAACGTGGCCAGGCCGGGCCCCCAATCATCGAATCGGCCGTCCATGGTGATGGCGGCGCTTTGGGCGAAAAGGGCCGGTGAAAGGGTTACCGCGCCAAGGCAGGCGGCGTACAGAATGTGCTTCATGGCTGAAAGGGCCAACGAAATTAGGGACGGGCACCGTCGCCGGTCAAAGGTCGAACAATTTGATCCGGTGGTTGCAGGGCCGGTCTGATGGAGGGCAGATGACCCTGGCCATGGCTCGGGAGTTAGTCCCTTCAGCACCTCCGGCCCTCAGCCGTTCTCCCGCGCCATGGGCTAGACTCCACATAATGGCAACGCGGGAGAAGATCGCAGCGCTGGAGGGCACCAGTACAGGCGATCGCAGTCGGTAAGGAAGGCGGAATTATTTCAAACCCGGTACCTCAAGTTGCTTGCAGATCTTTTCGCAAAGCAAGTCGGCCAGTTCACGGTGACGTCCAACTGCGGATCGTCTTTGGTTCTTCGGGTTGAGGTAGATGGCATGGTTACCTCCTTCCCGCAACAGGATGCATCCGTGCTTCTCCAAGTGCCGGATCAACTTCAACCGCTTCATGGACGCCGACCGTTGCGCTTCAGGCCACCTTCAGCCTCTCCCGGATAACGGTTCTGCCTACATGTTCATCCTCCACCTGCTGCTTGTTCGCTATGAACAATTGGTGCATGGCATCACGCAAATTGTCCATCAATTCCTCCAAGGTGCGCCCTTGTGAAAGCACCTCGGGGAGTTCCTCCAGCTGGCCTACATACCAACCGTCTTCGGATCGTTCGACTATTGCTGAGAGTTCCATGGTTCTTTTCTGTTCTTCAAAGATAGCGGATCCGTTCTCCAACCTCCACCCCCCATCTTTGCCCAATGCCCACCGGCCTCCTCATGCGTTCCACCGGCAGCCGCTACATCGTACGCGGTGAAGATGGCGTGCTGCATACCTGCATCGCCAAGGGGAAGCTGCGCATCAAAGGCTATAGCACCACCAACCCGTTGGCCGTGGGCGATCTGGTGGAATTCAACCCGGCGGCGGAAAAGGTGGGCAACGAGATGGTGGGCGCCGTGACGGAGCTGCACCATCGCCGCAACTACTTGGTGCGGAAGTCCGTGAACCTCTCGCACCACAAGCATGTGATCGCGAGCAATATGGACCAGTGCCTGGTGCTGGTGACCTTGGCCCGGCCGCGCACGTCCTTCGGCTTCATCGACCGTGTGCTGGTGACGGCGGAGGCCTACCGCATCCCGCCGATCATCATCTTCAACAAGGTGGATGACTACGATGACGACGAGCTGGGCCTGCTCGCGGAATACGAGGATGTGTACCAAGGCGCAGGCTATCGCACGTTGATCACCTCCGCGCTGAAAAACGTGGGGATGGACGAGGTGAAGGAACTACTGAAGGGAAAAGTTTCGCTGTTGGTGGGGCACAGTGGCGTGGGCAAGAGCACCTTGGTGAACGCCATCGACCCGGCACTGGACCTGCACACATTGGAGATCAGTGCTTCCACGGACAAGGGACAGCATACCACCACGGCAGCGGAGATGTTCGAATTGCAGTTGTCACCAGCCGTCTTGAGTCGTGAGCCCGTGAGTCGTGAGTCCGGATCATCGCTACCCACATTCATCATCGACACGCCCGGCGTGAAAGGCTTCGGCCTGGTTGACATGACGCAGGAGGAGATCGTGGACCAGTTCCCTGAGTTTTTTGCGCTGAAGGGTGAATGCCGCTTCGGGGATTGCAAGCATATGAAAGAGCCGGGCTGCGCGGTGCTGGAAGCGGTGGAGAGCGGCGAGATCGCCGGGAGCCGTTACAACAGCTACATCGACATGGTGGAGGGCGTGGATGAGGCGACCTCCTACCGCTAGGGTCGATGGTCCGAGGAGATCATCCGCTGATCCTTATTACCGCAGATCACGCAGATGGCCGCAGAGAATGCCGGGGGTCCGTGAACTCGGAAACGGGGTGCCTTAGCCGAAATGCAGCCTACTTCGCGGGCACCTGTGACATCTACGGTCAGGCAAAGACACTCACTTCACCGCCTCCACCTTCACCACTTCCGGGGCCACGCGCTTGATGGCCTCTTCCACACCGGCCTTCATCGTCATGGCGCTCATGGAGCAGCTGCTGCAAGCCCCGTGCAGTCGCACGCGCACTACGCCCTTCTCACTGATGTCAACGAGGGTGATGTCGCCACCATCAGCTTCGAGGAAGGGCCGGAGTTCCGTGAGCGCATCCTTCACCCGCTGCGTCAAGCGTTCGCGTTCTTCGGTACCGATCAGGATGGCAATGCTCATGGCTTAACTATCATTTCGTCTGCCGGGTCGGCAACTTTCTTCTTCGGCGGCGCGACCTCCAGTTCGGCCAAGATACGCTGCATGGCATCCAGCATGGGCGCGAAGGCCTGTGCGGCCGGGGTATCGCCCTGAAGCACGGCGGGGCGGCCCACGTCGGCAGCCTCGCGGATGCTTTGCACCAATGGCACCTCGGCCATGAACGGCACGTTCAGCTCCTCTGAAAGCGCGCGTGCGCCCCCTTTGCCGAAGATGTACTGGCGCTCTTTTTCGGGGATGTCGGCGAGCGGCCGGCCGGCTGCGGTTTCCGCAGGGATGAACCAGGACATGTTCTCCACGATGCCGAGCACGGGCACGTTCACGCTGGGCATGTTGAAGAGGCCCACGCCCTTGCGCGCGTCCACCAAGGCCACGGGCTGGGGGGTGCTCACGATAATGGCCCCGCTGAGCGGCACGGCCTGCACGAGCGACAGGTGAATGTCGCCGGTGCCGGGCGGCAGGTCCACGAGCATGATGTCGAGTTCACCCCAATCGGCATCCTTGAAGAGTTGGTCGAGCGCCTTGCTGGCCATGGGCCCGCGCCAAGCGATGGCCTGACCGGGATCGGCGAAGAAGCCGATGCTGAGCATCTGCACGCCGTAATTCTCAACCGGTATGATGAGGTTCTTTCCGTCCACCGCCTTCACGCGGGGCCGCTCCTTCTGCACGTCGAACATCATCGGCATGCTGGGGCCATAAATGTCCGCGTCAACGAGGCCGACCTTATATCCGCGTTGCGCAAGGCCGACCGCGAGGTTGGCGGTGATGGTGCTCTTGCCCACACCGCCTTTGCCGCTGGCCACGGCCACGATATGCTTCACGAAGGGCAGCACTTTGCGAAGGCCGCCACGTGCACCGCTGATGGGGCGAACGCTTACGTTCACCTTCACCCCGTCGCCGAAAGCCTGCTTCAGCTGGAAGATCACGGCCTCCTCCATGCGCTTGCGGCTGTGCATCGCGGGATTGCTCACCTCCACGATGATGCTGATGGTGTTCTCGTCGATGACGACCTCTTGCACGAGGTCCAGTTCCACGATGTCCTTCTTCAGGTCGGGTTCGATCACCCGGCTCAGTGCCGCTTGCAGGGCTTCTTCGGTAATATCCATTGCGGCGCGAAATTACCCCTGAAAAAGCAGGTGTAGGATGCCTATTGTCAGGTCCCGCCGCCGACATTGCGTATACCTGCGTCCCCGATGGCATCCCGCACGGGCCTCCGCTCCAGCAACCAGAGCATGGCGATGGAGGGATCCTCAAAGAAACGGACGGCGTATGGCGCGTCGGCCGGGGTGGCGGTCACGAACCGGTCCACGGCCTCTGCGTTGCCGGGGTCCTCACTTCCTACGATGGCGATGCGCTCAATGCCCGCCTGCATCACCTGCGGAGTGAACTCACGCATGGTCCACGCTTGGTCCTCTTCCGGTATCGCTCCCGCCTTGCGGCCATCGGTGAGCCAATAGCGCAATCCTTCGCGCTCCACCACGTCCATGACACGCTGCAACAAAGAGCGATAGACCTCACCGACGAATACGCCGCTCCATGTGGACCGTACGAACCGCTGCACCGGCTGCACTTCCAGCAACAGGTTATCGCATTTATGTTCGGTGTGGATCAACATGAGGTGCGGCCTTTCGGCACGATGAAGGTACACGGCAAAAAAGAACTGAAGGAACGGATGGGACAATTTCCCTATTTATGGGTACGCCTTGCAGGTCAGAACCGCAAGCCTTCCACCGGGTCCCAGAACTTCTTGGCAAAATCCTGTACTTGGTCCTTCTTCACCTTCACGCCTTCCTTCCCCAACAGTTCCTCCATCCGGTCTGGCGTGGCGAAGTGGTGCTTGCCGGTGAGCAGTCCGTTGCGGTTCACGACGCGGTGCGCGGGCACCTTGGGCTTCACGGTGTGGGCCCGGTTCATGCACCAGCCCACCATGCGGGAGCTGCGCGCGGCACCGAGGTAGCGCGCAATGGCCCCGTAGCTCGTCACCCGGCCGCGCGGGACCTGCCGCACCACGTCCATCACGTCGGCGAAGAAATCGCGCTCCTGTACCGCGTCGTTAAGTATGGTGTGTTTGATCATGAGGAAGTTCTAACCGCAGAGAGCGCAAAGGTCGCGGGGAATGCAAAAAGTTGACCGCAACGTTCGCAACGAGCGCAACGGATCTTCCGATGAGGCCGGGCGGAAACCAACTTCTGGGCGGACCAATGCCACCTGCTCACTTGAGAGGCTGCCGCATTTACGTTGCGCTCGTTGCGTCCGTTGCGTCCGTTGCGGTAGAAAAAACCTCCGCAGCTCAATCCCAACCAAATCGTACGTAGTGGATCGTCCTTCCCTCTTCCAGCCACATGTTTTCATAGAATGTGCGGATGTTCAGCACGGCCTGTTCCTCCGGTGAAACGCGCGGCACCAGCTCGGCATATACGTCGGCGCTGCTTTCCTCGGTGCGCAGCTTGTGCTCGGCGATCTGCTCCAAGGTGTATTCGTAAAGCAGTGGGCTGTCTGTCTTCAGGTGGATGATGCCGCCCGGTTTCAGGATCTCCTTGTAGCGTGCGAGAAAGAGCGGGCTGGTGAGGCGCTTGCGGGCTTTCCCGATCTGCGGGTCACTGAATGTGAGCCAGATCTCGTCCACCTCATGTTCACCGAAGCAGCGCAGGATGTGGTCCACGTGCGTGCGTAGAAAGCCGACATTGTCCAATCCTTTTTCCTTGGCGGTTTTCGCGCCGCGCCAAATACGTGCCCCTTTGATGTCCACACCGAGGTAATTCTTCTCCGGTCGCAACTGCGCGAGACCGACCGTGTATTCACCGCCACCACAGCCCAGCTCCAGCACCAACAGGGCATCGCGCTTGAAGAAATCACTGTTCCACTTGCCCTTCTGTGGCAGGTCGGCCGCCTGAAGCTCGGTGAACGAGGGCTGCACCACGTGATCGAAGGTGGCGTTCTCGGCGAAGCGGGAGAGCTTGTTCTTGCCCATGGAAAGGCTGCGAAGATCGTGGGATCGGTGAAAATGTCCGCGAAAGAACGAAGAGTTGCTGATCCACGGTTCCAATGACTGTCCACAGATTACCACAGATGCTGCCTTCGGCAGCTTGAAAGTTGAAGCAGGCGCAGCCTATCCCCGCAACGCGGGGAACATCCGTGTCATCTGTGACATCTGTGGACAAAACAGGCAAGTCTTTTATGGACGATCCCAGGTCGCTTCGATAGAGGCTCACCGTGCGGACGGGACCGGTGGACGAACTTCGCGCCATGTTCAACGGCGCTCGCATTCTGGTGGCCCCGCTCGATTGGGGGCTGGGCCACGCCGCACGCTGTGTCCCGATCATCCGCGCAATGCAGGAGCAAGGGGCAGTGCCGGTGATCGGTGGTGACAAGGGGCCGCTGGCATTGCTCCGCGAAGAGTTCCCGCTGTTGGAACAGGTGTCCATCCCCGGCATGGAGGTCCGCTATGCGAAAGGCCGCTCACAGGCTTGGGCCATGGCGAAGCAATTCCCGACGATGCTGCGGCAGGTGCCCGGGGAACAACGCGTGTTCGAAAGTCTGTGGCGCGAGCTTCGCCTTGATGCTGTGATCAGTGACCAACGCTTCGGCATCCGTGCGGCAGGGCTACCCAGCGTACTGATCACGCACCAGCTCTTTCCCTTCGCACCCTTCGCACCCTTCGCCCAAGGTGTTGCACGGCGGATCAATCGGCGGCACATCGACCGCTTCGATCTTTGTTGGATCCCCGACCATGCGGATCCGCCGGGGCTTTCCGGAGCTCTTTCACATGGTAAGGACATTCCGGGGCAAGCACGGTTTATCGGGCCGCTCAGCCGATTCAACGATATGCGGGCAGCCCGCGCGGACATCCACTACCGCGCGGTGGCCGTGATCAGCGGGCCGGAACCGCAACGTACCTTGTTGGAGAAAAGCATTCTGGAACAGTTGCAGAAAACCGAAGGATCCCACCTGGTCGTTTCAGGAAAACCGGGATCCGATGATGTCCAACAAGGGAACATCCGGACCGTAGGGCACTTGAAGGCCGCAGCGCTTTGCACTGCGATGAAGAACGCCGAGCTCATCATCAGCCGCACCGGCTATTCCACGTTGATGGACCTCGACGCGATCGGACGTGGCGCACTTCTTGTTCCCACGCCGGGCCAACCGGAGCAGGAATATCTCGGCAGGCTGCACCGGCAGGCGGGCCTTCATTGCATTCAAGAGCAACATGGGCTTGACCTCGCCGCCGCATTCCACAACCCACCGGGTCTGTCCCTCTCCCCACAAAAAACCTCGGCACTTCTCCCGGCTATAAGCGAACTTGCACGCTTGATCATCCAACGGCGTAACGCTAATCTTTCCCACGCATGACCGTCCGTACCACCGCGCAGTTGTTTGCGCTCCTTGCCTTCTCCACTGCTTTTGCACAATCCGAACAGACCGGGGCCCTGAAGGCCGTGCAGCAGGAATACTCAAAGCTGCAGGACCAACTGGAACAGGTGCGTGGCAAAGTGGAGAAGGCCAAGCTCGCCGTAATGCAGCACGACCTCGCCCAGTGGGGTTATCCTGCACTGACCCCCGGTGACACCGTAGTGGTGCATCCGGGACATGCGCTGGTGTGGAACGAGAGGTATAAGGTGCCGAAGTGGACCGCACACATCATCATGTCGGACATCATGGAAGGCGATCTCGCACGTATCGACACCTTCCTCCCGGACCCGTTGATCAGGACCAATACGGCATTGATCACCAGCTATTGGTACAGCGGATACGACCGCGGGCACATGGTACCGAGCGCCGACATGCGCTGGAGCCTCGATGCATTGAAGGCCACCTACCTCTACAGCAACATCTCACCGCAAAAGCCTGAGCTGAACCGCGGCGCATGGGCCGATCTGGAGGACTGGATCCGCCGCTATGTCCACTACTCGGGGCATCGCGTCTTCGTGGTCACAGCACCCATCCTCGGCCCCGACATGCCCCTGCTGAACAAGCCGAAGGCAGAGGCGGACGTGAGCGCTCCACCCTACTTTTTCAAGGCCATGGTGGACCTTGATGCTCCCGTTAAGAAGGGGATCGCCTTCGTGATGGGCAACGGGCTGAATGATCATGGCCTGCTCACTTATGCGTGCTCCATCGACAGCGTGGAGAAACTATCCGGGCTGGACCTCTATCCCGCGTTGGACGATACCCTTGAGAGCCGCATCGAAGCGATGCACGACACGCAGGACTGGTACGGTGAAGGCGACCGCGCAATGGGCGAAGTGGCCCCGCTGGTACCGCCCCTGCCCGGAGGCCGCTTCAGCACAACACAGGCCAAATACCATGTCGGAAACAAGGCTACCATCTGTGGCACCGTGGTGAGCACACGGCGCACCAAAAAGGCCAATGCGCTCTACCTCAACTTCGACCGCATGTATCCCAACCAGGATTTCTATGCCACGGTATGGGACAGCAACAGCCCCAACTTCTCCTATGACCCGGAGACCTTTCTTCAAGGGCGGAAAGTCTGTGTCACCGGCATGATCACGACCTTCAACGACATCGCACGGATCAGCATCAACAACGAGGACGAGATCACGTTCTGGGAAGATGTGGTGAAGGGAGAGGATGAACGGTGATCATTGGGGATGGAACGCTGATGACGCTGAAAGAGTGGATCCACGCAGATCTGAGGGGTGGAGCTGGTACTGGGTATCGAGTACAGGGTACAGCGTATTGCCGACGATGACTGCCGCTGCCAACTGCAACTGTCGCATGCTGTCGCCAGCTCGACCTTCGCAGCCGCTTCGGCGAAGGAGGCAGCGCTTGGGCGCGGCAACGCCTGACAACTGACAACGAACAACTGACAACTACACCCGCGCTATTGCACCACGATCGCGTCCGTGAACACGGTGTTGCTTTCGTGCAAGGCGCGGTCCGCGATGCGCACGCTGAAACGCACGGTGTCCCCGGAAGTCTGCGGCAGCACCAGCGGACTGATCTCCACGGCGATATCCCCTTCCAACGCTTTGTTCTGGCCGGTGGGCGTGATCACCGGGATGCGGTAATAAAGCGGCAATGTGAACTGCTGAAGCTCCCACTGGCCGTTCTGCATCTTGTAGTAGTCCACGAAAAAGTTGTGGTACCACTGACTGCCGGGGTTGTACGGTGCCAGCGTATCCCCTTGGTCCAAGCCGATATCCCCATCGCCATCGGTGAAGGAAATGGTGAGCTTGTCGTAATCCGTTGAGCGGGTGTAGGACTTGAAGTCGATGTGCGGTTCCTTGGGGAATTCCTCGGTTTTCAGGCAGGCGGACATCAGCACCGCCATCAGCAGCACGGCCCCTGATACTTTTGTCCCCATCCTCCGTTGGTCCCACATCGTCCCGCAAAAGTATGAACGGCGCAGCGCCTTCCCCCATTGTGCCGCCAGCGCTGCTTGAAAAGCCGTTCCAGGTGGACGGGCCGGAAGCCTTTTCCGCCCTGGCGCTTGAGCTGTTCATGCTGCACGCCACGCACAATGCCGTGTACCGCGAATACCTTCAGGCGCTGACCATAGATCCGGGGACGATCACCACGGTGGAACGGATCCCCTGCCTGCCCATCGGCCTGTTCCGTAACCGGCGGGTGCTACTGGTGGGGCTGGAGGCTTCATTGCAGTTCACCAGCAGCGGTACCACCGGGCCCGTCACCAGCACCCATCACGTGCCTTGGCCGGGGCTCTATGAGCGTTCATTCCTGACATCCTTCAGTGCGGAATATGGGCGACCGGCGCGGTGGCGCATCCTGGCTTTGCTGCCCGCCTACATGGAAAGACCAGGCAGCTCCTTGGTGTACATGGCGGAAAAGCTCATCGCCGAAAGCGGCGATAAACGCAGCGGCACTTTCCTGCACGATCTGGAAGCTTTGGCCGAGCTATTGCGCGATGGAGAAGCCAATGGCACGCAGACCTTGCTGTTGGGCGTTCCCTTCGCCCTGCTGGACCTGGCGGAGAAACACCCGATGCCGTTGAAACACACGGTGATCATGGAGACCGGTGGCATGAAGGGAAGGCGGCCGGAGATGGTGCGCGAGGAATTGCACAGGGTCTTGAAAGACGCATTCTCCGTGGATCATGTCCATAGCGAGTACGGCATGACGGAATTGCTCTCACAGGCATGGTCGCAGGGCGAAGGCGCGTACAGATGCCCGCCGTGGATGCGGGTGCTGACGCGGGATGTTAACGACCCGTTCACGCGTGTGGCGGAAGGCCGCACCGGCGGCATCGATGTGATCGACCTGTGCAACATCGCCAGTTGCCCGTTCATTTCCACGCAGGACCTGGGGCGCATGCATGCGGACGGGAGCTTCGAAGTGCTGGGGCGCTTTGACAACAGCGACCTGCGGGGGTGTAATTTGTTGGTGGAGTGAGTGAAGGTTAACCGCAACGACGCTACGACGCAACGGGAACGCAACGAAAATTCTACCGCAAAGAACACGAAGGACGCGAAGGCGAGCCTACGGCACTGGGCACCAAGGAACGGCCAGCCTCGAGTTTACACTGCCTTCACCAAAAAGTAGTTCTTCTTGCCGCGCTGTAGCAGGATGAACTTTCCCGCGATCAGGTCGTCCGCGTTCACGGTGCGGTCCTCCCCTACCTTCACTTTGTTCACGCTGATGCTGCCTTCCTTCAGCGCGCGTTTGGCTTCGCCTTTTGATGCCAGAAAACCAGTACCATCGCTCAATAGATCGATGATGCCAATGCCGGTTGCGATCGTCTCCGTGGGCATATCCGCCTGCGGAACGCCGTCGAACACGTCCAGCCATTGTTTCTTGTTCAACGTGCCCAAGCCTTCTGCGGCGTTACCGAAGAGGATGGTGCTCGCTTGGACCGCGGCCTCCAACTCCGCCGCACCATGGACCAGCGTGGTGATATGATCGGCCACAGCTTTTTGCAGCACTCTTTTATGTGGTGCTTCGGCATGCTCGGCGCGCAGCTTCTCCACCTCCAGTTGCGTCCATGGCGTGAAGATGGCCGCGAACCGCGCTGCGTCCGCATCCGGGGCGTTCAACCAGAACTGGTAGAATTTGTAGGGTGAGGTGCGCTCGGCGTCCAACCAGACATTCCCGCTTTCGCTCTTGCCGAATTTGCTGCCATCAGCCTTGGTGAGCAACGGCGTGGTAATGGCGTAGGCCTCGTTGCCGCCCATGCGCCGGATCAGCTCCGTGCCGGTGGTGATGTTCCCCCACTGGTCGCTGCCGCCCATCTGCACCGTGCAGTTCTCATGCTGGTTCAGCCACCAGTAGTCGTAGCCCTGCACCAACTGGTAGCTGAACTCCGTGAAAGAAAGGCCCGTTTCCAAGCGGCTCTTCACGCTGTCCTTCGCCATCATGTAGTTCACGCTGATGTGCTTGCCCACGTCGCGGATGAAGCGCAGGAAGCCCATGTCCTTGAACCAGTCGTAGTTGTTCACTAACCGAGCGCCGTTCGCTGTATCGCCGAAATCGAGGAAGCGCTCAAGCTGCTTCTGCACGCAGGCCTGATTGTGGCGCAACGCGTCCTCGTCCAGCAGGTTGCGCTCGCTTTTCTTGCCGCTGGGGTCGCCCACCATGCCCGTGGCACCACCCACCAAGGCCACGGGCTTGTGGCCGCAGCGCTGGAAATGGACCAGGATCATGATCTGCACCAGGTTGCCCACATGCAACGAATCCGCCGTGGGGTCGAAGCCGATGTAGCCGGTCGCCGGGCCCTTCATCAAGTGCTCCTCGGCACCGGGGGTGCTGTCCTGCAACAATCCGCGCCAACGGAGTTCCTCTACGAAGTTTGTTACCGCCATGATCTTTCTACCGCGAAGGGCACAAAGGACGCAAAGGAATGCGATTTTCTACCGCAACGTTCGCAACGGACGCAACGAACACAAAGAGCGGAAATTATTGATCTCAAGATGGCGCAAAGAAATGCAAGTTCCAGGCGATCACCGATGTCGTGCTCACAAGCCCATGCGGGATATCTTGCGGCCGCGCCGATCGGCACATAGATGGATCTGGTAACGGGAGGAACGGGGATCGTGGGCGCACATGTGCTGGACGCGCTGTTGGCGCAAGGACGAAGCGTGCGTGCGCTGCTCCGCAAAGGCAGTGATGCCTCTATTGTCCAACAGATCTTGGAGCACTATCACGCGGACGGCACGGAACGCTTCCAGCGGATCCAGTGGGTTGAGGGCGACCTGTTCGATGTGGGTGTTTTGCGCGAGGCGATGCAAGGCGTCGATCACGTGTATCACTGCGCTGCGATGGTCTCCTTCGACCCACGGGATGTACG
This sequence comes from Flavobacteriales bacterium, assembly GCA_016700415.1. Taxonomy (NCBI): domain Bacteria; kingdom Pseudomonadati; phylum Bacteroidota; class Flavobacteriia; order Flavobacteriales; species Flavobacteriales bacterium. The sequence continues at coordinate 2,090,114 of CP065018.1, forward strand.
CGAGCTGTTACGCACCAATGTGGAAGGTACGGCGAACGTGGTGGACGCCGCGTTGGAAGCCGGAGTGAAACGCCTCTGCCACGTGAGCTCCACGGCCACCATCGGTGGTGGTTTGGACGGCGGCATCGGCGATGAGACGAAGGCCTTCGTGCAGGACAAGAATTCCTCCGGCTATGCGATCAGTAAAGCGGAGGCGGAGCTGGAGGTGTACCGCGGCATCGCGGAAGGCCTGGACGCGGTGATGGTGAACCCCTGCGTGGTCTTCGGCCCTGGGCAGCACGGGCGGAGCAGTATGACGATGATCGACCGGGTGCGCAAGGGTTCGCGCTTTTTTCCCGGTGGCACCAATGCGATCGTGGACGCCCGCGATGTGGCAACGGCGATGACACGGCTGATCATTGAAGGTGGCATCGGTGAACGCTACCTCCTGATCGGCGAGGAGATCTCTTACGAACGGCTTTTCACTCTGATCGCACAAAGCGCCGGGAAGACCGCACCCTCGATGAAGCTGCCCGCATGGGCGCTGGAACTGGGATGGCGCGCCGAGGCCTTGCGCACTCTTTTCGGCGGAAGACCATTGATCACGCGGAACACGGCACGCACGGCTTCGCGGATCAGACATTATAATGGGTCCAAGGCCGAGCGCTTGTTGGGGATGCGTTTCCGTTCCGCGGAAGAGGCGGTCGCGAACGTGGCGGGTTTTATCCGCAGATGAACGCAGATGAATATCGAAGTCTGCTGCTTCTTCGGTGAAAGAAGGCTCAGTGAGCCACGCTGTCCGCGCGCTGCTGCAGGTCATTCAGCACGTCCTGATAGACCGACTTCAGCACCTCCGGCTGCTTGAGATACGCGTCATACGTCGCACGGAAATCGGCCTTGGTGACGCCCTGCTTCTTGAACATCTCGTCATAGTAGGCCGAGGCCGGACCGTCAACGCGCTTGTCCACCGTCAATTCCTGGCTCAGCCGTGCCTCGATCAGCATCGACTCCATCAGCACCTCTTCGAATTTCTCTCGGTCCAGCGGCCCTGATGGCGGCTTTCCCTTTCCACCACATGCGACCAAGAACAACAGAAGGAAAGCAAGGCTGATCCTCATCGGTCGAACATTGCGCGCATGCCACGAACGGAACGGTCCACTTCGCCTTCGGCATAGGCAAGCTGACCGTTCACCCAGGTGCGCAAAACGCGGGACCGGAAGCGTTGTCCTTCAAACGGGGACCAACCGCATTTGTACAACAGGTTTTCCTTGGCTACGGTCCACGGTGCATCGAGGTCCACGAGCACGAGGTCCGCGTGTTGGCCTTCCCGGATGAAACCACGGTCCTTCACTTGGAACAAGCGCGCCGGTGCATGGCACATTTTCTCCACCACTTCCTGCAGCGTGAAGACGCCTTGATGCATCAGTTCCAGCATGGCGGGCAGCGCATGTTGCACCAAGGGGCCACCGCTCGGGCAGCTGGTGTAGGGATTCGCTTTTTCCTCCACGGTATGCGGCGCATGGTCGGTGGCCACCACATCAATGCGGCCGTCCTTCACGGCTTGCCGGAGGGCGTCACGGTCTTCCGCCGTCTTCACAGCCGGGTTCCATTTGAGGAGCGTACCCTTCTTTGCATAGTCCGCATCGGTGAACCAAAGATGGTGTACGCACGCTTCGGCCGTGATGCGCTTTCCTTCCAGCGGTCCCGGCTCGAAAAGCTCGAGTTCACGCGCTGTACTGATGTGAAGCACGTGCAGCCTTGTGCCATGCATTTTCGCCAAAGCCACGGCGGTGCTGGAGGAGCGCCAGCAGGCTTCCGCGCTGCGGATAAAAGGGTGCTGTCCGATCCGGATGTCCTCCCCATAACGGGCTTTGGCCTCCGCCATGTTCCGTCGGATGGTCGGCTCGTCCTCTGCATGCACGGCAAGGATCATGTGGGCCTCCTTGAAGAGGCGGTCCAGCGTCTCCTCATTGTCCACCAGCATGTCGCCGGTGCTGCTTCCGAGGAACGCCTTCAAGCCGCAGACCGTTTTCGGATCCGTGCGCAGCACTTCCTCGATGTTGCTGTTGCTCGCGCCCATGTAGAACGAGTAGTTGGCCACGCTGGAAGCCGCGCCCATGGCGTACTTCAGCGTCAACAGGTCCTGCGTCAGCGTCTGTGGAACGGTGTTCGGCATCTCCATGAAGGTGGTGATGCCGCCCGCCACCGCAGCGGCCGAACCGTGCGCGATATCTTCCTTGTAGGTGAGCCCGGGCTCGCGGAAGTGCACCTGATCGTCGATAGCGCCCGGAAGGAGGTGCCGGCCTTTGCCGTCGAGCTCCTTCACCGCACGTGCACTGCCGATGCCTTCGGTCGCGACACGCTCGATGAAACCGTCGCGCACCAGCACATCGGCGGGGGTCACGTGGCCTTCGTTCACCACTTGGACATCTCGGAGCAGCCAACTGTTCATCAGGCTGTGGCCGCTTTCTGTTTCGGCTTGATCGTGTAGCGCATCATAAGCACCCCGAGGAAAGCCTCCTGGAAGATGTTGGCGCTCATCTTGCTCTTCCCTTTCACGCGGTCCTTGAAGGTGATGGGGACCTCTTGGATGCGGAAACCGGCGAGCTTCACGCGGTACTTCATCTCGATCTGGAACGCATACCCGATGAAGCGGATCTGATCCAACGCCAACGCGCGCAAAGTGTCCGCCTTGTAGCACACGAAACCTGCGGTGGTATCTTGCACATTGAGCCAGAGGATGAGCCGCACGTAAAGCGAAGCACACCAGCTCAGGAGGACCCGGTTCCAGGCCCAATCGTTGACGTGGCCGCCTTTCACATAACGGGATCCCACGCTCATGTCCGCCCCGCCTTCCGCACAGGCCGCATACAATCTCAGCAGGTCGTCCGGGTCGTGGCTGAAATCGGCGTCCATCTCGAAGATGTAGCCATAGTTGCGTTCCAAGGCCCACTTGAAGCCTGCGATATAGGCCGTGCCCAGCCCGAGCTTGCCTTTGCGTTCCAGCAAGTGCAGGCGTCCGGGTTCCTTCACCTGTAGTTCGCGCACGATGGCTGCCGTGCCGTCGGGAGAACCATCGTCCACGATCAGGATGTGAAAAGGCGGCTCCAAGCGGAGTACATGCGTGATGATGTCGCGGATGTTCTCCTTCTCGTTGTACGTGGGAATAATGACTAGCCGGTCGTTCATACGCGGTTGGACGGCCACAAAGGTCGAGGAAAAAGGTGTGACAGGCCGTTCCTAACGCACGAGGGTCACATGACCGATCTGCTCGAACCGCGTGTTGGAGATCATGTCCTGTGCGGTGAGCTTCCATACATAGACACCGATGGGCGCAGGGGTACCGTTCCCGAAGTTGCCGTCCCAAGTCGCATTCATGTCCTCCGTGGAATATACCGGGCTTCCCCAGCGGTCCACGATCAGGAAATGGTAGTCGTTCGGGTCCAGACCAAAGGAAACCGGCGCGAATTCGTCGTTCCTTCCATCGCCGTCCGGAGTGAACGCATTGGCGGTGAAGACCGAGGCGCTCGCCGGGATCAACAGGTCCGAGCATATTGTGTCCGCGCAGGTGGGCGAAGCATAGGCGATGAGGCAGATGGGGTAGATCTCCTCCAAATCGTATGGGAAGGTGAACTGCGGGTCCAAGGCCGTGGAAGTGCCCAAGCCGCCAAAATCCCAGAGGAAATTGCCTGCACCCGAGCTCAGGTTGTCGAAGGCGGCGACGGGGCTGTGCGTACTGGTGTTGGACAAAACGATGTTGAACGCGGCCGTGGGCCGTTCGACCACCTGCACCAGTTGGTCGGTCTGCACGGTGACGGCACAGCCATTGCCGGGATCGGCGGTGAAGTGGACGATATAGTTCCCGGGTTGATCATAGGTAACGGTGATCGGCCCGCAAGCGGTGGTGTCCGTACCGTTCCCGAAATCCCAGAAACAGGAGCCGTTGCCCACATAGCCACTGTTGAAGGTGACATCGATCGGCACACATCCTTGGCTCGTGGTGAAGGTGGGTGCGACGACCGGTATTGCGGTCACCGTGACCTGTACGGTCGATATTGCCAGCGGACAGGGTGCAGGGGCGGTGACACTATAGACATAAGGTCCGCTGACGGCCGTGGACGGGTCCAAGATGCCGCCGGGGCCGATCGGACTTGGTCCGGACCAGATGCCACCTGCATCCGGCGTTCCGCTGAGGAGGGTCATCAATACGAAGGGCTCGGCATTTGAGCATAAGGTGGTATCCCCGTTCCCTCCAGCATTCGCGGCCATGGCGACGTCTATGTCCACACTGGCCATGTCCGCCGAGCAGCTTGCCACAGCGGGCACCATGTAGTGGTAAACACCCGGAATGGACGTGCCTGGATCAAATATGGCGCTCGTGTTGTTCCCGTCCGGGTCCGTCCATGAACCACCGGGATCGGGATCTCCACCGAGCAAGTTCTGCATATTCACGTTCGGAGCGGAACTGCACAGCGCCGCCGTACTGTCATTTCCTGCATCGGGGGCCTGGGTGACCACCACGCTCACCTGTGCCGTGGTGGCGGGGCACGGGGCCATGCCCGCCACCGTATAGATGTAGTTCCCGGAGGGGTTGGTCGCAGGATCGAGCACGCCGTTGAACGGGTCGTTGTTCGGGGGCATGGTCCACGTGCCACCCGCATCCGGCGTGCCACCCAATGCTCCGAAAAGCGCGACCGGAGATCCATCGCTGCACAGGTTCAACGAGCCGTTCGTGCCTGCATCGACCGCATGGTTTATGGCGAGGGTCACCACGGCCGTCGCATCCGGGCACGAAGCGTTGCCGATGACCGTGTAGGTATATGGACCCTGTGCTGCCGTGGCCGGATCGACCAAGGAAGTGGTGGGTTGTCCGTCCGGATCGGTCCATGAACCACCTGGTTGCGGGCTGCCGGACAATAGCCCCAGCAGGCTCACCGAAGGCCCGGCATCACACAACGCCACGGCATTGTCCTGGCCTGCGTTCGGTCCGGGCAATATGGTCATTTGCACCGTGGATGAGACATCCGCACAAACCCCGCCCGCGAACTGGTAGGTGTAGGTCCCTTGGGCTGAACTTGCCGGATCAAAGATGCCGGTTGAAGCACTGCCGCCCGGGCCTGTCCATACTCCGCCCATATCCGGACCGTTGCCGAGCAAGGTGAACAAGTTGATGGGCGCATCGCCTGTACATACCGTATCGATCCCGTTGGTGCCCGGATCATGCACCGCCTCGACCGAGACCACTACCTCAGCGGTCGCATTCGCACACGGTGCGGTGGCATTCACGGTATAGGTGAACGTGTTCGCCGTGTTCACCGCAGGATCGAACATCCCGCCGACCAAGCCGCCGCTCCAAGTACCACCGGCATCAGGGCTACCGCCAAGTTCCGTGAAGAGGTCGATCGCCGCACCGTCCGCACAGACCGTGACCGCCCCGTCCATGCCCGCATCCGGGCTGCCCGTCTCGCTCACCGTAACCGTCGCTGTCGCGTTGCCGCAAGGGGGCGTACCGGTGACCGTGTAGGTATAAGGGCCGGGAGCGTTCACCGCCGGATCGTACATCCCGCCGACCAAGCCACCGCTCCATGTGCCACCCGCATCAGGTGTGCCGCCCAAAGAGTTGAACAGGTCCACCGCAGTGCCTTGGTCGCATACCGCGAGGTCCGCGTCGGTGCCCGCGTTGGGCGCAGGAGCTATCGTAACCTCGACCTCGGATTGGTCGCCTGCGCAAGGTGCAGTGGCACTCAGCGTGTACGTGTAGATGCCTGCGGGATCCGTGGCCGGGTCGAACATGCCGCCAACTAAGCCGCCGCTCCAGCTGCCACCCGCATCAGGGCTGCCGCCCAGCTCCGTGAAGAGGTCGATCGCCGAACCGTCAGAGCAAACCGTCACCGCGCCGTCCGTGCCAGCGTCAGGGCTGCCCGTCTCGCTCACCGTAACCGTCGCTGTCGCGTTGCCGCAAGGGGGCGTACCGGTGACCGTGTAGGTATAAGGGCCGGGAGCGTTCACCGCCGGATCGTACATCCCGCCGACCAAGCCACCGCTCCATGTGCCACCCGCATCAGGTGTGCCGCCCAAAGAGTTGAACAGGTCCACCGCAGTGCCTTGGTCGCATACCGCGAGGTCCGCGTCGGTGCCCGCGTTGGGCGCAGGAGCTATCGTAACCTCGACCTCGGATTGGTCGCCTGCGCAAGGTGCAGTGGCACTCAGCGTGTACGTGTAGATGCCTGCGGGATCCGTGGCCGGGTCGAACATGCCGCCAACTAAGCCGCCGCTCCAGCTGCCACCCGCATCAGGGCTGCCGCCCAGCTCCGTGAAGAGGTCGATCGCCGAACCGTCAGAGCAAACCGTCACCGCCCCGTCCGTGCCCGCGTCAGGGCTGCCCGTCTCGCTCACCGTGACCGTGGCCGTCGCGTTCCCGCAAGGGTTGGTGCCTGTCACCGTGTAGGTGTATGCACCGGGAGTGTTCACAGCAGGGTCGTACATCCCGCCAACGAGACCGCCGCTCCATGTGCCGCCCGCGTCAGGCGTGCCGCCCAAGGAGTTGAACAGGTTTACCGCAGCACCTTGGTCGCATACCGTCAAGTTCGCGTCCGTGCTTAAGCGTCAGGGGCGGTGCGATCGTCACCACCACTTGCGATTGATCGGACGTGCACGGTGCTGTGGCGTTCAACGTGTACGTGTAGTTGCCCGCAGCGTTCACAGCAGGGTCGAACATCCCACCGACCAAGCCGCCGCTCCAGGTGCCGCCCGCATCGGGGCTGCCGCCGAGCTCCGTGAAGAGGTCGATCGCAGCACCGCCCTCGCACACCGTCACCGCCCCGTCCGTGCCCGCGTCAGGGCTGCCCGTCTCGCTCACCGTGACCGTGGCCGTCGCGTTCCCGCAAGGGTTGGTGCCTGTCACCGTGTAGGTGTATGCACCGGGAGTGTTCACAGCAGGGTCGTACATCCCGCCAACGAGACCGCCGCTCCAAGTACCGCCCGCGTCAGGTGATCCGCCCAAGGAGTTGAACAGGTTTACCGCAGCACCTTGGTCGCATACCGTCAAGTTCGCGTCCGTGCCGGCGTCAGGGGCGGGTGCGATCGTCACCACCACTTGCGATTGATCGGACGTGCACGGTGCTGTGGCGTTCAACGTGTACGTGTAGTTGCCCGCAGCGTTCACAGCAGGGTCGAACATCCCACCGACCAAGCCGCCGCTCCAGGTGCCGCCCGCATCGGGGCTGCCGCCGAGCTCCGTGAAGAGGTCGATCGCCGAACCGTCAGAGCAAACCGTCACCGCCCCGTCCGAGCCAGCGTCAGGGCTGCCCGTCTCGCTCACCGTGACCGTGGCCGTCGCGTTCCCGCAGGGGTTGGTGCCCGTCACTGTGTAGGTGTACGGACCGGGGGCGTTCACAGCAGGGTCGTACATCCCGCCAACGAGACCGCCGCTCCAAGTACCGCCCGCGTCAGGTGATCCGCCCAAGGAGTTGAACAGGTTTACCGCAGCACCTTGGTCGCATACCGTCAAGTTCGCGTCCGTGCTTAAGCGTCAGGGGGCGGGTGCGATCGTCACCACCACTTGCGATTGATCGGACGTGCACGGTGCTGTGGCGTTCAACGTGTACGTGTAGTTGCCCGCAGCGTTCACAGCAGGGTCGAACATCCCACCGACCAAGCCGCCGCTCCAGGTGCCGCCCGCATCGGGGCTGCCGCCGAGCTCCGTGAAGAGGTCGATCGCAGCACCGCCCTCGCACACCGTCACCGCCCCGTCCGTGCCCGCGTCAGGGCTGCCCGTCTCGCTCACCGTGACCGTGGCCGTCGCGTTCCCGCAGGGACTGGTACCCGTCACTGTGTAGGTGTACGGACCGGGAGTATTCACAGCAGGGTCGTACATCCCGCCAACGAGACCGCCGCTCCAAGTACCGCCCGCGTCAGGTGATCCGCCCAAGGAGTTGAACAGGTTTACCGCAGCACCTTGGTCGCATACCGTCAAGTTCGCGTCCGTGCTTAGGCGTCAGGGGCGGGTGCGATCGTCACCACCACTTGCGATTGATCGGACGTGCACGGTGCTGTGGCGTTCAACGTGTACGTGTAGTTGCCCGCAGCGTTCACAGCAGGGTCGAACATCCCACCGACCAAGCCGCCGCTCCAGGTGCCGCCCGCATCGGGGCTGCCGCCGAGCTCCGTGAAGAGGTCGATCGCAGCACCGCCCTCGCACACCGTCACCGCCCCGTCCGAGCCCGCGTCAGGGCTGCCCGTCTCGCTCACCGTGACCGTGGCCGTCGCGTTCCCGCAGGGGCTGGTGCCTGTCACCGTGTAGGTGTATGCACCGGGAGTGTTCACAGCAGGGTCGTACATCCCGCCAACGAGACCGCCGCTCCAAGTACCGCCCGCGTCAGGTGATCCGCCCAAGGAGTTGAACAGGTTTACTGCAGCACCTTGGTCGCATACCGTCAAGTTCGCGTCCGTGCTTAAGCGTCAGCGGCGGATGCGATCGTCACCACCACTTGCGATTGATCGGACGTGCACGGTGCTGTGGCGTTCAACGTGTACGTGTAGTTGCCCGCAGCGTTCACAGCAGGGTCGAACATCCCACCGACCAAGCCGCCGCTCCAGGTGCCGCCCGCATCGGGGCTGCCGCCGAGCTCCGTGAAGAGATCGATCGCTGCTCCGTCAGCGCATACCGTCACCGCACCGTCCGTACCTGCGTTCGGGCTGCCCGTCTCGCTAACCGTAACCGTCGCCGTCGCGTTGCCGCAAGGGCTGGTACCCGTGACTGTATAGATGTACGGACCGGGAGCGTTAACAGCAGGGTCGTACATCCCGCCGACAAGGCCGCCGCTCCAGGTGCCGCCCGCGTCCGGGGATCCGCCCAAGGAGTTGAACAGGTTGACCGCAGCGCCTTGATCGCACACCGTTAAGTTGGCGTCAGTGCCTGCGTTCGGCGTCGAGGTTTCTGCAATTGTGACCGTGGATTGATCACCAACGCAAGGAGCAATGCCCGGAAGCGAATAGGTGAACACTCCGGGTGGCGTCACTCCCGGCTCATACGAACCGCTGAATCCAGCAAGCCAAGTCCCACCCGGTTGTGCGGTGGGGAGAACAGTGAACAGGTTCAGGATATTCCCGTTCGAGCAGAGGGTTATGGACGTGTCACGTCCTGCATTCGGTGCGACGACCTCCACAACCATCACCACGGCCTGATCATCGGCACAGGAGGCCGAGCCAGCGACGGTGTATATATGGGGTCCTTCTGGATCTACTGATGGTTCGTAGGTGCCGTCAAAAAAGGCACCGCCGGGTCCCGTCCACGTTCCGCCTGCTTGTGCTCCTGTCAACACAAAGAACAGATTCGTTGTACTGTTCGATGAACATAGAGTGAAGGTCGTATCCGAGCCTGCGTATGCCGCTGGTATCTCGGCCACCGTGACCGTCGCCGTCGCGTTCGCACAGGGTGCCACGCCAGTGATCGTGTATGTGAATGGACCGGGCGCGTTCACTGCGGGGTCGTACATCCCACCAACAAGGCCGCCGCTCCATGCGCCGCCACCAGCGGGCGTGCCGCCCAATGAGTCCAGCAGGTTGATCGCGACACCGTTCGAGCAGACGCTGACCGAGCTGCTCGTGCCAGCGTTCGCCGGGGCCTGCTCGGCAACCGTGACCGTAGCTGTCGCATTCGCGCAAGGCGCCACGCCAGTGACCGTGTAGGTAAATGGGCCGGGGGCATTAACGGCAGGGTCGTACATCCCACCGACGAGGCCGCCGCTCCATGCGCCGCCACCAGCGGGCGTGCCGCCCAATGAGTCCAGCAGGTTGATCGCGACACCGTTCGAGCAGACGCTGACCGAGCTGCTCGTGCCAGCGTTCGCCGGGGCCTGTTCGGCAACCGTGACCGTCGCCGTCGCGTTCGCACAGGGTGCCACGCCAGTGATCGTGTAGGTGAATGGACCGGGCGCGTTCACTGCGGGGTCGTACATCCCACCAACAAGGCCGCCGCTCCATGTGCCGCCACCGGCCGGAGTGCCGCCCAATGAGTCCAACATGTTGATCGCAACACCGTTCGAGCAGACGCTGACGGAGCTGCTTGTCCCAGCATCAACCGGCGTTTGTTCCGCCACGGTCACCGTCGCCGTCGCGTTCGCGCAGGGTGCCACGCCAGTGACCGTGTACGTGTATGGGCCGGGGGCGTTAACAGCGGGGTTGTACATCCCACCGACAAGGCCGCCGCTCCATGTGCCGCCACCAGCGGGCGTGCCGCCCAATGAGTCCAGCAGGTTGATCGCGACACCGTTGGCGCAGACGCTGACCGAACTGCTCGTGCCTGCATCCGCCGGTGCCACCTCGGTCACCGTCACAGTAGCTGTCGCATTCGCGCAGGGTGCCACGCCAGTGATCGTGTAGGTGAATGGACCGGGCGCGTTGACGGCAGGATCGTACATCCCCCCGACCAAGCCGCCGCTCCATGTGCCGCCACCGGCCGGAGTGCCGCCCAATGAGTCCAACAGGTTGATCGCGACACCGTTCGAGCAGACGCTGACCGAGCTGCTCGTGCCAGCGTTCGCCGGGGCCTGCTCGGCAACCGTGACCGTAGCTGTCGCATTCGCGCAGGGTGCCACGCCAGTGACCGTGTAGGTGTATGGGCCGGGAGCGTTAACGGCAGGATCGTACATCCCACCGACGAGGCCGCCGCTCCATGCGCCGCCACCAGCGGGCGTGCCGCCCAATGAGTCCAATAGGTTGATCGCGACACCGTTCGAGCAGACACTGACCGAGCTGCTCGTGCCAGCGTTCGCCGGGGCCTGCTCGGCAACCGTGACCGTAGCTGTCGCATTCGCGCAGGGCGCCGTGCCCGTGACCGTGTAGGTGTATGGGCCGGGAGCATTAACGGCAGGGTCGTACATCCCGCCGACCAAGCCACCGCTCCATGCGCCGCCACCAGCGGGCGTGCCGCCCAATGAGTCCAACAGGTTGATCGCAACACCGTTCGAGCAGACGCTGACGGAGCTGCTTGTCCCAGCATCAACCGGCGTTTGTTCCGCCACGGTCACCGTAGCTGTCGCATTCGCGCAGGGCGCCGTGCCCGTGACCGTGTAGGTGAATGGGCCGGGAGCATTAACGGCAGGGTCGTACATCCCGCCGACCAAGCCGCCGCTCCATGCGCCGCCACCAGCGGGCGTGCCGCCCAATGAGTCCAGCAGGTTGATCGCGACACCGTTCGAGCAGACGCTGACCGAACTGCTCGTGCCAGCGTTCGCCGGTGCCACCTCGGTCACCGTCACAGTAGCTGTCGCATTCGCGCAGGGTGCCACGCCAGTGATCGTGTAGGTGTAAGGGCCAGGAGCATTAACGGCAGGATCGTACATCCCACCAACAAGGCCACCGCTCCATGCGCCGCCACCAGCGGGCGTGCCGCCCAATGAGTCCAGCAGGTTGATCGCGACACCGTTCGAGCAGACGCTGACCGAGCTGCTCGTGCCAGCGTTCGCCGGGGCCTGCTCGGCAACCGTGACCGTAGCTGTCGCATTCGCGCAAGGCGCCACGCCAGTGACCGTGTAGGTAAATGGGCCGGGGGCATTAACGGCAGGGTCGTACATCCCGCCGACCAAGCCGCCGCTCCATGCGCCGCCACCAGCGGGCGTGCCGCCCAATGAGTCCAGCAGGTTGATCGCGACACCGTTCGAGCAGACGCTGACCGAGCTGCTCGTGCCAGCGTTCGCCGGGGCCTGTTCGGCAACCGTGACCGTCGCCGTCGCGTTCGCACAGGGTGCCACGCCAGTGATCGTGTAGGTGAATGGACCGGGCGCGTTCACTGCGGGGTCGTACATCCCACCAACAAGGCCGCCGCTCCATGTGCCGCCACCGGCCGGAGTGCCGCCCAATGAGTCCAACAGGTTGATCGCAACACCGTTCGAGCAGACGCTGACGGAGCTGCTTGTCCCAGCATCAACCGGCGTTTGTTCCGCCACGGTCACCGTAGCTGTCGCATTCGCGCAGGGCGCCGTGCCCGTGACCGTGTAGGTGTATGGGCCGGGGGCGTTAACGACAGGATCGTACATCCCACCAACAAGGCCGCCGCTCCATGCGCCGCCACCAGCGGGCGTGCCGCCCAATGAGTCCAATAGGTTGATCGCAACACCGTTCGAGCAGACGCTGACCGAACTGCTCGTGCCTGCATCCGCCGGTGCCACCTCGGTCACCGTCACAGTAGCCGTCGAATTGGCGCAAGGCGCCACACCCGTGACCGTGTAGGTATACGGGCCGGGTGCGTTCACGGCAGGGTCGTACATGCCCCCGACAAGGCCGCCGCTCCATGTGCCGCCCGCAGCGGGTGCACCGCCCAAGGAGTTCCGCAAATTTATCGGTGCTCCGTTCCCACAGACGCTGACCGGGCCGTTCGTGCCCGCGTTCGCCGGCGTTTGTTCCGCCACGGTCACCGTAGCTGTCGCGTTCGCGCAGGGTGCCACGCCCGTGACCGTGTAGGTAAATGGGCCGGGAGCATTAACGGCAGGGTTGTACATCCCGCCGACGAGGCCGCCGCTCCATGCGCCGCCACCGGCAGGAGTGCCGCCCAATGAGTCCAGCAGGTTGATGGGAACACCGTTGGCGCAGACGCTGACCGAACTGCTCGTGCCTGCATCCGCCGGTGCCACCTCGGTCACCGTCACAGTAGCCGTCGAATTGGCGCAAGGCGCCACACCCGTGACCGTGTAGGTATACGGGCCGGGTGCGTTCACGGCAGGGTCGTACATGCCCCCGACAAGGCCGCCGCTCCATGTGCCGCCCGCAGCGGGCGCACCGCCCAAGGAGTTCCGCAAATTTATCGGTGCTCCGTTCCCACAGACGCTGACCGGGCCGTTCGTGCCCGCGTTCGCCGGCGTTTGTTCCGCCACGGTCACCGTCGCCGTCGCGTTCGCGCAGGGTGCCACGCCCGTGACCGTGTAGGTGAATGGGCCGGGAGCATTAACGGCAGGGTTGTACATCCCGCCGACGAGGCCGCCGCTCCATGCGCCGCCACCGGCAGGAGTGCCGCCCAATGAGTCCAGCAGGTTGATGGGAACACCGTTGGCGCAGACGCTGACCGAACTGCTCGTGCCTGCATCCGCCGGTGCCATCTCGGTCACCGTCACAGTAGCCGTCGAATTGGCGCAAGGCGCCACACCCGTGACCGTGTAGGTATACGGGCCGGGTGCGTTCACGGCAGGGTCGTACATGCCCCCGACAAGGCCGCCGCTCCATGTGCCGCCCGCAGCGGGCGCACCGCCCAAGGAGTTCCGCAAATTTATCGGTGCTCCGTTCCCACAGACGCTGACCGGGCCGTTCGTGCCCGCGTTCGCCGGCGTTTGTTCCGCCACGGTCACCGTCGCTGTCGCGTTCGCGCAGGGCGCCGTGCCCGTGACCGTGTAGGTGAATGGGCCGGGAGCATTAACGGCAGGGTTGTACATCCCGCCGACGAGGCCACCGCTCCATGCGCCGCCACCGGCAGGAGTGCCGCCCAATGAGTCCAGCAGGTTGATGGGAACACCGTTGGCGCAGACGCTGACCGAACTGCTCGTGCCAGCGTTCGCTGGTGCCACCTCGGTCACCGTGACCGTGGCCGTAGCCGCGGCACATCCTCCGCCGCCCGGAACGGTATATTGAAAAACTCCCGGTCCTTGTGTGGCCGGATCATAGTTCGGACCAACAGGTGTACCTCCCGGTAGCCGGGTCCATGTACCGGTCGCGTCCGGGGTTCCGCCCAAGCCGGAGATCAATGGAACAGGGACGGAATTGCCACAAACTTTCAGCGTACTGTCCACCCCCGCGTTGGGCGTCCCGGCGGTGAAGTTGACGGTCAATGTGGCGCTCACATTCATGCATGCATTCCCGACGATGTAGGTGTATACGCCTGCCAGATCGGTGGTAGGGTCGAACTGGGGATCATGGATGCTGTTGTCGGGGGCATACCATATTCCACCCGCGTCCGGTGTTCCGCCCAACCGGTCGATCAGGTTGAATACGTTGGCCGTGGGGCAGACCAATGTTGAAGCGTCCGTTCCCGCATCGGGGCTTCCTGCGGCAGGAGTGAATGAGGTGATGTTCACGGCGATCGTGGTACTGTTCACGATCGGGCAGGCGCCGTCGTTCACCTGGAACAACACGTTCACCGGGCTATTGCTGACATCCCCCGTCCAACAGACCGTTACAGTGGCCGGGTTCGCCCCACTGACGGAATATGTGGCACCCGGCAACAGTGTGGTAACCTGGGAAGCCACTACCAGCACATCCCCGGGATCCATATCCTCAAAGACCAAACTGAAGCAAATTGCTGAGCCATCACAGATCTGAATGGCGTTCGGTCCGAGTATAAAGCCCCCCGGAGCGGGTGGATCTCCGGGACCACCAGGGCCCGTGAGCGTCGCAGAGCCTTGCGCGACGGGCGTGCTACCGACACAGGCCAAGGCCACGATACTGACATCCCGCATCACCGTACCGATGAGAACCCCGCTCGCATTATACTGTTCGATCTCGATCACGAAGACATACCGGCCTATCGCCGGTGGCGTGAAAACCAACTGCCCCGTGACCGGGTCCAGCGAGGTGCTATTTGCAGGCTGGTTAGCGCTATAACCTGGCTTGTAGCCGATCGGGGACGAACTGTTCGCAAAGCCTCGTGCATTGATCAACGAATAAGCCAAGGAATCACCGTTCGGCTCCGTGACCCCGAAATTGTAGCTGGCCTCCTGTCCAACACAGACGTAGGGAACGGAATTTTCCGTGAACACCGGCGAATCATCACAGGCTGCCAGGTCGTTCCGTAGGACCGCCTCCAGATAAATTCCCGCGGAACCCACCAGGTTCATCGTGACAGCACGACAGCAGAGCACCCAGGACATAGTCCAGCCGCCCGGACAGGGAGGCATGTTCAACACCGTCTGGAAACTGTACAGGTTCACCCCCTGAAGCCCGCCACCGTTGCAAGTGCTGTTCACCAATTGGGCCGGGCAGATCTGGCTCACTTCCGTAGGTACGGGCGGAGGGATCAATACATCAAAGGAACCGCAGGCGCTCTCATAGTGCAGGGTCTGGTCGATCGCAGGCACACCGCTGCAATCAAGGAAAAGATCCAACGTCACCAAGTAATTGTTCCCGCCTTGGCATACATAAGTGATGTTGCCGCCCATGTAGTGGGCCGCATCTGCATGCAGGCCGAACACGAGCGCCAACGCGACAAGGGCATGCCTCAGCCGACGAAGACAGTAAAATGGGCGGGATAACTTCAAGGGGCGTTGGTCGGTTTATCTCGTTGGAACCTTCAAAATTAGGAGATCCGGTGTTGAACGGGGTTCCTTATTTCCTATTGACGCCTCTTTGCCCCGATCCGGCGCATGGGCCGGGGATCGTTGTACGACTATGAACCTCTTGGTGTTCCCCGTTGAAAGTACCATTGTCCAACTTCTCCTACGAACGGTCAGGGACACTACTTTTGACCCCCTTTCCCCGGAACGCCCCGGAGCAACCAACGATCAAGGCTGATGCGAAGACCCTACCCCTCGACCTTCCCCGTTCCGAGGATCGCCCTATCATTTACGTTGGCCCTGATACTGACTCTGGTGGCCTCCTTCCCGCTCCAAGCACAAACGGACACCTCCGGCACCAGCCGGAAAGACAGCTCCCTGCTGATCACCAAGCCGGACACGTCCACCGTTGAACAGGACATCCGCGCCGGGGGCTTCACCGTTTCCGCCACCGACCTCGATGCCGAGATCGCCGGGCAGGACGTTTCCGGCATTTTGCGCTCGTCGCGCGATGTGTTCAATAGCACAGCCGGGTACAACTTCGGCGCGGCCCGTTTCCGTGTCCGCGGTCTGGGCGGCGAGTTCAACCCGGTCAGCATAAACGGCATCTTGATGAACGACCTGGAAAGCGGGTATGCCTCCTGGTCGCTCTGGGGCGGGCTGAACGATGTGACGCGGTGGTCCGAGACGGGCGCGGGCGTCAGCGCATCACGCCACAGTTTCGGCGGCATCGGCGGATGGTCCGATCTGGACCTGCGCGCCTCCCAGTTGCGGAAGGGCATCCGCGTTTCCTATGCGCGGACCAACCGGACCTACCGCAACCGCACCATGGCCACGTACAATACCGGTATGATGGCCAACGGCTGGGCCTTGAGCGCAAGCGGATCCCTGCGCTGGTCCGACGAAGGCTACGTGCCCGGCACATTCTACAACGCTGGTGCGTACTTCCTTTCCGTGGAGAAAAAACTGAACGCCAAGCACAGCTTCGGCTTTATCGGCTTCGGGGCGCCGATCGTTTCGGGCCGCCAGGGGCTGGCGGTGCAGGAGGCCCAGACCCTCACGGACGACCATTATTACAACCCGAACTGGGGCTTTCAAGACGGCAAAAAGCGCAATGCGAACGTGAGCAACGACCACAAACCTGTTTTCATCCTCTCCCACTACTTCAAGCCCGACGACCATACCACTTGGAACACCAGCTTGCTGTACACCTTCGGGCGGGACGGCTATACAGCACTGAACTGGTATGATGCCCCCGACCCACGCCCCGACTACTACCGTTACCTGCCCAGCTACTATAGCGATACCGACCCGGGCATCGCGGCGGACCTCACCAATGCTTGGCACAACGACCCCAACGCCAGCCAGATCAACTGGGACCAGCTCTATTTCGCCAACACGAAGAACCTCTATACCGTGCAGAATGCCGAGGGCGTCCAGGGCAACAACGTCACCGGCATGCGCAGCAAGTACATCGTGGAGGACCGCCGGGCCGACCCGACGCGTATCGCCTTGAACAGCGTGTGGAGCAGGGAATTGACAGATCAGCTGCACCTCACGGTCGGGGCCAGCTATAACAGCCAGAAGACACATTACTTCAAGGTGATCGAGGACCTGTTGGGTGGCGACTACTGGCTGGACTACGACCAGTTCGCCAGCCGAGACAGCGACGACCCCAATGCCGCCCAGAACGACCTGAACACGCCCAACCATATAGTGTACAAGGGCGATGCCTTCGGCTACGATTATGACATCAAGACCAACTTGGTGAACGCCTTTGGCCAAGTGGAAAAGAAATGGCGGAAGGTGGAAGGCTATTTCGGGGCCAGCCTTTCGAGCACCTGCTTTTGGCGTGACGGTCACTACCAAAAAGCCCTGTTTCCGGACAACTCCTTCGGGAAAAGCGAAAAGCAGCGTTTCATCCATGGCGGCGTGAAGGCCGGTGCGGTCTACAAGATCTCCGGCCGCCAGTACATCACCGCCAATGCCGGCTTTATCTCCAACGCACCTACTGCGCGCTCCGCCTACCTCAGCCCCCGTACCCGCGACGCCGCGGTGGACGGCCTCACCACCGAGAAAGCCCTTAGCGGGGACATCGGCTACGAGGTGCGCATGCCCCGGGTAAAAGGCCGCGCGACCCTCTACTACGTGCACACCACGGACGGCATCTGGTCCCGCAGCTTTTACCATGACGTGTACCGCACCTTCGTGAACTATTCCATGACCGGGGTGGCGCAGAAGAACGTGGGCCTCGAACTGGCCGCCGAGGTGAAGCTTTCTCCCACTTGGCAGCTCACCGCCGTATACGCCGAAGGACAATACCTCTACGATTCCCGGCCCATCGCCACGGTGACCCGGGACAACAGCGACACCGCGCTGGCCACGGGCCGCACCGTGTACTGGAAAGACTACAGCGTGGGCGGAATGCCACAGCGCGCCGCCTCCCTGGGCCTTCGTTACAATGCACCGAAGTACTGGTCCATCGGCGCGAACATGAACTATTTCGGCAACATCTACCTGGACCCCAACCCGGACCGCCGAACAGCTGAGGCCTTAGGCAATCTCGTCATCGAGGACCCCCAGTGGAACCAGTTGCTGGAACAGACCAAATTGGACGATGGCTACACCGTGGACATCTTCTTCACCAAGAGCTGGATGCTGAAACACAAGTACCGCATCGGCTTCAACCTCTCCATCAGCAACCTGCTGGACAATACGGACCTGGTCACCGGCGGCTACGAGCAACTGCGCTACGTGCCCATGGAGATCGACAAATTCCCGCCCAAGCTCAGCTACATGTACGGCCGCACCTTCTACGCCCAGGTCAACCTCAGCTTCTGATAAAACGAAAATGCAACGCATCACCCCCGCCCAACGCATCGCCTTGCTGGCCTTGCCCCTGCTCTTAGCCACGGCTTTCGGCTGCAAAAGGGAATTCGATACACCGCCCGTGCGCTCCATACCTGAGGGAGCCAAAGTGAACATCACCCAGCTGCGAGCGCTGTACACAAGTCAATCTGTACTCTCACCCGTGCATTTCTCCGACACAGCCGGGGCGATCACCACCGTCTATGGCGTAGTGACTGCGGATGAGCAAAGCGGAAACCTCTATAAAAACATCTATGTCCAAGACTCCTCTGGTGCCGCCATCTGTCTGCGTTTGCTGAACTCCGGAGGTCTTTACCAAGGAGATTACATCCGGATCTATCTGCCCGGCACAGTTCTAAGTGTTTACCAGAATCTCCTTCAGTTGGACAGTGTGGATGTGGACAACAACATTGTTAAGCAGTCCACTGGAGTTGACGTGACAAGTGCCACCAGCATTTTCATTACTCCAGCTTCGATCAACCAACTTGCCACAAATAGCGGCTACGCTAACGCCAATGGTATTCCCACATACCAAAGCAAATTAGTAAAGATCACTGGTGTGCAGTTTGCTGATAGCACGGGAAACCTGACCTATGCGGATGCGGCCAACCTCGGAACACTGAACCGCGATCTTGATGATTGCAACGGCAACACGACGATCGTTCGTACCAGTGGCTACGCGAACTTCGCCGGGCAACACCTGCCCGCCGGCAAGGGGAGTTTCATTGGAATAGCCAGCTATTATAGCAGTAGTGGCCCCAATGGGCTTCAACTCCTGGTTCGCGATCCGAGTGATATTGACATGAACGGTCCTCGTTGCGGGCAAGCAGGCACTTGTGTCCCTGTGGCATCGGTTTCAGAAGATTTCTCCTCCGTGGTGAACAACCAAACGATCAATCTGGATTGCTGGAAGAACACCTTTACAGAAGGTAGTGTGGCTTGGCGCGGCAAGGTGAGCGGCTCCGACTTCAGCGCAGAGGCCCGGCTTTCCCTTGGACAAGCCAGCACCATGTGGTTGGTAACACCGCAGATCACATACTCCACCTCGCAGAACCTGTCCTTCTCATCGGCCAAAGTGAACTGGGTACATGACGGTCTCACCGCCTGGGTTAGTACCGATTTCACCGGCGACGTGACCACCGCGACCTGGACACAGGTGAACGGAGCGACCATCGCCGGGCAGGCTGATGCGGACAATGATTGGATCCCCTCCGGTAGCATCGCGCTCTCCGGAATCCTTCCTTCGGGATATAGCGGTAACTTCGTGGTCGCCTTCAAATACCAAGGTGATGCCGCACAAAACACCACCTACCGTGTTGACAACGTACAGGTGAACTAAAATCCTCCTTACCCTGAAACCCAACATACCATGAGAACAGCAGTACTCCTTTCCACCCTTGCGATCGCCGGCATGGCCAGCGCGCAGGTCTTCCAAAGCGGCTTTGAAGACTGGACCGGCTCCACGCCGGACGGTTGGTCCGGGTCCAAGACGAACATCCCCTCCGGCGGCGTTACCCAAGTGACGGACAACGTACACGGGGGCAGCTCCGCCGTCCGCTTGGAGAACACGACCAGCAGCCATAAGCGCTTCACCACGCAGCCCATCGCGGTAACCACCGGGCAGAACTTTGAGATCACCTTCTGGGTGCGCGGCAACGGAAATATCCGTGTGGGCTTGTTTGACGGCCGGCCAGGCGGCAGCTCGGGCTATGCCGGTTATTCCCCATACACCGTAGTAGCCTCCCCGGACGCTTGGACCCAAGTGACCCAGAGCATCGCGGCGGCCTACGACACCACGGGCGGCGAATTCATCCTTTCCGTGCAGAGCACCGTAGCCCCGGAGCATCTGGTGGTGGACGATGTGACCATTACCGAGGCCGGCCCGCTCACCCCGGTGAGCATCTATGACATCCAGTATACCACGGACCCCAGCGGAGATTCCCCGTTGAACGGCCAGACCGTTTTGACCGGCGGCCTCGTCTCGGCGGACCTGCCCGGGGCCGGTGACGGCTACTTCGTGCAAAGCGGCAGCGGCCCGTGGTCGGGCATCTACGTGTACGATACGGACAACACACCTTCCATCGGTGACAGCATCACCTTCATGGCCTCCGTGAGCGAGTATTTCGGCATCACCGAGCTTTCGAGCCTTTCGGCTTACACGGTAGTCTCCAGCGGCAATGCGGTAGCGGCCTTCGACGTGGCCACGGGCGATGTCTCGCTTGAGCCATTGGAAAGTGTGCTGTTGCGCGTGCTGAACGCCACCTGCACAGAGGAGCCCGGTGGGGCCAACTTCGGCAAGTACAAAGTGGACGATGGCACCGGTGATGCCGTGATCGGCAAAGTGATCTACACCACCGTTCCGGATCCCTTGCTCGGGAATACCTACAACATCACCGGTGTGAACTATTACTCCTTCAGCGAATACAACATCGAGCCGCGCATGGAAAGCGATGTGGATTTCATCACCGGCATTTCCGAGGCCGGTGTGCTCTCCTCTGTTCAAGTGGGCCCGAACCCCGCCAAGAACATCCTGAACGTAAGCCTCGGCCAAGCTGCAGGGAGCCAGGTGAACTACACCCTCACGGACATGCAGGGCCGCACGGTCCAAAGCGGTCAGTTCTACGGCGCACACGGGCAATTGAACGTGAACGACATGGGCACGGGCCTGTACCACCTCACCTTGCGCAGCAGTGAACTGGTGAAGACCTTTGCCGTGCAAGTGGCGAAATAAGATCGTCGCATATCCCACTTTGGGAAGAGCCGTTCCGCGATCGCGGAACGGCTCTTCCCTTGAGTTGCAATGGCCCCTATGTACAGAACGGGCTGAACCATTGACCCTCCATCCTTGTTGCACACGGATACATCCGTTCATTGAACAAAAAGGAAGAAGAACAGCATGAACAATACCGAACTCGCGATCAACAGGATAAAGGAACTCCTGCTCATCCATGGCCCGAAGGTCATCGGAGCCGTCGTGGTGCTGATCCTCGGCCTTTGGGTGATCCGCCTGCTGGTACGCGCGATGGCCCGCATGATGGAAAAGCGCATCGTTGACCCTTCGCTGATCCCCTTCGTCCGTGGCTTAGTTGGAGCGGTTCTCAAAGTGGGCCTCATCATCAGTGTGATCCAGATGGTGGGCATCGAGACCACGAGCTTTATTGCCGTATTGGGCGCTGCGGGCCTGGCCGTCGGCATGGCGTTGAGCGGCACTTTGCAGAATTTCGCGGGCGGGGTGATGATCCTGCTCTTCAAGCCCTACAAGGCGGGCGACCTCATCGAAGCGCAGGGGCACCTGGGCACCGTACATAGCATCCAGATCTTCAACACGATCCTGAAGACGCTGGACAACAAGACGGTGATACTACCGAACGCGCCCGTCAGCACGGGGTCCATCGTCAACTTCAGCACAGAGCCTCAACGGCGGGTGGACATGACCTTCGGCATCGGGTACGATGCCGACATCGATGCCGCCCGTGGGGCGATCACGGAATTGATCAATGCGGACAAGCGCATCCTGAAGGATCCCGCTCCACAAGTGGTGGTGGGTGAACTGGCGGACAGTTCCGTGAACTTCACCGTGCGTGTTTGGGCCAGGTCCGAGGACTACTGGGGCGTGTTCTTCGACATGCACGAACAGGTGAAAAAGACGTTCGATGCTAAGAGCATCAGCATTCCTTTCCCGCAGATCCGGGTTCACTCGGATTAAGGAGCATACCGCAACTCCATCAGGTCCGATACACATCGCCCCCTTCGGGAGATCCGTCACGGAAATATCGGGCGAGCTTGTGTTCAACGCTTTCGGACCACTATGGCGATGGCGCACATGGAGTCCTCATAGCGCCGGAAGACCTTGCGCATGGAAAGGATCCGCTTGCGGGCTTTGGGGTGCGTGAGGATGTTGAAGGCGATCTTCAAGGTGCGGAAGAAGCCTTCATCATCCATGATCCGGGCAGGTTCCAAGAGGTGCATCGGATTGATCATGACACTTTCCACCGTGAAGCCCTCGGCCTCCAGCATGGCGGTCCATTCGGCCTGGGTAAGCGGCCGCGCGTTGACCTTTATGGTCGAGGCCAGGTCGTGCTGGATCTGCTTCTTGCCCGCTTCGGGCATGGAATCCGGCGTAAGCGCGATCTCGTGGATACCATAAAGCCCTCCCGGCCTCAGAATGCGGTAAGCCTCCCGCACGATCTCCGCCTTCCGATGGTCCGCTTGCATGGTGAGCATGGCCTCGCCGTATACTTTATCCGCCGAACCGCTGCCCAAGGGGCTACAGCAGGCATTGCCGATCACGATCTCGCGGTCGGGACCATGGATCTTCTTCCGCAGGATGACCGCCGCTTCCTCGTTGAGCTCGACACCCGTATAGCTGCGCGGGTTCTTGGCCAAGGCGATCCCGGCGGTGAAACCGAGGCCGGGGGCGAATTCCACGATGTCATCCTGGGTTGTAATCCCCAGCTTGCCCATCAATTGCAAGGTGAGTTCCTTACCGCCGGGCCGCAGCACCTTCTTGCCCATTTTGGCCAAAAGCCAGTGGCCCTGCTCCTCGTTCAAGGTCTGGTTCGCCGTTGAACGGTGCGGTGTGACCAACTTCGGTTCAGCGGTCGCGACCGGCTCCATTACTTCCTGTTCTTTCATTTTCCTTATTTGGAACAATTCCAAACAAGGGTAATGCCTCAACAAAAAGCCCGAACTGAGGATCGTCAGTTCGGGCCGAAAATGATGCGCCCCGGCAAGCCGGGGCGCATCTCCCATCTACCCAACCCTACTTCGAAAGCACCTTGAATTCGGTACGTCGGTTCGCCTGATGCTCGGGCTCGGTGCATTTGGTGCATTCGCAGGCCTCCACAGGCTTGGTCTCGCCGTAGCCCTTGGCGATCAGCCGGTCCTTGGCGATGCCTTGTTTGATCAAATAGTCCACCGCGCTCTTGGCCCGCTTCTCGGAAAGGGACATGTTGTATGCGTCCTTGCCGCGGCAGTCCGTGTGCGAGCTGAGCTCGATCTTCACCGAGGGGTTATCGTTCAGCGTCTGCACCAGCTTGTCCAGCTCCACGGCCGCGTCCGGGCGGATGTTCCACTTGGCGAGGTCATAGTAGATGTTGTCCAAGCGTACCACCTGGTCCACTTTCAGCGGGAACAGGTTGAAGTCCGTGTGGATGATCGTATTGGTCTTGCCCTTAGTGGTGATGCGTGCGCTCTGCTTGAAGAAGCCCTCCTTCTCCACCTTGAGGCGATAGTCCTTCTCGCCCAGAAGCGCGAACGCGTAATGTCCGTCCGGACCGGTGAGCATTTCCTCCACCACGTTACCATCAGCATCAAGAAGCTGGACTTTGGCACTGTCCAGCGGGGCCTTGGTCTCGCCGTGCATCACAATGCCCTCGGCACCGTAATCGTACTTCTCCATCTGCACCACCACGTTATCAAGGTCGTCGGTTCCGGCGTCCACCGTGGTGCTGCCTTGGCGGTAACCGTTCCGGCTGGCGCTGATGGTGTACTTTTCACTGTATGGCAGGTCGATGGTGAAACGTCCGCCGTCCTGCATTTCCACCTTGGCCCCATCGATGAAGGCGCCTTTCGCGTCGCGGACGTCCAGCTGTGCCTCGTCGATGCCTTCCTGTGACAGCTTGTCGACCACGATCCCTTTGATCTTTATGCGTGGAGGATGGACCGTGCAGCCGTAGATGTCAAGGCTTCCCATGCCCCCCGGGCGATCGGTGACGAAGAAGCCGGTGCTGTCGTCGGCGAGAAGCATCAGGCCCTGGTCGTTCCAGGTGGTGTTCATCGGCGTGCCCAAATTGAACACACGACCCGGCCCCGAGGCGGTGAGGCGCACGGAGAAGATGTCGTACCCGCCCAGACCGGGGTGGCCGGTGCTGCTGAAGTAGAGGGTACTGTCCTTGGTGGTGAACGGGTACATTTCACTGCCCGGGGTGTTCACCTTGCTTCCGATGTTCTTCGGTGCGCCCCATTCGCCAGCATTATCGTCGCAGTACCAGATGTCCGTGCCGCCACTTCCGCCGGGCATGTCGCTGACGAAGTAGAGCCGCTTGCCATCCGGCGAAATAGAAGGCTGGCCCACGTTGTACTCGGGGTCGTTGTAGTCGAACGGAGTGAGGGCGCCCCATTCCGACTGCCCGAACTCACCCTTCGCTATGTCCGTGTAGTAGATACCGAGCTTCACCTCGCCATTGGAGGCCTTCAACAACTTCCCGTAGTAGTAATTGTCCCGCGTGAAATAGAGGCGTTGGCGAGTGGAGTCGAAGCTCGCCGTCCCGTCATGATAGCGGCTGTTGACGACCTTCCTCATCACCATGGGGTCTGTCGCGGTCTCACCTTTCAATAAAGCGGAATAGAGGTTCAAGAAGGGTTCGCTGTCCCATTTGTACTTGGTCTTGCCCCCGACTCCCTCACCCCTCGCGCTGCTGAACAGGAACAGATCGTCCATCACGGCAGGGCCCAGGTCGGCCTCCGCGGAATTGATCGGGAGGGTCCGTATCGCGTCCTTCGTGCTGTCACGTTCCAGTTTCTTGAGGAACTCCCCGTTCTTCAGATATTCTTTCACCCATTCATCATCCGGTGCTTGTTCCGCGTAAGTCTTGTACCACGTGAGGGACTCCTCATACTTTCCTTGTGCGCGCAATTGATCGGCATAGGCCAGCAGGTCGTCCGGCGCGGGGCTGCCCAGGTCGATCAACCGCTTGTAGGTCTCGGCGGCCTTAGCATTGTTCCCCATCTTCTTATAGGCGAAGGCGAGCTGCCGGTAGTCGGCGGGCTGGGCCTTATTGCCGGCGACGATGTCCTCATAGACCTTCGCCATGTTGGCAAAGTCGAACACCGCGGCATACTTCTCCGCCATGAGGTGCTTGAACTTCTGCGCCTGCACGGCCGGGGATGCCAGCAGCAAAAAGGCGGTTGCGAGAATGAGGTACCGTGGGCGCATGGGAATGGATAGGTGCATCTGGCTCAGAAGTAACGCGGTGAACGGATCCCCTTGGCTGCATTGCCGAACTCGACGCCGAGCATGAACTCGTGGCTGCCGCCGCTATAGTTTCGCAACGGGGATAATGGGTAGTCGTAAGCATAGCCCACGGAGATCCCGTCGGTGAGGTTGTACTGGACCAAGGCTCCGATCGCATCGGTGTAGCGGTACATGGCGCCGAGCCACAGCTTGTCATAGAGCAGGAAGTTCGCGCTGAGGTCGAAGCTGATGGGCGCACCTTCCACCGCTTTCACCATGGCCGTAGGCTTGAATTTGGTGTAGGTGCCCAGATCGAACACGTAACCGCCGGTGAGGTAGTAGTGCGCCCGTTGCCCGGGTTGGCTCACGAATTGGAGCGAATCCTCATCGAAAAAGTCCGTGCGCAACACCTTCGGCGAACTGAGCCCGAGATAGAAACGGTCGCTGTACCACATCACCCCGAAGCCGAACTGCGGGTCGGTCTTCGTGCTGACGTTCTGCTGGAACACTTGGTCGTTGGCCTCCAAGGGATGCAGGTCCGCAAATTTGCCTTGGAAGAGGTTGAGGCCGCCCTTAATGCCAAAGGCCAGCTTCTGGTTGTTCCCGAGGAAGATCCTGTAGGACAGGTCCACGATCAATCCGTACTGGGTGACTGGCCCGTGCTCATCGCGCATCACCGTACCGCCCAGCCCTAAGCTCTGCACCAAGAAGGGGCTATGCACGGTGAGCGTCTGCGTGGTCGGCGCTCCCTCGAAGCCCACCCATTGGTGGCGGCTGAGCGCCTTGATGCTCACGCGGTCCGCGCTGCCCGCATAGGCCGGGTTCAACGCCAGCAGGTTGAACATGTACTGGGTGAACTGCGGGTCCTGCTGGGCCTTGGCCTGCTTGGGCAGCAGGGCCGGGCCGGCGAGCAGAAGCGCGAGCAACGCCATTTTCCAACGAGAGGCTTCGGATGCCATCGGCGTGGTTGTTTTCGTGAGTGCGTTCATGATCAGCGGCGCAGGTAGATGTAACCCGTGATGACCTCCTTGTCATTGCCCGGATCAAGAATGAAGTAGTAAGTGCTTTCCGGAAGGTCGGTGCCCCAATTGAGCTTGCCTTCGCTGGTGCCGTCCCACGTATTGCGGTATGGGCTCCGTTCGTAGATCTTCGAACCCCAGCGGTTGAAGACCTGGAAGGAGTTGTCCGGATAGTAGTCCAGACCTTGGATCACATAGGTGTCGTTCACACCGTCCTTGTTCGGTGAGAAAGCGTCCGGAACGACCAAGATGCTGCAATCACGCAGGGTGATCACCACCGTGTCCGCCGTGCTGCCGCAGACACCGTTGTTCAGCACCCACTGGAAGATGTTGGTGCCGGGCTGCAAGCCGGTGACCTCGGTGTTCGGCTGGTCGGGGTATGTCAGTTCACCATGCCCTTGGATCAGCTCCCAATGGCCCGTGGCCGTGCTCACCGCGGGATCAGCAGACATCACCGTGGTGGTGGTGTCCTGACAGATCTGCTGGTCCGGGCCACCGGCTGCGGGCGGTACGTTGATGTCGAACACGGAGATGAGGACATCGTCCGAGGTCGTACCGCATACGCCATTGTCGATGGTCCATGTGAGGCTCGTACTGCCGAAGCCGATGCCTGTCACAGTCGTGTTCCTGTTGCTTGGGTCGGTGATGTTGCCGCTGCCGTCGATGGTCCAATATCCCGTGGCGGGGAATACCGCCTCATTGGCGAACATGTCCGCATCGATCGCTCCGGGTTCGCAGAACTGCTGGTCAGGCCCTGCGTCCGCCGCTGGTTGTGATTGTCCGTCGAAAACGGTGACCACCAAGGTGTCCGTAAGCGGGCCTGTTGTGCAGGGGCCGTTGCTGATGGTCCACGTGAGTACCGTTTGGCCGGGTGTGAGGTCGCCGAGCGTGGCGTTCGGGTCCGCAACGTCGCTGACCGTACCGCTTCCACTGATGATGCTCCACGAACCCGTGGCCGGTGCGGTAACGCCCGTGGCTGCCAGCGGAGTGCTTTCAACCGGTCCGCAGATATTCTGGTCCGGACCCGCGGTCGCACTGGTGACAGTGCCGTCGAACAAGATCACCGTGACCTGGTCGACCAGCGTTCCGCAGGGGCCGTTATCGATGGTCCAAGCATACTCGTTCACCCCGGCACCGATGTCCGATACGTCCGTCGCCGGGTCGCTCGCATCAGCAAAAGTGCCGCTGCCGCTGACCACGGACCACTGGCCGGTGCTCGGGTAGGTGGCCATAGAGGCGGCCATTGGTGTGGAAGCGATCGGGCTGCAAAGGTTTTGGTCCTCACCTGCGTTGGGATCAGGCAAGGCTGAGTCGAACACGCGCACCCGTACAGTGTCCGAGGATGTTCCACATGGGCCGTTGTCGATGCTCCACACGAAGATGTTGTCCCCGACCTCAGTGCCCGATACGGTCGTCTGTGGATCATTGGCATCCGCGAAGATGGCGGAACCGCCGACCTGTGTCCATGTACCGATACCCGGGAAGACCGCGTCGTTCCCGGCCAGCGTCGCACCCGCGTCAATTCCGCAGATGTCCTGGTCCGGGCCTGCCTCGGCCGTAGCTGCATTGTTGTCGTAGACGTAAACGGCCACCGTGTCCATCGTAGGCGGGCCGAAGCCGCAATCACCGTTGTAGACCGTCCATGTGAAGACGTTGATGCCGATGGAGAGCCCGGTGATCGCCGTGGCATGGTCGGTGCTGTCGGCAATGGTGCCCGTACCGCTCACGAGATGCCAGGTGCCAGCAGCCGGGAAGAGCGGGATATCAGCCGCCATCTCGGTGCTGTCCTCCGGCATACAAAGGCTGATGTCCGGACCCGCATAGGCCACCGGCCCGAAGGGATCATAAACGGTGATCCTGAGCGTGTCGGTCATCAGGCCGTTGTTCGGGCAGGGGCCGTTGTCCAAGGTCCACACCAGTGTGGTGATGCCTATATCGAGGTCGTTGATGGTGGTCGTCGGGTCGGTGGGGTCCACCAATGTGCCCTGCCCGCTGAGCACGCTCCACGTACCCGTGGCCGGCGGCTGGGGCGTGGCGGCCTGCAACTGCGCCGAGGTGAACGGCAGGCAGACTTCAAAGTCCTCACCCGCATCAGCGGCCGCAGTGCTGTCACTGAAGATGACCACCGTGATGGTGTCCATGGTGATGGCGTTCGGGCACGGTCCGTTGCTGGTGGTCCAGACAAAGGTGTTGGCACCGATGGCCATGCCGACCACCTTGGTGGATGGATCGCTCATGTCTGCGAAAAGGCCGGCACCGTCGATCACGCTCCATGATCCACTTGCCGGGAAGGTCGGTGTATTGCCCTCCAGATAGGTGCTGTCCTGCGGTGTGCAATAGGCCTGATCGGGGCCTGCGTTGGCTGGCGGATTATGCTCGTCAAAGATGAAGACGCTCACGTAGTCCTGGGTGAATCCGCAAACGCCGTTGTCGAAGGACCACCTGAGGATGTTCTCACCCACGGTCAAGCCGGTCACGGTGGTGTTGGGGTCGTTCACGTCGGCAAAGAAGCCCGTGCCTTGTGCTACCGACCATTCTCCGATAGCGGGCAGGGTGGCCGTGTTGGCCGCCATTACCGCACTCTCATCCGGGGTGCAGAAACTCTGGTCGGGGCCTGCGGCAGCCGGGGGAGCATTGAGGTCGAACAGGAAGATACTGACCTGGTCACTGGTCCTTCCAGCTCCGCACGGCCCATTATCCACAGTCCACTCGAAGATATTCTCCCCAACGCCCAGGTCGGTGACCTCCGTGGCCGGATCGTTCGGGTCAACGATCGTGCCCTGACCGCTCACCAAGGTCCATTCACCGGTGGCCGGGAAAGTCACGGGGCTGCCCGCCAAAACGGTGCCGGTCAACGGCGTACATACCTGCTGGTCGGGGCCGGCATTCGCATCCGGGTTCTCATCGTCATAGACGAAGATGCTCATCTGGTCGCTGGTCGAAGGACCGCACGGGCCGTTATGCACGGTCCACTGGAACACGTTCTCCCCTACCGCGAGTCCGCTCACGGAGGTGGTCGGCGAGGTCGGATCGGCGATATTCCCGGACCCGCTCACCCGTACCCATTCACCGGTGGCCGGGAAGATCAATGCACTGCCTGCCATGGTGGTGGTGGTGTTCGGGGTGCAGAGGTTTTGGTCAGGGCCTGCGTTCGCTATAGGATTGGTCTCGTCGAACACGGTGATGATGACCTCATCGAAGCTTAACCCGCTCTCGCAGGGACCGTTCGATACGGTCCAGCGCAGGATGTTCACGCCCACGGCCAGCCCGCTTACTGTTGTGTTGCTCGCATGCTCATCGGCGAACACGCCGGCACCTTGCTGCACCGTCCATGTGCCTACGGCCGGCGCCGTCACACTGCTTCCCGAAAGCGTTAGGCTCGTGTTCGGGGTGCAGAGTTCCTTATCCGGGCCCGCGTTGGCGGGCGGATTGTGCTCATCGAACACCCGCACCTCCATCGTGTCGGTGGTGATGCCGTTCGCACAAGGTCCGTTGTCCACGGTCCAAACGAACACGCTCGTACCGACTTCCAGGTCGATCACCGCCGTTGTCGGCAAGTTCGGATCACTGATCACGCCCGTCCCGCTCACCAAGGTCCAGGTGCCCACGCTCGGGGAGATCACGGCACTGCCTGCCATCAGCACCGTACTTACGGGCGTACAGATCTCCTGATCGGCACCGGCATCGGCCACGAGGTTGTGCTCATCGAAAACGTAGATGGTGACATCATCGCTGCTGCTGCTGCAAAGTCCATTGGCAACGGTCCAGCGGAACACGTGCGTGCCCACGATGAGCCCGGTGACGTCCGTGGTCGGGGAGTTGGGGTCGGCGAATGTGCCACCTCCGCTCACCACCGTCCATGTGCCCTGCGCAGGGAAGACCACCGCACTACCGGCCAAGGTGGTCGAGGATGCCGGAGAGCAAAGCTCCTGGTCCGGTCCCGCATCGGCGTTCGGATTGTTCGAGTCGAACAGGAAGATGCTGACGGCGTCGCTGGTGATGCCATTCCCGCAAGGGCCGTTGGACACGGTCCAAGTAAAGATGTTCTCGCCCACTCCAAGCCCGGTCACGGTGGTGGTCGGGTCGGTGGGATCGGTGATCACGCCTGTGCCTTGGGTGAGCTGCCAAGTGCCCGTTGCCGGGAAGATGGGCACGTTGCCCGCCAGTGTCGTGCTCTCATCGGGCGTGCAAAGCGATTGATCGGGACCTGCTTCCGCGTCCGCGTTGTGCTCATCGAACACGAAGATGCTGACGCGGTCCTTGGTGAAGGGATCCGCACAAGGTCCGTTCAATACGGCCCATTCAAAGACGTTCTCGCCAACAGCCAAATTGCTGACCCCTGAGGTCGGTGAATGAATATCGGCAATGACACCACTGCCGCTCACCAAGGTCCAAGTGCCTTGGGCAGGGAAGATCACATTGCTTCCAGCGAAGACGGTGGAGATGTTCGGCGTGCAGAGCTCCTGATCGGGCCCGGCGTTCGCCACTGGATTGTTGGCATCATAGACGAAGATAGAGACCAGGTCGTTCGGCGGGTTCACCGGACAGGCACCATTGCTTACCGCCCAGCGGAAGATGTTCTCCCCGACGGGAAGGTCCGTGATCGTGGTCGCGGGGTCATGGATCGAAGTGATGTTGCCGCCGCCCGTGACCAACGTCCACGTGCCTTGTGCCGGTGCTGGGGCCGCGCTGGCCGCCATGGTGGCCGTGGTGTTGGGCGTGCAGAGGCTTTGGTCCGGGCCTGCATTGGATCCGCTTACCGAACTGTCGAACAGGGTGATGGAGACCTCATCCGAGGTGATGCCAACACCACAGGGCCCATTGCTCACTGTCCAACGGAAGACGTTCGGCCCTACCGCCAGACCGGTGACCTGACTGGTGGGTGAGGAAGGGGTCGTGATGGTGCCCGTTCCGCTCACCAAGGTCCAGGTCCCGGTGGCCGGATAGATCAGGCTGCTGCCTTCCAACGCCGTGGAGTTCGCCGGGCTGCACAGCTCTTGATCATCGCCGGCATCGGCATCCGGGTTGTTCTCATCGAACACCTTGATGGTGACCTGGTCCGTGGTGGTCCCGCAGGAACCATTGTCGATCGTCCACGTCAGCACGTTGTCGCCCACCTGCAATCCGTTGGCCGTGGCATTGGCCGCGTGCGTGTTGGAGAAGGTGATGCCCACCGCCGCTGTCCATGTGCCCTGTCCGGGTCCGACCGCGATATTGCCGGCCAAGGTGACGGAGGAGGTCGGCGTGCAGACTTCCTGATCAGGGCCTGCGTTGGCCGCTTGCGCCGTGCCGCTGAATACGCTGATGATGACCTCGTCGAAAGTGGTGCCGTTGGGGCATGGGCCATTATTGACCGTCCAACGGAAGACGTTGTTGCCCAATCCGAGGCCATTCACCAAGGATGTGGGGCTGCTCGGCGAAACGATGTTGCCGATACCGCTGACCAAGGTCCACGTTCCCGTTGCGGGCGCGATCAGCGAACTGCCGCTCAGCGTGGTGGAAGTGGTCGGGGTGCAGAGCTGCTGGTCCGGCCCGGCATTGGCGATCGGGTTCGCGTCGTCATATACGGTGATGCTCACCGGGTCCGAGCTGGTACCGCAGGCACCGTTGTCCAAAGACCAAACAATGATGTTCACACCGAGGGAAAGACCGGATACACCTGTGGTCGGCGACGTCGCGTTACCGAAGGTCGCGGTACCCTGCTGCACCGTCCATGACCCTGTGGCGGGTGATACTGCCGCGTTCGCCGCCATCACCGTGGTGGCGGCGTTGTCACAAAGCTGTTGGTCCAAACCGGCGTCGGCCTGCTGCGCATTGCCATTGAAGACCGAGATGGTGACATCGTTGGAACTGGGCGCTGCACATGGTCCGTTCTCCACGCTCCACCGGAACACGTTCGCTCCTAGTGACAGTCCGCTCACCACGGTCCCGGGGTTGGTGGCGTCCACGAATACGCCGGTACCGCTGATCAATGTCCACAGCCCTGTACCTGGAGGGATCAGGGCGCTACCGGCCAAGGTCGCACTGGTGATGGGGGTACATACGCTCTGGTCGGGACCCGCATCAGCCGTGAGCATGCCCGCATTGTACACGGATATCGAAACTTGTGCGCTGTTCAACGGGAAGGCGCAGGGTCCGTTCATCACCGTCCACTGGAACACGTTCACGCCATACCCCATGTCGGTGATGGTGGTGGTCGGGCTGTTGGGAGATGTGATCGTTCCGCTGCCGCTGAACACGGTCCATTCCCCGGTGGCAGGCGACACGGGTGTCGTGCCGGTCACCGTGACCTCGTTCGCCGAGGTGGGAACGCAGATGCTCTGGTCCGCACTGACAGTGATCGCCGGATGCGTACTGGAGTAGACAATGATGGACACATCGTCCTGTGTATTGCCATTGGGGCACGGGCCGTTTGACACCGTCCAGCGGAACACGTTCACGCCTACGCCCAACCCGGTCACTGCGGTGGTGGGGCTGTTCGGCGTAACGATCGTACCGGTACCACTGAACAGTGTCCATGTGCCGGAGGCCGGCAGGATGATCCCGCTTCCGGTCAATGCAGTACTGTTGGCGTCGGAACAAAGCTCCTGGTCGGGGCCGGCATTGGCCACCGGGTTTGCACTGTTGAACACACGTATGCGCACATCATCGGTGGTGAGCGGGTTGGCGCAAGGACCATTGCTCACTGTCCAACGGAATATGTTATCCCCCACCGCGAGGCCGGTGATCTGGGTCACAGGGCTGTTCAGCGATACGATCGTGCCTGTTCCGCTCACCAAGGTCCATGTACCAGTGGCAGGTGCGATCACCGTACTTCCCGCCAAGCTTGTGGATGTGGTCGGCGTGCAGAGTTCCTGGTCCGGGCCTGCATTGGCCACGGCATTGGCGGAATTGAAGACCGTGATCGAGACATCGTCCTGGGTCACCGGATTGGAACAGGGTCCGTTGTTGAGCGTCCAGCGGAAAGTGTTCACACCCACGCCGAGACCGGTGACCGTGGTGGTCGCGTTGCTCGCATTGGTGAAGCTGCCGGTACCCGCCGTAACGGTCCATTGGCCCGTGGCCGGGAATACAGGTGCGTTCCCAGCGAGCGTCGTGGAAGTGGCCGGGGTACACAATTGTTGGTCGGGGCCGGCATTGGCCGCCGGCGCGTTCGAATCATAGATGAAGATGGACACCACATCGTTCGGCGGGTTCACCGGGCATGGCCCGTTGCTGATCGCCCAGCGGAATTTGTTCTCGCCTACAGTGAGGCCCGTCACGGACGTGGTTGCACTGTGGATGTTCACGATGGTCCCCGTGCCACTGACCAAGGTCCATGTGCCTTGCGCTGGGGCAGCAGGAGCATTGGCCGCCAAATTGGTGGAGGTCGTGGGCAGGCAATAGGATTGGTCCGGACCTGCATTGGAGCCGCTGACGGTCTGGTCAAAGGCGGTCACAGTTACTTGGTCGCTGGTGATCCCGTTTGCACATGGTCCATTGCTCACCGTCCACTGGAAGACGTTCGCACCGATGCCCAACCCGGTAACCGTGGTGCTTGCCGAAGTAGACGAGGTAATGGTGCCCGTCCCACTGACCAAGGTCCACAGACCGGTGGCCGGGAATATCGGAGTGCTGCCCGATAGCGTCGCGTTGCTTGGTGTGCATACCTCTTGGTCCGCGCCTGCATTTGCATTGGGACTGGTCGCGTTATACACCGTCACCGACACATCATCGGACGTGGAGGTGGGAGTGCATGGTCCGTTGCTGATGGTCCACCGGAACACATGGACACCAACGGCCAGGCCTGTAATGCTCGTGTTACGGTTCGTCGGGGTCACGATCGTCCCTCCTCCGCTCACCGAGGTCCATACACCGCTTGCCGGGGCTGGTGCCGCATTGCCGTTCAGGGTCACCGAGCTGGTCGGTGTGCAGATCGAGATGTCAGCACCTGCGTTCGCGGCCGGCTGTGCGCTGTTATAGATGGTGATGATCACTTCATCCTGCGTGGGCGTACCGCAAGGGCCATTGTTGATGGTCCACCGGAACCTGTTGGGGCCGATCCCCAGACCTGTGACCCCGGAAGTCGGGGAGTTGGGTGAAGTGATCGCCCCCGTACCGCTCACCAAGGTCCATGTGCCCACAGCGGGTGCCACAGCAGTGTTCCCGGCCAAGGTCGCCGTATTGGTAGGCAGGCAGAATTGCTGATCCGTACCTGCTGCCGCCGCCGCTTGTGCCGCGCTGAAGCTGGTCACCGTCACTTGGTCCGTGCGGGTGCCACAGGTGAGGTAGTTCACGCTCCATTGGAACACGTTCGCCCCTTGGGAAAGGCCAGAGACCGTGGTTGTGGGTGAATGGTTGTTCGCGAAGGTCCCACTGCCGCTGATCACCGTCCAGGTCCCTTGCACACTGGGGTAAGGCAACACCCCTGCCAAGGTGGCCGAGGTCCCGCAAACAGAGAAGTCGCTCCCGGCATTCACATCGGTGGCCGGTGGCGTCACTTGTATGGAGAAACCGAAATCATTTGAGGCGATCACCGGACATCCGTTGTCCTGCACGTGTACCGTGAACGTGTTGTTGCCGATGTTCGCGACCGTCGGGGTCCACGTGAACGTCCCGGAAGGAAATGGCGAACCGGAAGTGGTGAACGTGCCGCCCGGGATACCACTGTTCCAACTCATGGTAACAGTCTGCCCGGCATTGGCATCATTGGAATTGACCGTGAAGGACACCGGCGTGCCTGCGCATACCTGCATGGAGTAGACGGCCGTCCCATTGATGCCGGTAGCGGTCGGTGAGGCGTTCCCGGTACATGCGCGGATCACGAACTGCACGTCGCGCGTAACGACGCCCACGAGGACACCATTGCGGTACTCCTTTACCTGATAGGTGACCACCGCCACCTGAAGGACGTTCGGGGTCACGGTCATCGTGCCGGTCTGCGGGTTGAGGGTCACCGCATTCGCTCCACCGGCGTTCCGGATCGGCTGGCTGGCCGAATAGTTCGTGTTGTACGGGATGTTCACCCCGCCTGCCGTCCGTGCCGGGATCAGGGCGTAGACCAAGGAATCCCCGTCCGCATCGACCGCCCCCGGGTTGTAGCTGATCGGTTCGCCCAAGCAATAGAATGCCGTGGGCGAGTTGGTGAACGTGGGCGAACTGTTGCAGAGCCCGGTCGAATTGTTCAATTGCGCATCCAAGTACAGCTCCCGGTTGCCGGGGTTGTTCAACGAGGTGACCGCATTGTTGCGGCAGCATAGCGACCAGGAGAAGAACCAATCCGCTCCGCCGCAAGCGGCATAGGCACTGAGATCAACGATCTTTGTGTAGGTGTATCGTTCCACACCGTACGTACCATTGGCATTCAGACAACGATCCACCTCCGAAGGGCAGATCGGCGTGATGATCTGTATCGTGGGGTTATTGTCGAAACACTGATTGAAATTGGCCGCGCATGTGCTGGAACTCACGTTGAAGCTAAGGCCGTTGTTGCAATTGGTCGGCGCAGCAACACCATTGCAGTCCCTGTAAAAATTGAGGGTGACCCTGTACTGGTTGTTGCCTAAGCAGACATAGCTGAGCTCGCCTCCCATCGCGTGCGTGGCATGAGCCTCGCTCTGCCACAGCAGCATGGCCGCAGCGACAAGGATGAGTTTTTGGAGAAAGGACCGGACCTGGCGCATTCCCCGCCAGCCTTGTTGGTCCGAAGTACCCTGTGCGTTCATCTGTTCAGCCATGTAACTGCGATATAGCGGTAGTTGACATCCCGGACATTAAGAGACCAAGGCACCGGTCCATCCCGGCGTTGTGCTGATCGTTCATAACAGCGGCATCATGACCACTGCCCGAACCAGCTCACCATTGCCTTTGCCTTCCGAGGTCCGTTAGCTACCGGGCCAAACATAGCCCCGCGCCGATCCTGCATTTCCCGTTGCAGGTTTGCACTTGTTAACAGCAACGTGTTGGCTTGCCCGGATGGTTCAGGGCACGAAGAGCCAATAGGAATTTGATGATCGCCAGTTTTGTGTTCACCCGAAAAGCCACCATAAGGGCACGGGGGGTTCCCGCTATACGCTCACGATCAAACCGGGCACCTTCCCTTCCCGGACGGGATCAACTCCGAATGGCGATGATCAACTATTGCAGCGAACGGAAATGGGTCCTGAACTTCTCCCGGATCCGCGCCGCGCTATGACATTGTCACCTTGTCAAAGAGACATCTCCTTGCAAGTCCATTACGCAAAAGCGGTCCGCTCCACATACGCCCCTTGCCGCTCATGCGTCGCGATGTAGTCCTCGAACTTGGACAACGAGCGTTCGTTCCGCACGAGATGATCAAAGCTCTCCTCCTTCCAAAAAGTACCGGTCCGCCCCAAGAGCTTGTTGATGGACTTTGCCGTGTATGATTTCCACGAATGGGTGATCGCTGAAAGGTCGTGCCCGCCAAAAGGCACGACAAGCACATGTACATGGTTGCCCGCGACAGCGAAACTCCCGAGTTGGTAGCGGATTCCGTTGAAAAAGTGCAAGGCGTTTACCAACTCCTGCCTCGGACCGGCCTGGCGCAGGGCGCAAGACCCGGCACCCGCATCAAGCCATTGCTGCACGCGTGCATCAAAAAGCCTGTAGTACTCCCGCTGCGAGGGAAAGTCCAGTGTCCTGATCTCCGTGCTGCCATACTTTTCACGCCAAAGACGACGATCGTTCTCCAATGCGCGGAGCTGCACCTGGGGCAAGCTGTCCGCCATGCGCCAGGTGACAAAGTGGATCGTACCGGCCTGCTTCCAGTGCGGACGGATCCGGCTCGTGATCTCCAGCTCCTTGTGCGGATCGAAGAAGAGGTCGCTGAGATCCATTCGAGGGAATGAAAGTCCCCCCAGGCGTCCCGCCTGCGGGGGTGGACTGTCCATGGCAAATTCAGTTACAGCTGCAGCAGAAGTCGGCGAGCTCGATGCTCGAACGTTTTATTCCCAAACATGCAGGGCGCTTGCAGGTCTTTTCCCCCACAAGCGGGACGCTTGTGGGACTAAAGCCCCGCAAGTACAGCACCCGGATCCTTCCCACCGAGCACCAGCTTCGCGGGATCCTCAAGCATCTCCTTCACCTTGAAGAGGAAGCTCACGCTCTCCTTGCCGTCGATGATGCGGTGATCATAGCTCAGCGCCACGTACATCACCGGGCGGATCACCACCTGTCCGTTCACGGCGACCGGCCGCTCCACGATGTTGTGCATGCCGAGGATCGCGCTCTGCGGCGGATTGATGATGGGCGTGCTTAGCATGCTGCCGAACACGCCGCCGTTGGTGATGGTGAAGGTGCCACCGGTCATCTCGGCGAGGCTCAACTTTCCGTCGCGCGCCTTGATCGCGAGTTCCTTGATCGCACCTTCGATCTCGGCCAGGCTCATCTGCTCAGCGTTGCGCACCACCGGTACCATCAGGCCCTTGGGTGAGCTTACCGCGATACCGATGTCCGCATAGTCGAAACTCACGACCTCCTCGCCGTCCAGCTGTGCGTTCACGTTCGGGAACAGGCGCAAAGCTTCCGTAACGGCTTTGGTGAAGAAGGACATGAAGCCGAGGCTTACGCCGTGCTTCTCCTTGAACTTATCCTTGTACTGGTTACGAACGGCCATCACCGCGCTCATGTCCACCTCGTTGAAAGTGGTGAGCATGGCCGTTTCGTTCTTCACGCTCACCAAGCGCTCGCCTACCTTCTTGCGCAGGGTGCTCATCTTGGCGCGGCTGCTGTTGCGACTTCCGCCCCAGCCGTTCATCAATGTGCCGACCGATACGCCACCGGCGATGTATGCTTCAACATCACCGCGCGTGATGCGGCCGTTCGGTCCGGTGCCTTTCACCTTGTCACTGGCGATGCCTTTCTCGGCCATCACGGCCTTGGCGACGGGCGTGGCGTGGGCGGCGGTTTCCGCAGCAGGTCGACCCGGTGGGTCGACGCTACGGGCTTCTTCCTTCGCCTCCTTCGCGCCATTCACCTCCTTCACCTCCTTCTTCGCGGGCTTCACGCTTGTATCGATCTTGGCAACAACATCACCCACGTTCACCGTCTCATCGGCCTTGGCCAGCAAACTGATCTTGCCGCCTTCCTCGGCGCTCAGCTCCAAGGTCGCCTTATCGCTGTCGATCTCGGCGATCACTTGATCCTTTTTCACCACGTCGCCATCGGCCACCAGCCATTGCGCAATGCGCACTTCGCTGATGCTTTCACCGGGACTGGGGACTTTTACTTCAATGTTGGCCATGGGAATTGAGGGATGTACGATTTTGGGGCCGCAGAGACGCAGAGGCGCGGAGAATGCTATTGGTGAATGGTGAATAGTGATCGGTTCCCGGAATCCACGCCTGACAACTGACAACGAACAACTGACAACTACGCCCCGTCATCAAGCACGCACTTTCGTCTTCGCTTTTTTCGCCACTGGTGCGGAAGGTCTATCGACGAACGCATCTTCCAGGATCCGCTGTTGCTGCAATGCGCTACGTACGCCGCTTCCGGTGGCAGGTGCCCCGCTTGCACGTCGGGCAACGAACTTCAATGCTTCCACCGACGGCGCCCCGTTCACTTTGTGCAGGTGCTTGAAGATGTACGGCCAAGCGCCCATGTTCTCCGGCTCCTCCTGCACCCAGCGCACTTCCTCAACATTCGCATAGCGCGCGAAGACCGCTTCGAGCTGCGGTTCCGGCAGCGGGTGTAACTGTTCGATGCGCACCAAGGCAACATCGTCAGCCACCACCTTCTCCTTGCGCTCCAGCAGTTCGTAGTAGAGCTTGCCGGAGCAGAGGATCAAGGTCTTTACGTTCTTTGGATCTGCCGTCGGATCGTCATACACCTCTTGGAAGCGACCCTTCGCCAGATCATCCATGGTGCTCACGCACTTGGGATGGCGCAACAGGCTCTTCGGTGTAAAGACCACCAAGGGCTTACGGAATTTCCACGCAAGCTGGCGGCGCAGCAGGTGGAAGAAGTTCGCCGGCGTGGTGGGGTTGGCCAGGATCATGTTGGCGTCCGCGCACTGTTGCAGGAAACGCTCCATGCGCCCGCTGCTGTGCTCCGCGCCCTGACCCTCGTAGCCGTGCGGCAACAGCATCACCAGACCGTTCATGGCGTTCCACTTCTCCTCGGCGGCGCTGAGGTACTGGTCGATGATGATCTGTGCCCCGTTCACGAAGTCGCCGAACTGCGCCTCCCACAAGGTGAGGCTGGCAGGCGTGGCGAAGGCGTAGCCGTATTCGTAACCCAACACCGCGTATTCGTTCAACGGCGAGTTGTAGACCTGCATCAGGGCCTGTCCTTCCTGCAAGTTCTTCAGGTGGATGTATTCCTCTTCACTGTCCTCCACTTTCACCACGGCGTGCCGATGGCTGAAAGTCCCGCGCTCCACGTCCTGCCCGGTGAGGCGGACGGAATGTCCTTCACAGAGCAAGGACCCGTACGCGAGCAGTTCACCCATGCCCCAGTCCAAGCGGTCCTCGGCCACCATCTTGGCGCGCTCATGCAGGATGCGCTCCAGCTTGTTGAAGAACTTCTTCCCCGCCGGCACCTCGGCAAGCTTGGCCGCGATGTCCAGTAACAATTTCTTTTTCACACCGGTCTCCGGCGAACTTTCCAGGTCGGCATCATCGGCGCGCTCGTAGCCCATCCAGCGGTCCGCGAGGAATGAGGTGATCACGGCCTTGGGCAGTTCCTTGGAATCCGTGAGGCGCTCCTGCAACATGTTGTTGAAGCGCTCCTGCATCTCCTCCGCTAAACTGGCCTCAATGGTGCCACTGGCCTCCAGCTTTTCCCTGTAGATCTCCCGCGGGTCCTTGTGCGTGGCGATGGCCTTGTAGAGGATGGGCTGGGTGAACTTCGGCTCGTCGCCTTCGTTGTGTCCGTGCCTGCGGTAGCCCAGCAGGTCGATGAAGACGTCGCTTTGGAAATGCTGCCGGAAATCGAGCGCGAGCTTCATCACGTGGCATACGGCCTCCGCATCGTCGCCGTTCACATGGAACACCGGGCATTGCGTCACCTTGGCAACGTCGGTGCAATACGTACTGCTGCGCCCATCGACGTAGTTGGTAGTGAAGCCCACCTGGTTGTTCACCACCACATGCAGGGTGCCACCGGTGCTGTACGGCTTCAATCGCGCCATCTGCACCAGTTCATAGACCACGCCTTGGCCAGCGATCGCGGCATCGCCGTGAATGATCACGGGGCACAGCTTTTCAGGCACGAACGCATGGTCCTTTTCGATCAGCGCACGCGAAATGCCCTGCATCACCGGCCCCACACTTTCCAAGTGGCTGGGGTTGGGGCACAGGATCAGGTTCACTCCTTTACCCTTGTTGGTCACCACGCAGCTGTTGAAGCCCATGTGGTATTTCACATCGCCTTCCACGAAACTGTCCTCGAAGTCACGGCCCTCGAAGTCGGCGAAGATGGATTCGTAGGTCTTGTTGAAGGTGTTGGCCAGCACGTTCAGACGGCCCCGGTGGGCCATGCCGATCACCACGTCGTTGATGCCGTGCGCATCCGCGCCGTGCTCGATGATGGTGTCCAACGCAGGGATCAGTGTTTCGCCTCCTTCCAGGCTGAAACGCTTCTGACCGATGAACTTCTTCCCGAGGAAACGCTCGAACACCACGGCCTGATCCAGCTTGCGCAGGATCTCCTTCTTCTCTTCCAAAGTAAAGACCGGAGTGTTGCGGTCCTTTTCCATCCGCTTTTGCAGCCAATCTACGCGGTCCACATCACGGATGAAGCGGTACTCCACACCGATGCTTTGGCAATACGTGGTCTTCAAATGCTCAAGGATGGCTGCCAGGGTGGCCTTGCCGATGCCCAGCTCCGACCCGGCCTCGAACACGGTTCCGAGGTCATCCTCGGACAGCCCGAAATAAGCCAGTTCCAAAGGGGGGGTATAGGTACGCCGCTCACGCACGGGGTTGGTATGCGTAAAGAGGTGACCACGCTCACGATAGCCGTTGATCAGGGCGATCACCTTGAACTCCTTCGCCACGTTCTCATTGCTCGGCCCGCAGTCCATGCCGTTGGCGGACCCTGTCTGTCCCGGCATTTCGGGATAACGGGTCCGGGCCAGGTCGAAACCTTCGAAGAACCGCGCCCAATCAGGCGATACGGAGCCGGGGTCCGTTTTGTACTGCTGATACACCCCGTCAATTGAGGCAGGGTCGAGATTACTGAGGAACGTGTTCTTGTCCATGGCCGGGCAGAAAATACCGGGCCGCAAAGGTAGCCACGGTTTCGGGCATTGTTACGGGGGAACGAAGGCGGTTGTTCGCGCGAACGGACCAGGTTCTGCCGGAGCTGCATTGGCCT
This sequence comes from Flavobacteriales bacterium, assembly GCA_016700415.1. Taxonomy (NCBI): domain Bacteria; kingdom Pseudomonadati; phylum Bacteroidota; class Flavobacteriia; order Flavobacteriales; species Flavobacteriales bacterium. The sequence continues at coordinate 2,131,510 of CP065018.1, forward strand.
CAGCCCAACCCTGCGTACCGCTTACGGCTCAGCACTTTCTGCAGGCAACGCAGCACAATGGCCCCGGCCAGGCCGAACAAGCCGTCCGCGGCCATCGCAGCACCCACCTGATGCTCTGTAAGATCAACGCGGTTCACCACCAGCCCGAATGCGTGCGCCCCCTCCCGGTCCCGCTCTTCGATCACCGCAAGTACTTGGGTACGCAGTTCCTCAAAGGCTCCCTCACCGACCTCGGGCAATGTCAGTGCTTCCTCCCGCAGGTCCTTGCGCAACTGGGCAACGGTCTCGTACAACACCACGGCCTCGTCCAACCGCTTGCGCAGGCCGCTGGCTCCTTCACCTTCCGCTCCTGTTTTCGACAGCCCTTCGTGCATCGCGAACTTTGATACCGCAAAGGTGGGGATGGCTTGGCACTATTTTCGCCGGTGCAAGATCTACCGCAAAAGCCCGCAGAAAGCATCCGTACAGTCGACCCAATGGGTCGACCTGACAGGTGCTCCGTATAAACTCCTTGCAAAATTTCACCATGCGCAACAACCTCCTCCTCGCGGCCATCGCCGTTTCCGTTTCCGCCAGCGCCCAGTACGGCACGTTCGACAAGAAGGCTCTCGAGGCCGCGAAAAGCTCCACCACCATCGTCCTGCGCGATGCGGCTGACTCGCCGTTCAACCGCGACCTGCTGAACGCGGTGAAGGCCAACTGGAAATTCACGGCCAGCACGGACTTCGGCACCATCACGGACCTGGCCACCACACCCATCGATCCCGCGAAGACCTACCTGATGAAGATCCGGAAGAGCGACAAGGAAAAGCACGATGCCACCTTCCTCGCGCTGGTGCAAGGCTGGAAGATGAAAAAGGGAGAGACGCTGAACGTGGAAAGTAATGCCGTGACGAACCTGCCGTCGGCACAGGAGCTGACTTCCATCATGATCGATGTGGAACTGCTCAACAGCGGGGGAAGCGCGATGCTGAACATCTACGTGAAGAATCTTCAAGACTATCTGAAGCAGGTAGAGACCGGAAAGATCAGCGATAAGGCCACCGCCGACCGCCTGTATGCCAGCCGCAACCGACAGGTGAAGGAGATGGAGCTCTGGCTGGCAAAGGACCAACTTGATAAGAGCCTGACGGACCTGGCCGCCATCAAGGAAACCTATAAGCAGGACGTGAAATTGATGGACTATTCACAACTGATAAGCGCCGCGACCCAAGGCACACCGAACGTGGCCCTTGCCGATGTGCTGATCACCGGCGAGTACAAGACGAAGTGGTGCTTCCGCCGCATCTTCAACGCCAGCACCGGCGAGCTGATGTACCAGCGCGACGAGGCCGCGCTCTTCGACAAGAAGATGGGCTTCATCAAGGAGGATTTCCGCGTGCTGGAACAGTCGCGGTAAGCCCGTGCAGTTGTAAGGACCCTTGTCCATCACAACTGGCTCCGGGATTATTGAAGACCTTCGTTCAAATTCTTCGATAATGCATGGTATCGCGCAGTGGACAGGGCTGCCGTGGTTCTTCGCTGTTACAGCATGACCACCATCCTCATCACCGGAGGTAGCGGACTTGTCGGCAGCCACCTAACGAAGCTCTTACTGGGCGAAGGCTTTGCGGTGCGGCATCTCAGCCGCAGTGCGAAGCCGGATGCGCCGGTGCCCACGTTCGAGTGGAACATCGCGAAAGGCTTCATCGATCCCCGTGCATTGGAGAATGTGGACCACATCATCCACCTCAGCGGCGTGGGCATCGCGGACGAACGGTGGACAGAGGAGCGAATGCGCGTACTGTACTCCAGTCGCGTGGATGCCGCTGCATTATTGCACCGCGAAATGGGAATGGCCGGGGCTTGGCCCAAGAGTTTTATCAGCGCGAGCGGGATCAACTATTACGGCACTCATACTTCGGACCAGGTCTTCAACGAGGAGGACCCGCCTGCGAACGACACCTTGGGAAAGCTGTGCCAGTCGTGGGAAGGAGCGGCGAACGACTGGGCCGCACAATGCCGCGTGGTGACCCTGCGCACATCAGTGGTTCTTGCCCGCGAAGGTGGCGCGCTATCGAAGCTCGCTGGTCCCGCTCGCTGGGGCCTGGCTTCACCGCTCGGCCACGGAAGGCAATGGATGCCGTGGGTCCACATCGATGACCTTGCACGTGCTTACCTGCATGTGATCAGGAATGCGGAGATGCATGGCGCCTACAACATTGCCGCGCCGGAGGATGTGCGCAACCGCGAGATGATGCGCGAGGTGGCCCATGCGCTACATCACCCGTACCTCTTTCCTGCCGTGCCGCGCTTTGTACTGCGCGCCATGCTGGGCGAACTCAGTTCGATGGTCTTGGAAGGGTCGCGGGTATCGAACGCCAAGCTGGTCGCGAGCGGATTTGAATTCCGGCATCCGGAGCTAAAAGAGGCGTTGAAGGGGTTGCTTCAATAGCTCCGTGCCATTAACTGCCAGCGTAATGTGCGCTGCCACAAGCATTGCTACTGCTCGTACTTCCAGTAAAAGGCCGTTCGCCTCTTTTCTGCTTTCTCATAAATGGGATAGCGATCTTCATCCTTGCCAATTACCCTTCCTTGGAAGTTCTTGTAGCCCATTTCACGCACCCGGGAAACCCAGAAAGAATTGTCCACATAGAAGACACTATCCATTGTTTCCGAAAAGGACAGTGCAACAAAATTCCGGATCCGCAACGGGCTTGTATCGGATCGAAAATCTTCCTCTGATACAGAGGAATAGCCGTGTCCATTTGCCTTGGGAACTTCTACCGTTCGCGCATTTGGACCGTTGAATTTCCACAGTTCCTCTCGGAACCGATACCTGTTCATGCCCACATAGGCATGGGGAGGAAGTGATGTAATTCGTTCGTCCTTGACCATGGTACCGTGCGATTGAAAAGTAGTAGCAGTGGCCGAACTCGTATTCATGGTTGACTGAAGCACGTAGGCCCAATTGAATACGGGCAACTCCGTATTTGTGGTCGAGTATGCGTGGGATGAAGACGTTGACGTGCCGGAGCTGGATATCACCGTACGATCGATCCAATAGCTCAACTTCTGGTCATTGATGATCAACGCGGAGTTCTTCCAGTCAATGAATAACGGTCGGTCCGTCTTGTTGTAGATGGCAAAGGACATTGCTCCTCCCGATGCCCAGAAAGAATATATGATCGAGACCGTATCGTTCTCATACACCCATTGATCATTGATGTTCGGTACGTTCTTGGCTTCTGTATCAAAGATCTGCATGTAGGTTTTGGAGCAGCCAGAAAGCAATAGCAACACCATTAAACTGAAAGTCCAGCGGAATATCACCCTGTTGTTCATCGCTTGCAAATTTGGCTCTAAGGGCCAAAGTATCTTTCGCCACTACGCCAACCCATTCAGTAGCTCCGCGCCATCAACTGCGCCGATAGCGCACGCAACGGCTCCTTCCGCTCCTCCGGCACCGCGATCGCATCCAGCGCTTGCACGGCCTTCCGGTCCTCGGCTTGTATGGCGTGTTCAGCCTCGTCCCGTACACCCAATTCTTCCAGTGCTTGCAACATGCGCGGCACATCGCGTTGATCGGCAGGCTTGGCTAATTCTTTTTGCAGCTCGTTCCGCTTATTTGTCGCGCTAAGCTCCAGACCACGGATCAGCAAGAAGGTCTTCTTCCCTGCGCGCAGATCACCGCCCTGTTGCTTGCCGGTCTTGGCGGGATCACCAAAAGCATCGAGCAGATCATCGCGCAATTGGAAGGCGAGGCCAGTGTGTTCTCCGAACGCGCCGATGCGATCACTGTCCTCCTTGCTTGCACCCGCGACCGCAGCACCTACGCGCAATGCGCAGGCCAATAGCACCGCCGTCTTCTGGCGGATCATCGCAGTGTATTCAGCCGTAGTGACATCATCGCGGCGCTCAAATTCCATGTCGAGCTGCTGCCCTTCGCACACTTCCAGCGCGTACCGGCTGAAGATCGCGGACACGTCGGGGCGCTTCGCCATCAGCTGATAGGCCTTCACCAACATGGCGTCGCCGCTGAGGATGGCTGTGTTCACGTTCCACTTTTCATGCACGGTGGGCTGTCCGCGGCGTAAGGGTGCGGCGTCCATGATGTCGTCGTGCATCAGCGTAAAATTGTGGAAGAGCTCGATGCCCAAGGCCTCGTCCAGCGCATCTTCCGCACGACCGTCGAAAAGCTCGCAGCCCATCAATACCAACGCCGGTCGCACACGTTTTGCCGGTAAGCCCATGAGGTAGCCCATCGGCGTATAAAGCCCCCCTTTCGGCAAGGCATTCACCCAGGCCGTGATGTGCCCGTCGATCAACTTGCGGTGTTGGGTCATGCGTCCTGACAACTGACAACGAACAACTGACAACTGGTTCAACCGATCAAATTCAACAAGTATTCACCATAGCCGCTCTTCACCAATGGGGTGGCCACGGCCTTCAGCTGCTCCGCATCGATCCAGCCTTTTTTGAAGGCCACTTCCTCGATGCAACCGATGCGCAAGCCTTGGCGCTCCTCGATCACCTGCACGAACTGGCCGGCCTGCATCAGCGAAGCGAAGGTCCCGGTGTCCAACCATGCGGTGCCACGATCGAGGATCTCCACTTTCAGTTTTCCGCGTTTCAGGTATTCCTTGTTCACGTCGGTGATCTCGTATTCGCCGCGCGCGCTGGGCTTCAGCGCAGCGGCCACTTCCACCACACTGTTGTCGTAAAAGTAGAGGCCCGGCACGGCGAAATTACTGCGCGGCTTAGCGGGCTTTTCTTCGATGCTTATCGCCACGTTGTCCTTGTCGAACTCCACTACGCCGTACCGCTCCGGGTCGCTGACGTGGTACGCGAAGACGAGGCCGCCGTCGAGTTCGGTGTTCGCGCCAAGCTTGCGTCCGAGGCCCGCACCGTAGAAGATATTGTCGCCGAGGATCAACGCCACGGAGTCCTTTCCGATGAAGTCGCGCCCGATGACGAAGGCCTGCGCCAAGCCGTTCGGAACGGCCTGTTCAGCGTAAGCGAATTCACAACCGAGGTTTTTTCCGTCGCCGAGCAATTTCTTGAAATGCGGCAGATCGTGGGGGGTGCTGATGATGAGGATCTCGCGGACCCCCGCCGCCAGCAAGGTGCTCAGCGGGTAGTAGATCATCGGCTTGTCGTACACCGGCATAAGCTGTTTGCTCACCGCGAGCGTCAGGGGATGCAGTCGTGTGCCGGACCCGCCGGCGAGGATGATGCCTTTCATTGCTGTTCTGTCGTTTCGTCCTTATGGCGTTCCACGGTGAGCGCGCCTAATTCAATGTCCTCTTCTTCGTCCAAGATCTCGAGCAAGGGCTCGCTGAAGGCCTTGGACATGATGCGCTTGTTCAACGAAAGCACCAGCGAGGGCAGCACCAGCAGGTTGGTGAGCATGGCCGTGAGCAGCGTCATGGTGGTGAGCATGCCCAACGCTTGGATGCCACCGAAACGCGAAAAGGCGAACATGGAAAAACCTGCGAACAGTATGATGCTCGTGTAGATTATCCCGACACTCACCTCACGCACAGCATTGTCCACGGCTTTCGCCAGGTCACCTCCGGTGAGCTTCACCTCCAGGCGATAACGGGCGAGGAAGTGGATGGCATTGTCCACTGCGATGCCCAGTGCAATGCCGAACACGAGCATGGTACTGGGCTTGATCGGGATGTGCAGAAAGCCCATGAGCCCGGCGGTGACGATGAGCGGGATCATGTTCGGGATCAACGCCACGATGAGGATGCGGAGCGAGTTGAACAGCAGCGCCATCAGCACCACGATGATGATGATGGCCCAGAACAAACTGGTGATCAGGTTGCTGATCAAGTAGCTGCTGCCTTTGAGGAAGACCACACTGGTACCGGTGAAGACCACGTGGTAACGGTCAACAGGGAAGATGCTGTCAGTCTGTGCGCGCAGCTTGGAGAGGATCTTGTCCATGCGCGAAGTGCCCACGTCGGCCATCTGTACGGTGATGCGCGTGGTCCTCCGTGTGCTGTCGATAAAGGCTTTGCCTGTTGTGGCGTTGCCTTTCCCCTTTCCGCTACCGATGTTCTGAAGGTAAGGCAACATGAAACGCTGGTCGGTGCTACTGAGCAGGCCATAGCGCGACGGATCGCCTCCGTAGAAAGCCTGCCGCGTGAACTTCACGGCATCCACGATGCTGATCGGACGGCTGAACTCCGGATAGGTGGCCAGCGTATCCGTGAGCTTGTCGATACGCTTCAGCGTGGCGCTTTTCAATACGCCACCCTTTTTCTCGGTGTCCACCAGGATCTCCAATGGCATCACGCCGTGGAAGTTCCGCTCGAAAAAGTGCAGGTCCGTGATCACCGGATTGTCCGCTGGAAGGTCGTCCACGATACGGCTTTCGTCCTTCAATTTCGTCATACCGAAACAGGCCACGACCGTGACGCAGAACGTGACGATGTAGATCGCCGTGCGATGTTCTTTGGAGAGCATCACGATCTTCTCGACAGCGCGGTCCAGCCAACGGCGTTCCAAGTGGCTGAGGTGGCGCTCCTTGGGCGCAGGCATGTAGCTGAAGATGATGGGCACCAGCAGCAGACCGAAGATCCACAGCACCATGATGCCGATGGTGGCGATGAGGCCGAACTGCTTCAACACATCGCTATAGGTGACACAGAAAGTGGCGAAGCCAGCGGCCGTGGTGGCGTTGGTCATGAAGCTGGCGGCGCCCACCCTGCTGATCATGCGCTGCAAGGACTTCGCCTTGTTGCCATGATGCGCGTATTCGTGGTGGTACGCGTTCACCAAGAACACGCAATTGGGCACGCCCACCACGATCACCAACGGTGCGATCACCGACTGCAGAACCGTGACACCGAAGCCGAACAAGGCCATGCAGCCGAAGGCCCACACTACGCTCATCAGCACCACGCCGAGGCAGATGAACATCACGCGCAACGACTTGAAAAAGAGCAGCAGCAGCAAGGCGCAGATGGCCAAGCTCAGCAGCATGTAGCGCGGCATGTCGCCCTTGATGAGCTTTGTGTTCTTCACGCGCACCCACGGCAATCCGCTTTCATGCACCGGGAGGTCCGTGGCGGCGGAGAACTCATTGACGCGTTTCTCCAGGGCGTCGATCACCTGCTCCCGGTCGTTCGTGTCGAAGAGCTTCGCGTTCACGAACAACATCATCAAGCTGGCCTTGGTGCTGTCGTTGTAGAGCAGGCCCTTGTAGAACGGCAGGTCGTCGATGCGTCGCTTCAGCGAATCCATCTGCACCTGTGTGGTCGGCAGGGCGGTCATCAACTTCCGCACGTCGAATTTCTGCAGGCTGTCGTTGCGCACCAAGGTGAAGAGGTTCGCCTCGCTGAACACGCTGTCGATGCCAGGGATCTCTTTCAGGTCATTCCCCAGCTCGTACCACTGCTTGAAGTTCGCAGGCGTGTACAGTTCTTTGCCCTGCGTGGCCACGACGATCACATTGCCGTCCGCGCTGAAGGTCTTCAGGAAGTGCTCGTATTCACCGTAGGCCGGGTCGGACTTGGGCAGCAGTCCGCCGTGCTTGTAGTTCATCTGCACCTTTGTAGCCTCGTAGCCCATGAAGGCCGTGAGGACCCCGACCACCGTGAGGATCCCGATACGATTGCGCAAAACACGGCCAGCCAGCCAAGACCACATGTCCGTTGAAGGGTTTCCGCCAGAAGGGGCTGGCACGAATAAGCGACAAAAGTGCGAAAAGCAGGCGTACCCCGGTCAAAAACCTACCGTTACCGCCAACTTGAGCGCCACATTGTCCGAAGCCTCCGGAAATGCGTAAGGCCCTATGCGGTAGAACGCGCCCACGCCCAAACCGATGAAATTCGCCTTGTAGAGGTCATCGATGCGGAGGCCGGTCTCGAAATAGCCCTTCTCCATGGCCGAAAACTCCAAACCCCGATGGTTTTCCGGGGACTGCATTTCCCCGAAGGCGGCGCTGGCGAAAATGCTCGGCTTCGGCCTGAAGTGCTTGCCTTTCAGCAAGAGCGTGCCGAAGGAATGCCGCACATGGGCCGAGACATAGCGGTCAGCCAAGAACTCATTCGGGCGCATGGTCTGGAAGGTATTGTCCGTTGAGATCTGGAACAGCTTGCCGCCCGTTCCGCGCAAGTTGTAGAGGAAGGGCATCGGAGCTTCCGTATCGGCCATGCCGCCCAAGAGCTGCACCGAAAGGTCGCCCACCAGCCGGAGCTTGAAGGTCTTCTCCACCATGGTGTTCACGCGCCACGTCTCCCATTCGCCATCGTACAGCCCTTGAAAGGAACGCATGGCCTGCACATAGACGATCGGCCATTTCGTCCCCAAGGAGATCTCCCGGTCCGGCAGGCGCGCCAAGCGTTCATGCAAGGCCCAGCGCAGGGCCAGGTTGACGGAGCCGGTGAGGAAATCGTTTCGCAGCAGGGTCACATCCTCCGCAGCGGATTTCACATACCGGTACCCGATGTCGTTCACCCGCAATGCCCGCTCTGTACCCGCCCAGATCTTCAAGGAGCTGCCCACACGGAGCATCACCTCCCCCGCCATGCTCTCGATGCGGTCCATGCGGTCCATGTAATACATCCGATAGCTCTCCGGAGTGAACATGCTGACCCGGCCCGGGAAGTCCACGCCACCGGTCTCCGCCACATCATTCTCGTAGCTGAATTTCACATGAAAGTCCCGACCGAACAACGGCTTCACGGTGAGGTCGCCGCCAAACTTCCAGTTCTTGTCCCTGAAGCCGTATGCGAAGTAGCCGCCGAGCGAGGCGTACTTGGTGATCCGGTCGTTCGTCGCCAGCCCGGCGCCCAAGCGGAAGCCCTCATAGCCGTTGTAGTTCAATATCCGGGTCAACAACAGGTCCACCGAGCCGATCGGCAGTCGGCCGGAGACCAGGGCATTGAGCGCCTTCAGCTTGCGGTCGAAGTGCTCCTCCTCGCCGAGGCTGTCCATCATCGCATAAGTGCGCAGGTCCTTCGCGCCCAAGGAATCCGATCGCAATCCCTTCCAGTAGGCATCGTCCTTGCGCATGCTCAGTTTGTCCATCACCAGCTCCGGGCCGCGCACCTCTTTCCGCGCCACGTCCACGTCCAGTTCGATGTCCTTCAGGTAGATGCGGCCCTCACCGTAGATCCCCAGACCGTTCAGGCTAAGGCCGCTGAAGTAGACGAAGGTGTTGAGCTGCACCGGGAACCAAGCGGTGCCGCCGTCCGCCGTGGGCAGCCGTTCGTGCTTCTGTTGAAAGCGGATGCTGATGCCGTCTTTCTCCACGGGTTCCGCGGTCACGTTCTGCACCGCATAGCCGTCCGTATTGATGTAGAGCAAGCCTTTCAGTCCTTCGAATTTTGTGCCCGTGCGTGGCCGGTAGCTGATCACGAAAACACTGTCCCTCCCCCGGTAAAGCGTGTCTTCCAAGTGGTAGTAGTACTTGTTGGTGCTGCTCGGGCCGATGGGGCCGAGGTAGCTTTTATCGCCGATGTCGATCTGCGGCGAATAGATGCTGAAGGTGGCGGTCTGCGCCGCGATCGCCAGGAACGACGGGTTCTTCAGGCCGCTGACGCGCATGGCCAGCACGGTCTCCTTCTCGGCCGAGGGTGGCCTGAAGCTTTTCTGCGTCGCGCTTTCAATGAGGAAGAGGTGCTGGTGCTCAAGAAGCTCCAACAACTTGGTGGTGGAGCTGTCCGTTTTGGCGGTGTCCGCGACCGTGGTATCCCGTGAGGCGGCCATGAAGGTGGTGTCCGGTCCCGTGTCGGCCATCGTGTCCTTGGGCATTACCTTCTCCATGTCCGAGGTTGCATCGAACACGCTCTTACTGTAGCTCGTGTAGCGGTAGCTCCGGTAGCGCATGCCGTCGTTCTCCTTGCGGTCGGCGTACACCCGGCGGATGATGCGGTGCGCGGGGTTCTCCGTGGGAGCGATCTCCACCGTATGCAATTGCGTGTTGCTTGCGGTGAGCGACACCATCACGGGCTTCTCATCGTTGATGGTGATCGTCAGGGGATCATAGCCCACGTAGCTGGCCCGTAGGGTCACAGGTAGTTGCGGAACGGGAAGCGAGAAGCGGCCATCGATGTCCGAGGTGGTACCGATGTGCGTGCCCTCGATGACGAAGGGTACAAAGGCCAGCGGCTCGCGCGTAGCGGCATCCAGTACGCGGCCCGTAACAACGTGCTGTGCGGATGCGAACAGCGTTCCGAGAAGTGCAAGGCAAAGTACAAGTGACCGGATCAAGGGCATAACGTGGTTCCAATGGATATGTGACGGGGAAGTCGGGGAAAAGTAACAGTATAGTCGTCAGTTGCCAGTTGTCCGTTTTCAGGCGAGGTCACCCTGACAACTAACAACGGATAACTCTCCACTGACCCAGTACCTTGCGGCCATGCTTCCCCAGCTCCGCGATGCCCGCCTCTGGTCCCGCGCGCTTACGGCGCGTCGTGCCCGGAACGCGTACGGTATCTGGAGCAGCTTCCGCGAGGCGAAACGCACGAAAGTGCCGCACATCAAGGGGATGCCGATCAGCATCAGCATCGAGCCCACCACCGCGTGCAACCTCCGTTGCCCCGAATGTCCAAGTGGGCTGCGTGCATTTACACGGCCCACCGGCAACCTCAAACACGGCCTTTTTGAAAAAGTGATCGATGAGCTGGCCCAAGACCTTTGGGCGCTCACGTTCTATTTTCAAGGCGAACCCTTCATCAATCCAGGCTTCTTGGACATGGTGAAGTATGCCAGCCAACAGGGCATCTACACCAGTACCAGCACCAATGCACATTTCCTCGATGAGGCCAAGGCCGAGGCTACCGTGCGCAGTGGGCTGTCACGGCTCATCATTTCGCTCGACGGCACCGATCAGGACACGTATTCCGCTTACCGTAAAGAAGGCACGTTGGCCGCGGTGATCGAAGGTGCCGAGCGCATCGTGAAGTGGAAGAAAAAACTGAAGAGCCGCACGCCCCACGTGGTGTTCCAATTCCTGGTGGTGAGGCCGAACGAGCACCAGATACCGGAAGCGCGCAAGCTCGCCAAGCAGATCGGCGTGGACGACCTGTGGCTGAAGACCGCACAGATCTACGACCCGAAGGACGATCATCCGCTGATCCCCGTGCAGGACAAGTATTCCCGATACAAGCGGAATGCGAACGGTATTTGGGAAGTGAAGAACGCCTTGGACGACCACTGCTGGAAGATGTGGCACAGCTGCGTGATCACCTGGGACGGCCGCGTGGTGCCCTGCTGTTTCGACAAGGACGCGCACTACGTACTGGGCGACTTGAGCAAGCAGAGCTTCCACGAGGTGTGGAACGGCGAGGCATACAACGCGTTCCGCGCTACGCTCTTGCGATCACGCAGCGACATTGACATGTGCCGCAACTGCAGCGAGGGCAGCCCTGTGTGGGCATAGCGCCGGAAACCTTCATTAATACGTGATCACCTCCCTCAGATCTTTAGGTTCGTGAGCAACTGGCTGCACCTATATTCGCGGCTCAAAACACAAACCCTGCTCAAGACCAAATTTCCGATGATTAACCTGAGATCCCCCCTGATGTTCGTGGCCGGTCTGGTCGCCTTCAGCTGCATGGCGCAGAAAATGAAAGTGGAGAAAGGCGACCTGTCCGTTCTGAAGGGCCAAAAAACAGTGAACGTCGAGTTCGTGTACGACAACTTGAAAATGTTCAATGACGATCGTACCGAAGCAGCCTACATTGAAGAACGCAAGAAAGAACTCAATGAGAAGGGCGCTGACAAAGGTGAGACTTGGGAGAAGAAATGGATCGCCAGCCGCGAACTGATCTGGGAGCCGAAATTCATGGAGCTCATCAACCGCACTGAGGGGATCAAATTCAAGCAAAGCGACTCCGATGCCAAGTACACCTTGGTCGTTGATGCCGTCTGGCTCTACCCCGGATACAATGTCGGCGTCATGAAGAAGGGTTCAAAGCTGAATACCGACCTCACGCTAGTACAGACGGACGACAAGAGCAAGGTCTTGGTGAAGATCAGCGCAACGGATGCACCCGGCGATACCTACCAAGGCACCTTCAGCAATGAGGACCGTATCGGTGAGAGCTATGCCAAGACAGGGAAGACGCTTTCAAAGATGATCAGCAAGAAGCTGAAGTAGGAGTAGGACGGGGCAGCGAAAGCTCTCTTGTTGAAACCGTCAAAAGAAATGCCGCAAGGCTGCGATCGGTCGCAGCCTTGCGGCATTTTCCGTTCCTGAGTGGATCCATGGTCGTCTCGCGGGGGACCACATCCAGAGAACCTTTCATACAATACGGGGCAGGAAGGAGTGGCGGGAGCTCAACTATCTTGAAAGATCATCCAATTGGATGATCGTGATCACACCTTCAGGATATCCGTCTCCTTCGCCTCGATCAAGGCGTCCACCTTCTTGTTCCAGATGCCCGTGACCTTTTCCACCTCGGCCTCCGCGCTTTTGGCACCATCTTCGGGCAGGCCGTCCTTCTGCAGCTTCTTGATGCCCTCCATGGCCTTCTGACGCGCCCCGCGTATGCTCACTTTGGCATGCTCGCCCTCGGCCTTTGCCGCCCTCACCAGGTCCTTGCGCCGGTCCTCGGTGAGCATCGGCACGAGGATGATGATGTTGTCCCCGTTGTTGCTGGGGTTGAAGCCGAGGTTCGCGGCCTGGATCGCCTTCTCGATCGGATCGATCATCTTCTTCTCCCAAGGTTGGATCAAGAGCGTACGCGCGTCCGGCGTGTTGATGTTGCTCACCTGCGTCAGGGGCACCTCGCTGCCGTAGTAGTCCACACGGATACCCTCCAGCATCGCGGGGTTCGCACGGCCGGCGCGGATCTTCACCAGTTCATTGTCCAAATGGTCAACGGCCTTGCGGTCGAGGTCCTCGCATTGGGCTATCAGGGATGCTGTATCGCTCATGTTCTTCAGGGAAAGGCTGCGAATTTACCGCAATAGTGGGGAACGCGGAGAAAGTAAAAAGTTCCACGAAGGACACGAAGCCCACGAAGGAATACTATCACATCCTTCTTTGCGCCCTTTGCGTCCTTTGCGGTAGAAAGCCAGAGCTGCCTCCGGTGCTCTCACACTTAAAACTCAACGATGGTCCCCAAAGGCTCACCGCTGATCAACTTCCCAAGGTTCCCCGGCTTGTTCATGTCGAACACGATGATGGGCAGCTTATTCTCGCGGCACAGGGTGAAGGCCGTCATGTCCATTACTGTAAGGCCCTTGGCGTAGACCTCCTCGAAGGAAATGCGTTCATAGCGCGTGGCAGTGGGGTCCTTTTCCGGGTCGGCGGTGTAGATGCCGTCCACGCGGGTGCCCTTGAGGATCACGTCCGCCTCGATCTCGATGGCCCGCAGGCTGGCGGCACTGTCGGTGGTGAAGTAGGGATTGCCCGTGCCGGACCCGAAGATCACGATGCGGCCTTTTTCCAAGTGGCGCACGGCCCGGCGGCGGATGAAGGGCTCCGCGATCTGCTCCATCTTGATCGCGCTCAGCAACCGCGTCTTCTGGCCCGCCACCTCCAAGGCGCTCTGCAACGCCAAGCTGTTGATCATGGTGGCCAGCATGCCCATGTGGTCCCCCTGCACGCGGTCGATGCCGTTCGCGGCCGCCTGGATGCCCCGGTAGATGTTACCGCCGCCTACCACAATGGCCACTTCCACACCGCTGCGGGATACGGCCACGATCTCCTCCGCGTATTGCTTCAGCCTTGCGCTGCTGATGCCGTAGGCTTGTTCGCCCATCAGGCTTTCTCCGGAAAGCTTCAACAGGATGCGCTTGTACGTGCGGGGGGGGGTGGGGTCGCTCATCGGTGCGCGAAAATAGGGGGGACGGCACAAAAAAAGAGGGAGACCGAAGCCTCCCCCATTCCGTGATCCAGTATAATGATCAAGCCCCCAATGCGTGGCGCTTGAAGCCGGTGACCTTCAGGTCTTTGTCGGCCTTTTGCACGTATTGCTCCACGTTCATCTTGTTGTCTTTGATGAACTCTTGGGAGAGCAGGGTGCTTTCCTTGTAGAACTTGTTCAGGCGGCCCTGGGCGATCTTCTCGGCCATTTCCGGGGCCTTGCCCTCTTGGATAGCGAGGTCCTTGCCGATCTCCAATTCCTTCTCCACCACGCTTTGGGGCGTGCTGCTCTTGTCCAAGGCGATCGGTCCCATGGCGGCCACCTGCATGGCCACGTCCTTGGCCACGCTTTCGTGGCCGACCTTGTTCAAGCCCACTAGGCTCGCCACACGGTTGCCGGGGTGGTTGTAAGCGTAGACGTATTCCGCCTCGAGCGGCTGGCAGTAATTCACGTCGATCTTTTCGCCGATCACACCGGTCTGCTCGGTAAGCTTCTCGGCAACAGTGAGGCCATTGCCAAAAGGCAGGGCTTTCAGCGCGTCGGCATCGGCGGCCATGTTCTTCAGCGCGATCTCGGCGATGGTCTCCGCCATGGCGCTGAAGTCAGCGTTCTTGGCCACGAAGTCGGTCTCGCAGTTCACGCTCACCAACATGCCTTTCTTGGCATCGGCGCTGGTCTTGGCAAGTACCAGTCCTTCAGCAGCGTCGCGGTCGGCGCGCTTGGCGGCCACTTTCTGGCCCTTCTTCCGGAGGACGTCGATGGCAGCGTCGAAGTCGCCATTGGCCTCCGTGAGGGCGTTTTTACAATCCATCATGCCGGCGCCCGTCATTTGGCGCAGCTTGTTCACTTCAGAGGCGGTAATGGCCATGGTCGTGCTCATGCTTATGTGTTGACGTTAAATAAAACCGGGGGCCCTTCGGGCCGCCCTTGATCAGGCCTGGGGCTCTTCCGTACCGGCGTCCGCACCCGTGTGCCCGGCTTCGGCGGCGACCTCCTCATGTGTGTCGGGCTCAGCTGCCGGGGTTGTCTCAGCGGCAGCTTGTGGTGCGGCTTCGGCATTGGGTTCAGCAAGCTTCTCAGCGGTTTTCTTGCCGGTATGCTTCCGACCGTGTTTTTCAGCCACTGCCTCGTCGCCTTCCTCCTCAGTGTCCTCATCGGGCGTGGCGGTGCCACTGTCCTTGTCGCGCTTGCGCTCCTCAACACCTTCCTGGATAGCTGCGATCATCGTGTCCACGATCAGCTCGATGCTCTTGGTGGCGTCGTCGTTCGCAGGGATGGGGAAATCAACTAAGGAGGGATCGCTGTTCGTGTCCACCATGGCGAAGGTGGGGATGCCCAGCTTGCGGGCCTCGGCCAATGCGATGTGCTCCTTCACGATGTCCACGATGAACAAGGCGCTGGGCAGACGGGTGAGGTCGGCGATGCTGCCGAGGTTCTTCTCCATCTTCTCGCGTTGACGGCTCACCTGAAGGCGCTCGCGCTTGCTCATGTTCTCGAAGGTGCCGTCGACCTTCATGCGGTCGATGTTGGACATCTTTTTGATGGCCCGGCGGATGGTACCGAAGTTGGTGAGCATGCCGCCGCTCCAACGCTCGGTGACGTACGGCATGCCAGTGGGCTTCACCTTGGCGGTGACGATGTCCTTGGCCTGCTTCTTGGTGGCCACGAAGAGCACCTTCTTACCACTGCGCGTGATCTGGCGCAAGGCATTGGCGGCCTCCTCCAACTTGACGGAGGTCTTGTTGAGGTCGATGATGTGGATCCCTTTCTTCTCAGCGAAGATGTAGGGGGCCATGTTGGGGTTCCACTTGCGGCGCAGGTGGCCGAAGTGTACGCCTGCGTCGAGCAGGGTGTCGAAATCAATACGAGCCATTCGAGGTACTGTTGTTTGGGTTCACTTTCCTTTTTCCCGTTGTGCAGGCATTCAGCGCGGTAGCCGGTTTCCCGGGTCTGGCTGAATTGGATGCTGAACCCGCCTTCACCGTAGCTCTGGCGGGCATCAACAAGCGTGGGATATCAACGCTTGCTGAACTGGTAACGCTTACGTGCCTTCTTGCGGCCGAACTTCTTGCGCTCCACCTCACAGGGGTTTCGCGTCATGAGGTCCTCTGCCTTCAATGCGGGCTTCAGGGTCTCGTCCATCGCCACCAAGGCGCGGGCAATACCCAAGCGCACGGCCTCCACCTGACCGGTGATGCCTCCGCCACGCACGTTGACCGTGACGTCGTACTTGCCCAGGGTATCGGTGAGCTTGAAAGCTTGCTCAAGCTTGAACTGCTGGGTGGTGATGGGGAAGTATTCCTTCCCTTCCACGCCGTTGACGAAAATGCTGCCGTTGCCCTCGCTGAGGACTACGCGTGCCACGGAGGTCTTCCGGCGGCCAAGGCTGTTGATGGGCTCCATACTTACTTGATGGTGTTGAGGTCGATCATGCGGGGCTTTTGCGCGCTGTGCTTGTGTTCGGTACCCACCACCACGTGAAGGTTGTTGAACTGGGCACGGCCAAGGCGCGTCTTAGGCAACATGCCGCGGACGGCGTGTTCCAACAGGGCGTAAGGCTTGCGGGCCATCAGCTTTTCGGCCGGCTCGCGCACCTGTCCTCCCGGATGAAGGCTGTAGCGCTGGTATTCCTTATCGGCCATCTTGTTGCCGGTGAGGCGCACTTTTTCGGCGTTGATCACGATGACATGGTCACCGGTATCGACGTGGGCGGTGAAGGTGGGCTTGTGCTTACCGCGCACGAGCATGGCGATCTTGCTGGCGACGCGGCCGATGACCTCGTTCTCAGCGTCCACCAGAAGCCATTCCTTCTGCGTGGTGGCCGCGTTGGCCATGGATGTGGTGTGAGTCGTGGATGCCACGGTACTGGGGGTGTTGAATGAGTCTATGCCCGGCTAAGGGGGCGCGAAGATAATGGCTTTTCCGGAAAACCAACAACGGATCGTGGAAACTCGGGTATTCACCACGGAGGCACAGAGACACGGAGGAATGCAGGGTATAGGTCAGGGGTCAGGGGGCAGGGGGCAGGGGGCAGTAAGCAGTAGGCAGTAGGCAGTAGGCAGTAGAAGTGGCCGTCGACAGTAACAGTAGGCATTCTCCGGTCATTGTAAAACACCTCCGTGTCTCTGTGCCTCTGTGGTAAAAAGTACGACTACTCCCTACCCCGTTTCTGGGCCACGTTCGCCGGTTTCCCGTACTCCGGTACCAGATAGGCCAAGCCGCTGAAGCGGCCTTTGCGGTAATGGCGTTCCGCGCAGCGAGCTAACCCCTTGACGTCCGGTCGGATATGCGGGAGGTACGTGATCGCAGTGTAGGCTTGCCAGAGGGCTGTCGCTTTGTCCGCGCCGTTGCCGAAAACGATTGTACGTCCTTCCTTCGGTCGGGCCTCGCACCAGGCCTCGTCCAAGATCAAGGGCGCGGTTTCATCCAGCGGCCTTTCATCCGCCCCGAACGCACGCGTGTACACTTCCATACGGCGGGCGTCCACCATGGGCATGAGAACGGCATCCGGGCTTTGTTCACCTTGCTCCTCAAGGAATTGGGCCAGCAGCACCTCCAGCGTGCCCATGCCGATCAAGGGCCTGTCCAAGGCGTAGCACAGGCCTTTTGCCGCGGAAAGACCGATCCGCAGCCCGGTATAGGATCCAGGTCCCGTTCCAACGGCGATAGCATCCAAGTCCTTCAGACTTCGGCCGGCTTTTTCCATCACCTCCCCGATGAAGACGTTGAGCCGTTCCGCGTGCGACAGTTTTTCGCTGGTGTCCTCACGCCAGGCCAACGGACGGGCACCCTCGCTCAGCACCACGGACAGGTGCGGGGTGGCGGTATCGAATGCGAGCAGCAGCGCCACGGTCAGAGGGTTACCGGAATGCCTTGCAGGATGTCGAGCGACTTCTGCGCCATCAGGTAGGTGTACTTGGCATTGATCAGCTGCGAGGTGCTCTGCTGGAGCCGGGCCTTGGCGACGTTGAGGTCGGTGGCCGTGATCACATGCTGGTCAAAACGCTCATTGGCCATGCGGAGCGATTCCTCCGAGGCGTCCACGGCGAGCTTCGCGCTGATGTATTGCCGATAAGCGCCGCGCTGGGCGGTCAGCGCGTTCTGCACGTCCACTTGAAGGGCGTTCCGGCGCTTCAGGAGGTCGTTCTTGGCCCGCTGCTGCTGGATCCGCGCCTGATCCGTGGCATAGCGGTTCTGCATGTTGTTGAAGATGGGTATGCTCAAGGTGAAGCCTACGGATTCGTTCAGGTTGTCGTTCAGCTGCTGCGAGAAGGATTTCACACGGGTGTCCTGGCTGAAATTGGGCGCATAGACCGGCTCACCGCCCCCGGTGGCACCGATCAGGATGGACCCGTCCGGAGTGGGATCGCCGACAGCCTCCAGATTGCGGCCCGAGTAACCCGTGCCCAATGAGGCATTGAAGGAGAGCGATGGCAGCGCATTGGACCGGGCGATGGCGATGCCACGCTCGGCGCTCTGTGCACTGAGGTCCGCCTGTGCATAGGCAGGATTGGTGGAGACCACCTTGTTTAGCACCTCTTCGTCGGTAGCCGTGGGCTCCACGATGTTCAATTCGCTGATCGCCGGGGCGGTGACGTCGAAGGCCTTCTCCTCTTCCGGGGTCAACTGCATCAGCTGGGCCAACGTGAGCTTGGCCTTTTCCGCTTGGATGTTCAAATTTTCCGCCGTGTATTCCTCCTGCGCCAACTGCGCCTGGATGTCCAACAGGTCGGCGCGCGCCACCCGGCCGGCGTCGAGCAGGTCTTGGGTCACAGTGGACTGTTCCCTCGTGGAGGCTGCCTGGTCGTTCGCGGCACGAAGCTGCTCCCGCAGGCCGAGCAGGTCCAAGTAGGCCCGTACCACCGCTGTGCTGATGTCATTGCGCAGGGACTCCAAGCCCTTCTCCGCCGCTTGCTCGTCCAGCGCGGAACGCTTCAGCACTTGGTGCTTCCGGCCGCTTTGGAACAGCATGACATCGCTGTTGAGGTAGAGGTTGTTGGTCCGGACACGGTCCGTAGCGAAAGTGTTGGTGTACTGGTCGATGGTCTTCCCCCAGTTGTAACCATGGGTGGCGGCTCCGTTCAGGTTCGGCAGGAAAGACCAGTACGCCTGCTCGTGGGCATTCGATGCAAGGTCCACGTCCAGCGTCGCGTTGCGCAGGTCCAGGTTGCGCTCCTGCGCCCGTTGCATGCACTGGTCCAGCGTCCAGGGCTGCTGTCCCACCGCGCCAAGTGCCATAGTGATGGACAAGAGAAGAAAATTGATCCGCATAGGTCGGGTTCGGCCATTGGGAAGGCCCGAAGCAAAAGTAGCCGCGTGGGAATGCAGCATCAAACCTATGGGATGAGCGGTAAAAGAAACGTGCGGATGGCGCGGGTCAGCAACTCAACGCACAGGAAAGCGGACGCGACCGCTGATATCGGGCTCACATGCCCGTGATGCGCACCTCAACGCGACGGTTGGCTTCGCTCTCGGTCCTGCTCTTCGGTTCAGGGAAAAGCATGTGCGCATTGCCCAGGCCCACATAAGAGAGGCGCGAAGGATCCACATCGTTGATGAGGAGGAAGTTGTAGACCGTCTGTGCGCGCTCGGTGCTCAACTCCACGAATTCATTCGTGTTCTTCTTGTAAGTGGGGCCGTTCACATGGCCCTGGATCTCCACTTTTGTCGAAGGGTTCTGCTCCATAAAATGCAAGAGCAAGTAAAGCGAGCCTTCGGAACTCCGCATCACTTTGCTGTCATTCCCCACAAAGCGGATGTCGTCCAACACCACCCGTGCTCCCGGCTTGATGGGCGTGAGCTTGATGTTCACCTGTAGCTGCTCATCTCCGGAGGGCTTAACACGATCGGTCTGGAACATGTAGCCCTTCCTCAGGCAGTTGATCCGCAGTTTCCGGTAGTTGTCCATCCGGAACTCATAATGGCTCTTCCCCTTGGCCTCCACGATGGAATCGAAGCGCATGCCCTCCACCGTGAGGGCAGCGTTCACGGGGGCGCCTGTGGACGCGTCAGTGATGTCGATCAGAAGTGTTTGGGGCAACACCACAACCGCTGGCGGAGGTGGCGGGGGATCATAGTGGAAGTGCAAGGTGAACCCGTCCCTGGGCCGGTCCTGATAGTCCACCAGCAGATAGAGCAGTTCGCCGTCCTCCACTTCTATTGCACGGCTGTAGGAAGTGCCCACGCCGGAGCGCACGAAATCGTTCTCGGCGTCCTCGCTCAGGCCGCACATCGAGTTCAGGCTCTTGTCGTTCCTTGAAATGTTGCTTCGTACAGGTTGTACTTCCCTATTAGCGATCTTGCTACAGATGTCCGGAACGGCACCCTGAAAGAGCAGGAAGTCGATGTCATCCTCGGGATCCTTCGGAATGATGTCGAAGGTGAGCGTGGTCTTCACCGGTGCTCGGAACACATACCATGTGGAGTGATGCTCCCGCTCCAACCATTGGAGGTCCGTCGCCGGATTTTCCTTGATCTCCAGGATATTTCCGAAACCACGGCCGGGGCGGTCGCACACCAGGATGGAGTCCTTGATGAAGATCGCTCCCACGCAATCACCCGGGTCCGTTGGACGGACCTGGGCTTGCACCGCCGACATCAGCGGCAGGCAAAGGAGCAGGGTGCGATATGGTGCTGTGGAACGCAACGTGGAAAATTGGCAACGCCCTTCCTACGCAGGTGTGTAGCTGAGGTTACTTCCCAACCAACGCTCCATCCATTCCGTGCTCTCGCCCTTGCGCCGAGCGAGGTCGTTGATCTGGTCTTTGCCCACACGGCCCACGCCGAAGTATTTGCTGCGTGGATGTGCGAAGTACCAGCCGCTAACCGCTGCCGTGGGATACATCGCCAGCCCTTCCGTGAGCTTGATACCGGTGTGTTTCTCCGCGTCCAGCAGGCGGAAGATCTCAGGCTTCTCCGTGTGGTCCGGGCAGGCGGGGTAACCCGCAGCGGGGCGCACACCATCGTAATTTTCCTTGATCAGCTCCTCGTTGCTGAGTTGCTCCGCGCTGGCATAGCCCCAGATCTCCTTGCGCACCACCTCGTGCAGCTTCTCAGCGAAGGCCTCCGCCAAGCGGTCGCCCAAGGCCTTGCACATGATGGCGCTGTAATCGTCACCGGCCTCCTCGAACTGCTTCGCACGCTCTTCCACGCCATGCCCCGTGGTGACGGCGAATGCACCGATGTGGTCCGCGATACCGCTTTCCTTCGGGGCGATGAAGTCGGCATTCGCAGTGTAGGGAACACCGGGTGCTTTCTTCGACTGCTGTCGCAGTGTGTGAAAGGTGCCGATGACCTCCTTCCGGCTTTCATCCTTGTACACATCCACATCGTCACCCACGGAATTCGCTGGCCAGATGCCCGCCACGCCGTGCGCCTTGAACCATTGCTCCTTCACCAAGTGATCAAGCATCTTCAGTGCGTCGGCGTGCAGCTTGGAAGCTTCCTTGCCTACCACGGGATCGGTGAGGATCTTCGGGTATTTACCTGCGAGTTCCCACGCTTGGAAGAAGGGGGTCCAATCGAGGTAGGGCACGAGGTCCTTCAGCGGGAAGTTGCGGAAGGTGAAGACGCCGGTGCTGCGCGGTTTCACGGGTGGCTCGGCCTTCCAATCGATCGTGAAGCGCTTCTCCCGTGACTCCGCGATCGGGATGAATTCCTTTTCACGCTGCTGCGTGGCGTAGTGCTCGCGCACGGTCTCGTACTCTTCGGCGATGCGCTTCACGAAAGCATCGTGCGTGGCAGGGCTGAGCAATTCGCTCACCGCGGGGACGCAACGCGAGGCATCGATCACATGCACCACGGGCTTGCTGTAGTGCGGCGCGATGCGCACGGCGGTATGTACGCGGCTTGTGGTGGCCCCGCCGATCAATAGCGGAAGCTCGAAGCCTTCGCGCTCCATCTCCTTCGCCACGTGGGCCATC
Source organism: Flavobacteriales bacterium (assembly GCA_016700415.1). Classification (NCBI taxonomy): domain Bacteria; kingdom Pseudomonadati; phylum Bacteroidota; class Flavobacteriia; order Flavobacteriales; species Flavobacteriales bacterium. The sequence continues at coordinate 2,153,246 of CP065018.1, forward strand.
TCGTCGAGGGAAGGTGTGATCAAGCCGCTTAGGCCGATCACGTCCACCTTCATTTCGCGCGCAGTCTTTAGGATGGTCGCGCTCTGCACCATCACGCCGAGGTCGATCACCTGCCAGCCGTTGCAGGCGAGGATCACACCCACGATGTTCTTGCCGATGTCATGCACGTCGCCTTTCACGGTAGCGAGCAATACCTTCTTCGGTCCGTCATTGCGGTTCTGCACGATCGGAACACCGAAGCTGTCCTTGAGCACCTCGGCCTCGGAGCCTTCGTTGTTCTTCTTGTATTCCTCGAGGAAGGGTTCGAGATAGGCCACGGCCTGCTTCATCACACGGGCGCTCTTCACCACTTGTGGCAGGAACATCTTGCCCGCGCCGAAGAGATCGCCTACCACGGTCATACCCGCCATAAGCGGCCCTTCGATCACTTTCACGGGATCCAAAAGTTCTTTGCGCGCTTCCTCGGTGTCTTCCACGATGAAGTCCGTGGTGCCGTGCACCAGCGCGTGACGCAGACGATCCCTCACGTCTCCTTCACGCCAGCTCAGGTCCTGCGCATTGCTCTTCGCGCCGCCGCCTTTGAACTGTTCGGCAAGCGTTACCAAGCGTTCGGTGGAGTCGGGCCTGCGCGCGAACAGCACGTCCTCCACGTGTTCCAGCAATTCCTTCGGGATGTCGTCGTACACGCCGATCTGGCCCGCGTTCACGATACCCATGTCCATCCCCGCTTGGATCGCGTGGTAGAGGAATGCGGTGTGCATGGCCTCGCGCACGGGCTCGTTACCGCGGAAGCTGAAGCTGATGTTGCTCACGCCGCCGCTCACCAATACCCCGGGCAGGTTCTGCTTGATCCACTTCACCGCCGCGATGTAGTCGATGGCGTAGCGATCATGCTCGCTCATTCCCGTGGCCACGGTGAGGATGTTCGGGTCGATGATGATGTCGTGCGGTGCGAAGCCGATCTTTTTCGTGAGCAGGTCATACACGCGTTGCGCGATGGCGATACGTCGTTCGTAGCTGTCGGCCTGGCCTTTCTCGTCAAAGCACATCACCACCACGGCGGCACCTAATCGTTTCACGGTGCGGGCATGGTCGATGAACTCCTCCTCCCCTTCCTTCAGGCTGATGGAATTGGCGATGCCCTTGCCCTGCAAGCATTTCAGGCCGGTCTCGATCACGCTGAACTTGCTGCTGTCGATCATTACCGGCACGCGCGCAATGTCCGGCTCAGCCGCGATGAGGTTGATGAATTTGCGCATGGCCTCCACGCCGTCGATTAGCCCCTCGTCGAGGTTCACATCGATCACCTGCGCGCCGTTCTCCACCTGCTGGCGCGCCACGCGCACGGCCTCATCGTAGTTGCCGTCCTTGATGAGACGCCGGAACAGCGCGCTGCCCGTGACGTTGGTGCGCTCACCGATGTTGATGAAGTTGGAACCGGGGAAGATGCGGAGCGGCTCTAGGCCGGAGTAAGTTGGAATGCTCATTGATTTTTCACCACAGAGGCACAGAGGTCACAGGGAGTAATTTGAGTCGTGAGTCGTGAGTCGTGAGTCGTGAGTCAGGAGTCGTGAGTCCGTTAGTTGAGGGTCTCCGTCGGAGAACGCCCCAATCACCATTCAAGCGATGACGGTAATTTGACGCGGTGCATGCTTCGCTGCTTCTTCCGCCAGCGCCGCGATATGCTCCGGCGTGGTGCCGCAGCAACCGCCCACGATGTTCACCAAGCCGTCCTTCATGAACTCACCGACCAAACGTGCAGTTACCTCAGCGGTTTCGCGGTACTCGCCCATCTGGTCCGGCAGGCCGGCGTTCGGATAAACACTGACAAAGCACGGTGCCTGTTCCGCCAGCACTTGCAGGTAAGGTCGCATCTGCGCCGCACCCAGTGCGCAGTTCAGTCCGATGCTGAAGAGCGGCACGTGTGCCATGCTGATCATGAAGGCGTCGATGGTCTGGCCGCTCAGGGTGCGACCGCTGGCATCGGTGATGGTGACGCTGCACATCAGCGGAAGTCGCAAGCCGCGTTTGTCGAAGACTTCTTCAATGGCGAAGAAGGCCGCCTTGGCGTTGAGCGTATCGAAGATGGTTTCCACCAGCAGCAGGTCGGCACCGCCTTCCATCAATGCGTCCACCTGCTCCGTGTAGGCCGTCACCAATTCATCAAAGGTCACGGCGCGGAAACCGGGGTCGTTCACATCGGGCGAGAGCGACGCCGTGCGGTTCGTGGGACCGATGGAACCGGCCACGAAGCGCGGCTTGCCGGGGTCCTTTGCTGTGAACTTTTCGCAAGCGGCTTTTGCCAACTGTGCGGAACGCAGGTTGATGTCGCGCACCAAATGCTCGCACTTGTGTTCGGCTTGCGCGATGCTGGTGCCGCTAAAAGTGTTGGTCTCGATGATGTCCGCACCGGCTTCCAAGTACTGCTCGTGGATGCGCGAGATCGCCTCCGGGCGGGAGAGCGAGAGCAGGTCGTTGTTGCCTTGCAGCAAAATGCTATGCGCTTCCATGCCTGTCGGATGGAAGTCCTCCTCCTTCAGCCCCAGCCGCTGGATCATGGTGCCCATGGCACCGTCCAGCACGAGAATGCGCTCTTGCGCGAGTTGTTCGATCGTCTTCATTTCATCACATCACCTCCCCCAAAAACAAAAACACCTCATCCGATGGCCGGATGAGGTGTCAATGCTCGGGAAAGCACAGGTCTCGATCACGGCTCATCTTTCGCCTCACATCGGTCTGTATCACCGATGCTCGGAGCTGGATTTAGCACCTTCTCGATGGTACACATCGAACGGTTGCCAAGGCTTCACAGGGCCAGTCCCTCTGCCTTTCTTGATAAGCTCAATGGAAAAGAACGAGGGGCAAAGATAGGTAGTGAATACAAGCCGCAGATGGACGCCGATAGACGCAGATGAATGCACGCCCGCACCAGTCAGCAGCTACCCTTATTCTCCCGAGGTCGTGGGATAAAGCATTTGCTCACTCCGAGCCTTCCGAGGATCAAGAACCGCTCACTTCCCCTTCGGCTCCGCATCGAAATTCACCATCCAGTTGATCCCGAATCTATCCGAGAACATCCCGAAGTACGCGCCCCAGAACGTATCCGCCAGCGGCATGGTGACCTTCCCTCCAGCGGACAATCCGTTGAAGAGCTTGTCGGCCTCGGCCTTGCTGTGCGCGTTGATGGAGATCGAGAAGTTGTTGCCTTGCGTCACCTTCGGTCCGTTGCTGATGGTGTCACTGCCCATGAGCGCGGCTCCTTCGCCGATGGGATAGGAAACGTGCATTACCCGCTGCTTGTCCGCATCGGATACGGGCATTTTGGGATCGGGGGGCATTTCCCCGAAACGGCTGATCATGGCGAACTCTCCGCCGAAAACGGACTTGTAGAAGGTGAAGGCGGCTTCGCAGTTGCCGTCGAAAGTGAGGTAGGTGACGAGCTCTGGCATGATCGTTCGAGTTGGGTTTTTGGAGAACCAAAATTACTACCGTCGCCTTATGGTGAATGCCAAATAAGTCCACGGATCTCACGCGCGATACACGGAAAAATGGCAGGTGCAGGAAGGTTCGCCTACGGCTTAAAAACTCAGCGCTACCAATACCGCCAAGACCACTCCGGGAGCCAAGCTCACAAGCCAACGAGTGCCCAGTTCATCCTTCCGCATAAAGGCATAAACGGCTTCGCACATGGCGGAAAGGCCGAGCACCATAAAGACCAGCGTGCGGGCATGGAAGGTGATACCTTGCTCCGAAACGATCGTGAATGTGAACCAGATCGCGATCAACACGGCGAAGAACCATTGCGCAGCGAAGGTCGTGGCGCGATGCCGCACTAATCCGGAAAGATCCGACGCGGCTCGGCAGTTCGCCGTGAGATAGAGGTTGGCAGCGGCAAGTCCTTCCAACCAGATCGGCGCAGGCTTGCCCAAGGCCAGCAATCCAGCCCAGCCGAGCAACATCAGCATCGCCACCGGCCACGCGAACCGGTATACCGAGGGTTCGTAGAGGCGGGGATAGGTTTTCATTGTTGGTCGTTTGCCTTGCTACCACTCACCGCGCCATTGTCGTTGCAGTTCTACTGGGTCAACCTCCTCCTTCAACACTCCGACATACTTGTACACGTCAACCGCTTTCCTAAGCTTCCTTTTGCCCGTGTGCAGCTTGTTCATAAGCAACCTAATCCGCTGCCGTGACATGCCTCGTTTGATGACGACCATCATTGCTCAAAGATATGGGACCCTCCCAACGACCAATTGCCGGAAATGCTTGTCCACAGATTACACAGATGGCCACAGATGCTGCTGGTGTTGGCAACAGCCAACCGAGAAAGCCGCAGAAAGAGTTCCTCTGTGCTCTCTGCGCCTCTGTGGTGAACCTATTTCCCCCTGTCTCCGATATACTTCGCCAGCCAATCAAAGACCGTCTTGTGCCACATCATGGAGTTCTGAGGCTTCAGCACCCAGTGGTTTTCATCGGGGAAACGCAGGAACTCCGAGTCGATGCCCTTGGCCTGGCAAGCCGTGAATGCGCCGATGCCTTGAGAGAGTGGGATCCGGTAGTCCTTGTCGGAATGGATCACCAGCATCGGCACGGTCCAGTCCTTCGCGTGCATCATCGGATTGAACTTGTCGTATTGCGCCGGGTCTTTGAACACGTCGCTGCCGTTCTCCCAGTTGTCGAACCACAGCTCCTCCGTGGAATAGCCCATGGCGCGGGTGTCGAACACGCCGTCGTGCGTCACCAAACATTTCCAAGGCTCCTTCCATTTGCCAGCGATCCAGTCAACCATGTAGCCTCCGTAGGAAGCGCCCAAGGCCGCCGCACGATCACCGTCCAGGAAGGGGTAAGTCTTCAACGCATACGTCCAGCCTTTCTGCAGGTCCTCCAGCGGACGGTCGCCCCAATGCGTCGAGATCGCATCGGTGAATGCCTGCCCATAGCCCGTGGAGCCATGGAAGTCGATCATCACCACCGCGTAACCCGCGCCTGCGTACGTCTGCGGGTTCCACCGGAAGCTCCAGGAATCACCGAAGCTGCCTTGCGGGCCGCCATGGATCAGGAAGGCAACCGGATACTTTTTGCCTTCCACGTAACCGACCGGCTTGATCACATAGCCATGCACGGTCTCGTTGTTCCAGCCGGGGAAGTTGAACTGCTCATACTTCCCGAACTCGAGGTTTTTCAGGACCGCATCCACAGATGTCAAATTCACGGCATCCACGTCGATCAGCTTGGCCTTCGGCTTGGCGGCATACAGCAGCGAAGGATTGTTCAGCCCGCTCTTCAGGAATACGAATCCCTTCGGCGTTTCGAAGAAGGCATCCATGTGGCCGTCCTTGGACATCGGCGTAACGGTGCCGGTCTTCAGGTCCACCTTGAACAGCAGCGTATTGCCGACATTTCCCGCTACCACATAGAGGCTCTTGCCGTCGGCGCTCCATTTCATGTCGTCCACGCTGCGGTCCCAATCGCCCGCCACCGTGGTCACTTTGCCGGAAGCATCGCGGAGTTGGATCCAGAAGCGGTCGGCTTCGAAGCCGGGGCGTTTCATGACCTTGTAGGCGAGCGTCTTGCCATCCGGCGACATGCGTGGTGAAGCGTCCCAGGCCTTGTTGCTCTCCGTGAGGTTGGTGATCGCGCCACCGGAAACCGGCACGCTGTACACATCGAAGTTGGTGCTCCACGGCTCGGTCTTTCCGGCCAAGCGGGCGCTGAAGTACACGGTCTTTGAATCCGGGGAAATTGAGTAATCACCTTCATCACCCCAAGGCATCGAAGGCACATCACCATCGAAGCCGTCCGTCAATGCGACAGGTGGGGCATCGCCTTCCAGCGGCCGGTAGAACAAGTGGTTGCGTGTGCCATCGCTCCACGTATCCCAGTGGCGGATGAAGAGCTTGGTGTAGAGGTCGCCCGTGGATTTGTCCGCCTTGCGCGCTTCATTCCTCTTCACCGTGCAAGCAATTTCATCGCCCTTGCATTCCGGGAAAACGGCCAGCGAGAACACCAGTCCCTTTCCGTCGGGCGTGATGCGATAGGAACCGATGTCCAACGGCAGCCGCGTCACTTGCGTGGAGGTGGCACCGTTCACGTCGGTCTTCCAGAGTTGTGATGATCCGCCTTCGCCACGAGAAGAAAGAAAGTAGATCGTCTTGCCGTCGGGGCTCCAGGTCGCACCGCTCGCTCCACCTTCGGAAACAGTCAACTTCACCTCAGGCACTGCGGGCTTTGTAAGATCTTTCAACCAGAGCGTGCTCACACCCTTGTTCGCTTCCATATCGGTAGCGCGCACATTGAACACGGCAAAGTGGCCGCTGGGGTCAACGCTGAGTCCGCTCATGCGATCAAGCATGAGCATCTCCTTATAGGTGAAAGGCGTCATGGTTTGGGCGAAGGAGGTTCCGCAGAGGAGGGCTAGTGCGCCAAGCTGCAGGCTTCGCAGGGTACGGGAAAATGAATAGTGGTTCATGGTTGGCGTGTCGCGCATTTTTGAGCCTTATGGGTCGCCGCACGAAGATCGCAAAGTAAGTTGCATGGGGATCTGTTCAAACCCTACCTTGGATTCGCAACCACCGCATCTTTCCATGTTCTCCAGCCGTACCCTACCACTCTTGCTGATCGCGTTCTGCCTGTTCGCAGCCTGCAGGAAGGAGACGAAAGGCGACGGCGGTGCCGGCATCATCCTCGGCCAGCACTTGCAATTGTCCGTGGATAGCCTTTGCGTGCAGGCCCCGAACATCTTCACGCCGAACGGGGACGGCATGAATGATGTCTTCGTTGTCATACCTCGGAATGACAACGCATTCAGTCTCATCATCCGGAATGAGGCGGACAGCGTGGTCTTCTCCACATCCAACTGGTACCATGCCTGGAACGGGATCGACCCCACGGTCAACGGCAGCGTGCCGACCGCTGGCCGGTACCACTACTTCATCAACGTCATCGGAACATCGGATGCGCAACTCTCCGGCAACTACGTAATCTACGTGGTGACCGACCACACCTCGCCTTGTTTCAGCACACAGGTTCCACCGGTGTTCGGCGATCAGTTCGATCCGCGTCAATGCGGGCCTGTCTATCCGAGCAACGATGTGGTTTGTGTGTGGTGAGGCTCGTGGCCACAGTTAGCCCGCGCCATTCGGTTCACCCCAAAAACCGCTCAAAAGTCCCGTTGTTGATCACCTCGAAGGTGGCCTTCGGATAGGCATCTGTGAAGGTCTGCGGGGGGCGCGCCTTCGCTTTGGGCGACCACTTGATCTCCATGGCGCGCAACTTTCCGTTGTTCTCCTCTATCAGATCGATCTCCTGCTGCTGCACGGTGCGCCAATAGTAGAGCCGCGCTCCGGTGTCCGCGTAGATGTTACGCTTGTGCAATTCGGACACGATGAAATTCTCCCAGAGAGCGCCGGCATCCTGACGTTGGATGAAAGGGGATCGATCGCCGATCACCGCATTGCGGATGCCATTGTCCCAGAAGTAGACCTTCTGCTTTGAACGTAGCTCGGTGCGGAGGTTCCTGCTGAACGGCCCGACACGGAACACAATGTAACTCTGCTCCAGATACTGGACGTACTGTTCGGCGGTCTTCATGTCGATACCCACCGTGCGGGCCACCTCGCTCATGGAAACCTCCTGCCCCACCTGCCAGGCCAAGGCGCGCAGCAGATCAACCAAGGCGCGTGGTTTGCGGATCCCCGTCAGCGCCAGGATATCCTTGAACAGATAGCTGTCCGCGAGTTCGCGCAACACCCGGTCGCGGTCGGCTTCCGCCGTAAGCACCTCCGGGTACGTGCCCGAGATCAGGACCTCCTTCAGCTTTCCACGGGCGGTGAGCAGGCCGTTGTGCTGCACCAGCTCCTTCCATGTGATCGGAAAGAGATGACAGGTCCACTTGCGACCGGTCAACGGCTCTTGGATCCGGTTGTTCAGCTCCAGTGCCGAAGAACCGGAGAGGATGACCTTTATGCCAAGCTCATCGATCATCATCTTCGCCGTAAGCCCCACGCCATCGATGCGTTGCGCTTCGTCGATCACCACCACGGATGCGTTGCCAAGCAGCTGTTTCAGTTCTTCTTGGCCCACGTCCGTCAAGGCGCGTTGAGCGGCAGGATCATCTCCGTTGAAGCGGACCACCGCAGGCAGTTCCCGCGTCAATTCGTTGATCAAGGTGGTCTTTCCCGTTTGCCGGGCGCCGAGGAGCACAATGGCTTTTTTCCCCTTCAACCGCTGCCGAAGTTCCGGAAGTAGCGTGCGCTCGATCATGTTTTTGAGGATTGTATTCTGCAAATATCATGATTTTCTCGGAATACGTTCCTTGAATATCGAAATGTAAAGGCAGTGAAAATGGTGAGGTTGATCAAGACGGCGGGGCTAAACTGTGCTCGCTGTTCCTACCGTTCAACTCTTCCTCGGCGCTTTCTTCCGCTTCGCCTTCTTCCCCTTAGGCGGAAGCGTGAGCACATGCTCCAGCGAAAGCTTCACCCACTTCTCCATGGCCTTGCGGCTTTCCACGGCTTCCGCGTCCACAAAGAGAAAGCCTTTGGTATCACCCTTCCCGAACGTGATCGGCTTCGCTCCCGGCCATTCACCCACCTCCTCATGACGCGCGCTGTTGAAGCGGACCATGAAATCCCCCTTGTTGGTAATGCCCACGGCCATGTTGCCATTCACCATGAAGGCCACACCGCCGAACATTTTTACGGTCTCCGCTTGCACACCTTGCGACAAAATCACATCGGCGATGCGGAATTCGAACTGCGGGTCGTAGGCCATTGGTTTCGATTAGCTAATTAGCAGATGTGACGATCAGCTGATGATGAGTTCGCAGATGAAGTCGTTAATGCGGCCATCAGCTAATCAACTGATCCTTCTTCTCATCAGCTGATCGGATCATGCTGCGATCGCAAACTGCACCCGCACCATCTCCAACAGCTCCAGCACGATGCGCGGATCGTTCTCCGTCACCAGCTTCATGCGGTGCTCCTTGAAATTCGGGAGGCCCTTGAAGTAGTTGGTGTAGTGGCGGCGCATCTCCACCACGCCCTCGTGGTCGCCTTTCCAGAGGAGGCTGCGCTCGAAGTGTTCGCGGGCGGCGTCCACGCGGTCGTCTATCGTGGGCGGGGCCAAGTGCTCGCCTGTAGCGAAGAAGTGTTTGATCTGGTTGAAGATCCAGGGCGCACCGATGCTGGCCCGGCCGATCATCAGGCCGTCCACGCCGTAGCGGTTGCGGTATTCCAGCGCTTTCTCCGGTGAATCGATGTCGCCGTTGCCGAAGATGGGGATGTGGATGCGCGGGTTGTTCTTCACCTCACCGATCAAGGTCCAGTCCGCGGGGCCTTTGTAGAGCTGTGCACGCGTGCGGCCGTGGATGCTGAGCCCTTGGATGCCGACATCCTGCAGGCGCTCGGCCACCTCCATGATGTTCTTCGTCTGATCACTCCAGCCCAAGCGCGTCTTCACGGTGACGGGCAACTTCACGGCTTTCACAACCTTCTCCGTAAGGCGCACCATCTTGTCCACGTCCTGCAAGAGGCAGGCTCCGGCGCCTTTGTTCACCACCTTGTTCACCGGGCATCCGTAGTTGATGTCGATGAGCTCAGGGCCGGCGCGCTCGGCAATGCGGGCGGCCTCTTCCATGGCATCCTCGCTGCCGCCAAAAAGCTGGATCCCCACGGGGCGTTCATCCGGGAAGATGTCCAGCTTTTTCATGCCCTTCGCCGCTTGGCGGATCAGCCCTTCACTGCTGATGAACTCGGTGTACATCAGGTCGGCACCGTGCTTTTTACAGAGCGCACGGAAGGGCGGATCGCTCACGTCCTCCATGGGAGCGAGGAGCAGCGGGAAATCGCCGAGTTCTATGGGACCGATGCGGGGCATGGGGAAACGGCTGCGAATTTACGGACTTGAGGGGTGGTCGGACAGGTTTTACTTAGGGTCTCCGTTTCGGGAACCTGAGAACACCTGTCTTGCATTGTTTGACAGGATTTCAGGATTGCCAGGATCGCCCCCGTGGGGCCTTTGGGACGGGACGGACCGACGGGGCAGGATTTCAGGATCGGCTCTGTTAGACCCATCTGTAATGAAGGGATTGCGCGAGGCGCGCTTTCCCGCCGTATGGCGGAGGAGGCCTCAACGCTGCGGCCGCTTTGCGGCCTCTGGTCCCAAAGCCTGAAAATTGGTGCTTGGAGCTAGCTCCGCCGAAAAAAACATAGAGAGGGATTGCGCGAGGTGCGCTTTCCCTAAGGGGGTGGCTTCAACGCTGCGGCCGCTTTGCGGCCTCTGGTCCCAAGTCTGAAAATTGGTGCTTGGAGCTAGCTCCGCCGAAAAAAATCTATAGAGGGATTGCGCGAGGCGCGCTTTCCCAGAGGGGGTGGCTTCAACGCTGCGGCCGCTTTGCGGCCTCTGGTCCCAAGTCTGAAAATTGGTGCTTGGAGCTAGCTCCGCCGAAAAAAACCTATAGAGGGATTGCGCGAGGCGCGCTTTCCCAGAGGGGGTGGCTTCAACGCTGCGGCCGCTTTGCGGCCTCTGGTCCCAAAGCCTCAAGAAAAGGCTTCGAGCGAGCTCGGCCTTTTCTTGAGGCTTTGGGACCGCCCGCTGCGCGGGCAGCGTTGGCGGAGAAGGAGGGATTCGAACCCCCGTTACCTTTCAGTAAACACACTTTCCAGGCGTGCGCCTTAAACCACTCGGCCACTTCTCCAATACGCCACATCCGGGGATGCGGGCCGCGAATGTAACAAGGCCGCGCCTTACTGAGCAGCAATTTCACCGCAGAGTGCCTCGCCCATGGCCCGCATCACCTCTTCCGGGCCAAAGCCTTGGCCCAGGAGAAACATCAATTTGGTGATGGCAGCTTCAGTGGTCATATCCATTCCGCTTACCACGCCCATCTCCGCAAAAGCCCGGCTGGTCTCATAGCGCCCCTGCTCCACACGTCCGCCCACGCACTGGGTGACGTTCACCAGTATGAGGCCGCGCTGCCTGGCTTCACGGAGCACGTCGAGAAAATCCTTGTCCGTGGGCCCGTTGCCGCTGCCAAAGGTGGTGAGCACGGCGGCTTTCAGACCGGGGTCGTTCAGCAGCGCCTTCACCCAGGAGGCCCGGATCCCCGGGAACAGGCGGATCACGCCGATGCCATCGTCCATGTGCTTATGGACACGCAATGGCCCAGTACGCCGGGGAAGCAGCGCAGCTTGGTCGTAACGGATATGGACACCTGCCTCGGCCAGCACGGGCCAATTCGGTGACCGGAAGGCTTCAAAGCGCTCCGCATGCACCTTCACCGTGCGGTTGCCACGGTAGAGGCTGTATTCGAAATAGATAGCCACTTCCGCCACTTTCGGCTTGCCGTTCTCCTTCGCTGCAGCGATCTCAATGGCCGTTAGGAGATTCTCTTTACCATCGGTCCGGATGGTGCCCAGCGGAAGCTGGCTGCCGGTGAGGATCACCGGCTTGGCCAGATCCTCCAGCAAGAAGCTGAGCGCACTGGCGGTATAGGCCATGGTATCACTGCCGTGCAACACCACGAAGCCATCGAATTCCGCGTAGCGCTTGCCGATCGTTTCCGCAATGCGCACCCATTGGACAGGATGAATGTCACTGCTGTCGATGGGCGTGCCGAAGGACACTGTTTCCAGCGCGATGCCCATGCGTTCCAGCTCCGGCACCTGCTCCTCCAAGTGGTCCAGGTCCATGGCCTGGAGGATACCGCTTCGTGCATCGGCCACCATGCCGATGGTGCCACCGGTGTAGATCAATAAAACCTTGGGCGTGCTCATTCGGCGAAGAGCATCTCCGCATTGGCGGTGGTAATACGCGCCACTTCTTCCATGGAGATGCCCACGGCGGCCGCGAGCGCTTCGGCGATCACCGGGATATAGCTGCTTTCGTTGCGCTTGCCGCGATTGGGCACCGGTGCCAAATAAGGCGCATCGGTCTCCAGCACGCAATGTGCGGCACCGACCTCCGCCATGGTCTCCGCGAGACCGCCTTTCGGAAAGGTGATGACGCCGCCGATCCCGAGCATGAAGCCACCGACATCGATGATGCGCCTCGCCTCTTCCGCCGTGCCGGTGAAGCAATGGAAAACGCCTTTTAGGTGCTCATCCTTCTCCTCCTCAATGATCGCGATCGTTTCCTCGAAGCTCTCCCGGCAGTGGATCACCACGGGCAACGCGAGTTCCTTGGCCCAGCGCACCTGCTGACGGAATGCGTCCTGCTGCTGCGTGAGCCAGGTCTTGTCCCAGTGCAGGTCGATGCCGACCTCACCCACGGCCCAGTAGCGGCCGGTGGCCAGCAGACGCTCCACCTCCGCCAGATCACGGCTTGGATCCTCTCCCACCGAGCACGGGTGAAGGCCCATCATGGGGAAGCAGGCCTCAGGAAATTGATCACAAATAGCATGCATGACCTCCACACTGGTGAGGTCGATGTTCGGGAGAAAGAGCTTGCGGACCCCCGCGTCCAAGGCGCGTTGCACCATTTCGGCGCGGTCGTTGTCAAACTGTTTGTGGTAGAGGTGGGCGTGCGTGTCGATGTACATCTCAAGTTCCAAAAGGCGGAATGCCGCAAAGGTGCGGCTTTCGGAACAAGATACGTGGATGGACCGAGGTGGATCTGCCCGGCACTATGGTCCGCTGGTTGTCAATGTGGTGAAGATCCCATCTGCGGAGATCAGCTCTTTCAGTGTCATCAGCGTTCCATCGCCGCCCCTACGGCTACTTTCGTGCCCGCTCCCATGAAAGTACTGGTCATCCGCTTCAGTTCCATTGGTGATATTGTCCTCACCTCGCCCGTGCTGCGTTGCCTGAAGCAACAAGTGCCCGGCATGGAGGTGCATTTCCTCACCAAGAACTCTTTCGGCTCCTTGGTGGAGCATTCGCCCTACGTGGACCGCGTGCACCTGCTGGGCGACGACCTGGGCCATGTACTGCGGACATTGAAGAGGGAAAAATTCGACCTTGTCGTTGACCTGCACCACAACACCCGCACATTGCGCGTGAAAATGGCGTTGGGGGCGCCTTCCAAGAGCTTTCCGAAGCTGAACCGCGAGAAGTGGTTGCTGGTAAATTTCAAAAAGGACAAGTTGCCGCCCATCCATATCGTGGACCGCTACCTCGGCACGGTGGCGCATCTCGGCGTGAAGAATGATGGGCAGGGCCTGGACCTTTTTATCCCGCCTGATCAAGAGGTGGACCTGGGTTCGCTACCTGTATCCCATCGCAACGGATACATCGCTTTGTGCATTGGCGCAGGACATTTCACCAAACGCTTGCCGCCGCACAAGTTGGTGGAACTGGCCGGCAAACTGAAAGGTCCTTTGGTGATCATCGGAGGTCCGGAGGATCAGGCGGTGGGCCGCCTGATCTGCAATTCCGTAGGCGCCCGGGCATTCGACACCACGGGGAAGTACGACCTCATGGGTTCGGCCTCCATGATCCGCCAGGCCACCAGTGTGATCGCCCACGACAGCGGCGCGATGCACGTGGCAAGCGCGTTCCGCAAGAATACGGTGAGCGTTTGGGGCAATACGGTGCCGCAGTTCGGCATGGGGCCTTACATCCCGCAACATCCGGAGCGGGCGCACATCAGTGAGGTGCTCGGGCTTTCGTGCAGGCCTTGCTCAAAGATCGGCTTCGACAAATGTCCGCGCGGCCATTTCCGCTGCATGGAGAAGCAGGATCTGGACCAGATCGTGGCTTGGGCTGCACGGGAGTCACCTCCGGTATCGTAAGGTTTAACCGCGGAGGGCGCGGAGAGCGCGGAGAGGTATTCCCAATAGTTGTCAGTTGTTCGTTGTCAGTTGTCAGGCGTTGCCGCGCCAAAGCGCTGCCTCCTTCGCCGAAACGGCTGCGAAGGCCGAGCTGGCTATGGCATGCTGGCGACGCGTTGCCGCGCCAACTTTTCCGACGAAAGGAAGGGTTCATCAGGATTTCCGTTGCGCGCGTTGCGAACGTTGCGGTCAATTTTCTCCGAGCTCTCTGCGGTTAAAAGCGCATCAAGCGAAGAGCGCCTTCAGTTCGCTCGCCTCCATCGGTTTCATCTTACCGGCCAGGATCAAGCGCAACTGCCTGCGGCGCAACGCGCCGTCGAAGCGGATCTTCTCCTCCTCGGTCACCGGGACCACCGGAGGGACGGGCACCGGCTTCCCTTGCTCATCGATGGCCACGAACGTGTAGATGGCGCTGTTGCATTTGATGCGCTCCCCACTGAACTGGTTCTCTGTCCACACGTCGGCCCATACTTCCATGCTGGTGCTGAACGCGCGGCTCACATGCGCCTTGATCGTCACCATGTCGCCGAGCTTGATGGGCACGTCGAAACTCACGTTGTTCACCGCGGCGGTCACCGTGATGCGATGGCAGTGCCGATGGGCGCTGATGGCGCAGCTCATGTCCAGCCACTTCAACAGCTGGCCACCGAAGAGGTTGTCCATCACGTTGGTGTCGTTGGGCAGCACGAACTGGGTGGTCTCGGAATAGCTGGTGGTCGTGGGCTTGGGGTCCATGGAACGGCGTTTATGGCCGCGAAAGTAGCGGCTTCATCCCCGTTAACTTGCGCTCACCCAGAAGGGGATCGCTCAAGACCATGACGATGCTGAAGATCGGTGACCACGCGCCAGAAGTTGAACTGTCCGACCAGAATAGCGACTTCTTCAAGCTCTCCGCCCTGCTCGGTAAAGGCCCGGTGGTGGTGTACTTCTACCCAAAGGACGATACACCGGTCTGCACCAAGGAGGCGTGCACCTTCCGCGACCGGCACGCCGAATTCACCGGGCTGGACGCGGTCATTGTCGGCATCAGCGATGATGATGTGGCCTCGCACAAGCGCTTCGCTACGGCGCATCGCTTGCCCTTCACGCTCCTCAGCGATGTGGACGGAAAGGCCCGTGAAGCTTTCGGGCTGCGGACTTTATTGGGGTTCAAGGCGCGGGCCACTTTCGTGATCGACACCGAAGGCATCATCCGGGCCGTGGTGGAGGACCGCCTCAGCGCAAAGCGGCATGTGCGCGAAGCCTTGGCGGCGCTGCGCGATCAAGGCTTGGCCAGGTCGTAGAAAAGCACGCGGCCATTGTCCGTGCCGGTGATGAACTTATCGTCGTGAAAGAGGCAAGGTGCCCTGTAGAGCTTGTCCTTGTTCTCGGGAAATGCGAGCGTTTGCAGGGCATTCCCATCGGGATCGGTGAAGATCACCGTGCCTTCCTTATCGGCATGTGCGGCCACATTCCCATGCTCCGCCTTGCCTTGCTGATAGAAGCGGTCAAAGTCCGAGTTGCCCTTTTTCAAGCCCAGGTCGCGTGTGCGGATCGCGTCCGGGATCCATTTGTACATCGCGAGCCGTTTGTCCTGCTTTTCGGTCTTCACGTCCCACACTTCCCGCGTGCCCGCGAATCCGATCAGTACCACGTATTCCCCATTGTCGTTGAACGCACCATGATACACCGTTGTGCTGCCATTCTCGTTGTACGGGAATTCCGCCACGCGTTTGCCGCTCTCCAGGTCCCGCAGTTCAGCACCGCGGTCGGTACCCATCAGGATCCGGTCACCCTTGGGCGCGATCGCCAAGCAGGTCACCTGGCCTTTGCCCAGATCAATGATCTTGGCGGGGGGATCAAGCACCACTTGGGCAGAGGCATGGAGAGTGATCAAGCCCAAGGCCAGCGCGCTAAGTAGAAGCTTCATGAAGTTTCGATGAGATGATGCTGTTCGCCGAGCCAGGCCAAAGCACTTTTCATGTCCGGGAACAATTTGGTCGGCCGCAGCGGGCGATTGTGCCGAACGAAGGCATTTGCGGCGAGCTGATGACCGAAATCACGCAGAACTATGGCATCCGCGGCAAGCACCCTGTCGCCTTCAGGGCCGCTGGCCAATGCCCGTGCCTCATTGGTGAGGGTGCTCCGATCTCCCACGGTGACCAACAGCAGGCCCTTACGGTCCTTACGTTCCCTACCGATGGTATCGAAAAGCTCGTGCACATCCTCCACACTGCCTAAAACGTCATTCTTGAAGTGGGCATGCACCACATCCCCTTCCAGGAAGGAAAGTTCAATGGCCTTCATATCGATCGTGCCTGGCATTTCTTGTTGAGCTACGTACACAAAATTAAGGCCAATGGACCGGGCGGATCACTTCACGAGCATCCAAGCATCCGGAGCTTCCTCCTTACGGACGGCCTCCAAGGCTTCCACTGCGGTTGACTTCAATGGATAGCTGCCATACGCAACGCGGTACAATCCGCCTTTCCGATCGACCAATGAGGCTGCAAAACCCTTGGCCTGAAGTTCGGATATGAAGCGGTCCGCGTTCTCCTTTTCCAGGAAGCAGCCACCAATGATGTGATATCGGGACTGAACGGCCGGTGTGTCCACGGCCGTGCTTTCCGGTTCAGCCTTTGCCGGCGCTTGGCCGAAGTCCACCACCACCGTGGCCACGTCCGGTCCTGCAATGGGCATTTCATGGATCCCGTGCATGTCCGCCGGTGCCGACCATATCGATGCTTCCACCGGAGCTGCCGTCTGTGCAAGAGGCGCTCCCGGAAGGACATATCGTGCCGGCTCATTACTTCGCAAAAGGTCGAAACCGCTCCATGCGATGCCTTTCGGACCGGAGGTGCCCACGACCCACCAAGTAGCGGCGGTCAGCAGGATGGCGATGGTGGCCGCTGCGGCCAGGAAGGCCGGGGTCCGCCTACTTTCTTCGGTATCAGCTTCCGGTTCAGCCAAGGGCACAGCGGCTGCTTTCGGCAGTATGTCCGGCCTTACTATGGGCACCGCCGCCACAGGGCGCAGACCGTACGCATCCTTGAGAAAATTCACGCGCCGATCCGGCTCGAACTGCAGATTCTGTTCGTGATCTAAAAAGAACGTGCCGACTTGAAGCACTTCCAGACGCCCTTGCCGTTGCAGCTTCTCGCTCCACTCCGTCACCTCCTCTTCGATCCTGGTCTTGGCCTGTTGGAAATCCAGCCCCTCTCGCCGCACCAGTTGGTCCACCAGCAGGCCATCCTGCCGCACGAGGTGTTTGTTGAAGCTGAGGTCCTTGGACGGCGGATGCACCAGATGGCGTTGCTCGTCCAATCGCGCCGGACGATAGTGGGTCAAAAAGCCGCCAAAGCCAGGCACGATCACGCAGTCATGCTGAAAGAGCAAGTGGTGTATGTCGCGATCGAGTGGCATGAGATGGGTCAAAACTAAGCGAATGGGCGGGCCGCTATAACCTTCCTGCGTTTATCGGTGGCCTTCCGCCATCCGCCTCGCCCGGTCCAGGTCCGCTAGCGTGTCCACGCAGAAAGAGGGATGCTCCGTGGGACCGACGCGCACCGGCACCCCGTTCTCCAACCAGCGCAGTTGTTCCAAGGATTCGGCAACCTCCAGCGTTGAAGGCGGCAATTGCACGATCCGTTCCAAGGACGCGGCGGTGTATGCGTACAGGCCAACATGCTTCAAATAGCGGAACTGCTCGTGGCGTGGCGCGGCCGTCGGGTTCCGGAGAAATGGGATCGCGGCACGACTGAAGTAGAGCGCGTTCATGTGTACGTCCACAGTGACGAGCACCTCGCCCGTGTCCTCCAGATCATGGTCGTCATTTACTCGTTGGGCCAAGGTGGCGATGGCAACTTCCGGCTGCCTGAGGCAGACGCATACCTCGTCGATCTGCTCAGGCTCGATGAACGGCTCATCACCTTGGATATTCGCCACGCCATCGAAGTTCCGGGCACCCATCAGTTCCAGCGCTTCCCAGCAGCGGTCCGTTCCGCTGGGATGGTCCGCGGAAGTCAACACGGCCTTGCCTCCGAACGCTTGTACATGGTCCACGATCCGCTGGTCATCCGTGGCCACAACAACGGCGGAAAGACTTTTGGACCGCTTGGCCTGTTCCACAACGCGCTGCACCATGCTCTTCCCGGCGATGTCCAGCAAAGGCTTTCCGGGAAGCCTGCTGCTGGCATACCGGGCGGGGATCACCCCGAGGATACGCTCCACTCCGGTCATATATCGAGCGCCAACATGATCTGGAAGCTCCGGGGTGCCTCGATCGCCATGGGCCGAATGGCATAGACCTCGTTGCTGAGGTTGTTCACGATGAACGAGGCCTTGAACTGCGTGGTGAGGGCATAGCCGACCCGTACATCCGTGATCCAATCACCCGTGGTGTGCGTTTCCATCCATTTTTCAATGCCCACATCCCCCAGATATCCGTACTTCTCGAACAGGATGAACGCTTCGTCGATGTTGCGCACATGGCTGTTGTACCGCACACTGACCCCTGCGGAATACCGCTTCCAGTCGGCCCCGACATCGCCGCGGAACAGGTCCTGCACCCGGAATTTGAGGACCTCGTCCTTGGTATACGAACTGGTGTTGGCATAGCTCACTTCCTCTACCGCGCCCGTGGTGGTGGTGTACCGGGCATAGGCCTCATCCGGTGTGGTGCTCACAGGCAGGGTGTGGGTGTAGCCCAGCAACAAGCCCAGTTCCACGGCCCCGACATTTCCCTTGCCGGCCAATTCCAATTCGGTGCCCGTGATGCGTGCACCGCCGGTATTGACGCTCTTGAAACCAAGCCCCACCAAGTTCGCAAGGGATCGGTCCTCGCCCCATTGGCCGAAGGTGAACTCCACATACCGGTCGAAATCTTGCCGGAACGCCACCAGGTCCACATAACCGGTGACGTTGCCGATCTTGAAGCCTTGCTTGACCCCGACCTCCATGTTCACGCTCGTCTCCGGTTGCAGATCGGGGTTGGGATAGATGTGCAGCGAGCCCACGGAGGTGAGGATGTAGCGCTCGCCGATGGTGGGGAAGCGGAACCCTTGCCCGTAACTGGCCCGCAGAAAGGTACCCTCGAACATCTGGTAGGTGGCCCCGGCACGGAAAACCGGTTCCGCCTGCTTGAAGTCATTCACCGTGAATTGCTCGTAGCGTACCCCGGCGCTCACCGCCACTTTGCCCATCAACTTCTTGTCCACCTGCAAGTAGCCCGCAAGGTTGGTGGCGGTGTTCTCCCCATCGCCTCCCCCATCGCCAACGTACAGCACCGAATGGCTGGAAACCTGCTGCCCCGTGACGCCCAAGGTCACCGTGGTCGGCCCGAAAAATTCGAATTTCTCCTGGTACTGATATTCGCCGTAGAGCATGTCGTTGGCATTGCTCTGATTGTTGTCATTTTCGAAATCCTGCCGGTACCAGCGGCCGTGCAGGCTGTGCCGCGTGCCCTTCGGGCCGGTGTATTCCACAAAAGGATCGAGATAGAACTGGGTACCGATCGTGTTGGTCATTGTGTTCGGCATGGGCCGGTAGAGGCCCTCGTTCAAATTATCCCAGAGGAAGACGCTGGTGCTGTGGCTCTTCATCACGTTCCCGCTTAGGCCGTAGTTAAGGCCCTTCAACTTCTGGTTGCGCCAGCGCGTGGCAAAATTGAACCGCACGCGATGGTCATAGCCGCCTTTCCCGAGCCGATAGGGATCCTTTCTGACCGTATCCGCCGGAACGCGCTCCGGTCCCACATAACCCTGATCGCCGAAGGCATTGCCTCCGATCACGAGGTCGAACTTTTTGAAGCGCTGGCCATGGTAAAAACTGGCCCCCGTGGTCAACGGCGGGCTGGGGCCCCACCACTTGGAATCCGGGTTCCCGGGCGTGTCATAGACTCCGCCGAAGACCGTCGCCCGTGTTTTGGGGGAATCGGTCGGCCAGCCCGTGCGGACGTTGATGACGCCGCTGAGGGCCGCGCTGCCGTATAGCACACTGCTCGCACCCTTGATCACCTCCACCTGCTCAATATCCTCGATCGGCAGCAACGACCAGTTCGGTCGCCCGATGTCCCCGCTGAGGATCGGCATGCCGTCCACCAGCATCATCACGCGGCTGCCCGCGCCGTAGCTGAATCCGCTGCCGGCACGGATCTGCGGGTCCTCATCCACCACCACTACACCCGGCACCTGATCCAGCGCACTGTTCAGGTTGGTGGTGTTTTTATCTCGTACGATCGACGCAGGCAGAACGCTCAAGGACTGGGTCACCTCGCCTACCCGCTGCTCGAACTTCCCCGCGCTCACCACCACCATGTCCAACTGCGAAGTGGAAGGGATCAACAGGACGTCCAAGTTCACCGTCCCGTCCGCTGGTACATCCACCGGCAGGCTGCGGTCCGCATAGCCGATGAAACGCGCTACGGCCGTGTAGTGCCCCGCAGGAAGGTTGATGGCAAACCGCCCGCTGTCATTGGTGCTCACCGCCTTGACACCGCCAAAGGAGACTACCGCGCCCGGAATGGCGGTACGGTCCTTGAAATCCCCGACAGAGCCGGTGACACGCCCACCCCGGGATGCGTCCGACTGAGCTTGCACGGTCAAGAGACCGAAGGTGGCCAGCACCATCGAAAAAATCCTCATCAAGTGTATTTTGGGCGACGTGCGTTGACGGCGAATGTAGCGATCGACAGCATGCAAACATGGATGACCGCCAATTGATCCACCGCATCGCGCTCTCGTTGCTCAAAGGCATCGGGCCGGTGAACGCGCGCAACCTCGTGGCCTATTGCGGTGGCGTGGATCCGCTTTTCAC
Organism: Flavobacteriales bacterium; assembly: GCA_016700415.1. Taxonomy (NCBI): domain Bacteria; kingdom Pseudomonadati; phylum Bacteroidota; class Flavobacteriia; order Flavobacteriales; species Flavobacteriales bacterium. The sequence goes on from CP065018.1 coordinate 2,173,806, forward strand.
CGACAAGGCGGTACGGCGCTCGTTGGAAAAAGTGCCCGGTATCGGCAAGGTGCTGGCCGGTTCGATCCTCGGCAGCTCGGTGATCAAGGCCGCCGAGCGGGAGCTCGCCTTCGTGCGCACGAACAAGCTGCGGATGCTCTTCTACTTGGATGAGGATTTCCCCAAGCGCCTCCGCCATTGCGATGATGCGCCGGTGCTGCTCTTCGTGAAGGGGAAGGCGGAACTGGACCCGCCGCGCAGCGTCTCCATCGTGGGCACCCGCACGCCCACGGAACACGGCAAGCGCTTCTGCGAAGAGCTGGTGGAAGGCCTCGCCCCCAGTGGCGCGATGATCGTGAGCGGCCTGGCCTATGGCATCGACATCATCGCCCACCGATCGGCCTTGCGGAACGGGCTGAGCACCGTGGGCTGCGTGGCGCACGGTCTGGACAAGCTCTATCCCGGCGAGCACGCCGCCACTGCGAAAGAGATGTGTGGCCAAGGCGCCCTGATCAGCGAACTCACCAGCGGCTCCACCTTCGCACCGGGCAACTTCCCCGCGCGCAATCGCGTGATCGCGGGCCTCAGCGACTGCACCATCGTGGTGGAGAGCGGCCCCAAAGGCGGCTCCCTCATCACAGCAGACATCGCCGACAGCTACGACCGCGATGTAATGGCCTTCCCCGGCAGGCCCACCGACACGTACAGCACTGGCTGCAACCGTCTGATCCAGCAGAACAAGGCGCACCTGATCACCTGCGCACAGGACGTGCTGAAGCTGATGGAATGGCTGCCCGAGACCAAGAAGAAGGTCGCTGTCCAGAGCGCGCTGTTCACAGACCTGATGCCGGACGAACAGACACTGGTGGACCTCATCAAGGCGCAGGGCAAGATCGATATCGACACGCTCTGTTTCCGCAGCCAAATGCTGCCACATAAGGCCGCAGGCATCCTGCTGAACCTGGAGTTCAATGGCGTGGTGCGGAGTCTTCCGGGGAAGGTTTATGCGTTGAATTGAATTTGTAGTGCGGAGACCGAGTCTCCTAAATGCCGTTGCCGGATCCGCTCAAAAGCACGAGACATCCGCTTGGAACGCAGAGTACCGAAGGCAGAAGTCTCGCGCCAAAGTGTGCTTGACCCTTGGCATGACGTACATCAGAACCAGTATCCGATGAATGACGACTTTTGGTGCGCATGTCCATCCACCCCGATCACGAAATGAAACGAACCATTTCAGCCGTCACGTTGCTGCTCCTGTGCAGCCTTGCTTCCCAAGCGCAGAACATTGCCAGTGTGGCCAATGGCCTCTACTACATGCCCACGACGTGGGACTGCCTCTGCCTCCCGACGCCGGGCATGCACATCACCATCAACCACCAGGTGACCTTGAACAACGACCTGGGACCTCTTTCAGGCTCCATCACCATCAATGCTTCGGGGGCGCTGATCCAGGATGCCGTACCACGCAGCATGCTCATGACCGGTGGCGCCTTCTCTAACAGCGGAAACTTCAGCATCGACCTCATGCAGGTGCAAGGGGGCAGTTTCACAAACTCGGGGACCGCACAGATCAGGTCCTATGCCAACTATGCCGCCATTGAGAACACCGGCACCATCAGCGGCACGGACAGTTTGCTCAACATGGGGTCGTACACCAACAGCGGTGCATTGGAGCATGCCACCATCTACACGGGGCTGACCTTCAATAACCTCGGCACCGTGACGGGGGTGGACAGCTTGTACAACCAAGGCACCCTGACCAACGGGCCGACGGCGCACATTACGGCCGACAGCCTGTACAATGCGGGGAACCTGACGAACGACGGGATCCTGGAGCATGTCGCCTTCACCAATGCGGGCACCTACACCAATAATGGCGAGGTCCAGTTCAATGACATGACCAATCGCGCAGGGGTGTTCCACAACTACGGGACCCTCACGGGCACGGGCAGCATGACCAATGCCGACGATTTCTTCAATTACCCCGGAGGTGCGGTGACATTGGCGGTAAGTTTTTTGAACGGGTCACTGACCGTTCCACCCTTGCCGGCGGCCGTGTTCACGAACGACGGGACGGTGACCATCGGTGACAGTTGGTACAATTTCGACCTGGTGACCGGGGATTCCTCGGGTTACTGGAGCGTGCAGGACTCATCGGTCAATGCCGGGAACATGACCGGTGATTTCCAGTTCTGCGACCAGACCCCGTTGTCCCTGAATTTCCCGGTGGTGGACTACAATTTAGGCACTGTGGCCCCCTCGGTCCGGTTCTGCCAATTGATCACTTCGGTCGGCGTTGGGGAAAAGGATGTGCTCAGCGTCTTCCCGAACCCCACAACGGATCTCGTTTCCGTGCAATTACCCACTGGGAAGCGGTCTTCAGCCGTGATCGTGACGGACATGGCCGGCAAGCGCATGGCCGCGCCTGTTGCGTACACCTCCGGGCCCGAAAAGTTGAGCGTAGATCTGACCGGCCTTGCGCAAGGGATGTATTTGTTGGAAGTCCGAGCTGAAGGTCAGCGCTACAGGACGGTGGTGGTGAAGCGGTAGTACCTGAAGCTCCGAAAGGGTCTCCGATCCAGAGGCGGAGCCTGAACAGGTCAATCAACGCTGAAGTAGTCCGCGCTCTGGTACCTACCTGTGGCTTCCTTTACCAACTGCATGAGGATGTCGTTGGCCAAACTGCTGGCACCGAAGCAGAACCAGTGGTTGTCCAACCATTCCGGGCCGAGTTCCTCTTTCACCATCATCAGATAGTGCAGCGCCTGCTTGCTCTATTGGGGGACACTACTGCTCCGGCTTGTCCTTATCCGTCTTGAACCCTACCACCGGCCTGTGTTTCTTCTTTTCCTTTGCGATCTGTACAAGCAGCAAGCGGTTGCGTTCCTCCGCCTGCATTTTCTTCAGCAGGTTGAAGACCACCTTGATGTCACGGGTGTTATGCGTTACCGTGCCGCGCAGCTTCTCCAACTGCAACAAGAGTTCCTTGTGCGTGGAGAGCACTTCGCGCATGCGGGTAAAGAGGCGGATGACCTGAATGTTCACTGCGATGGCACGCGGACTATTGAGCACGCTGGAGAGTTGTGCGATGCCTTGCTCAGTGAAGGCCATTGGCGCATAGCGCGTTCCGCCCCAACTTGAGGTGCCAAGTTGGCTCCTCAAGTTCTCGAACTCCTCGGTGCTCAACTCGAACATGAAGTCCAAGGGGAAGCGTTCGATGTTGCGCTTCACCTGCCGTTTGAGGTACTTGGTCTCTACTTCGTAGAGTTCGGCCAAGTCTTGGTCGAGCATCACCTTCACCCCTCTGAACTCGAGGATAACGCTTTCGATGCGATCAGAAGAAACGAGCTCTTTCATAGGCGGAAGTCTCGTGTCAAACCGACATTCAACGACGATCAATCCACGCTGAAGTAGTCCGCGCTCTGGTACCTGCCGGTGGCCTCTTTCTCCAGCTGCATGAGGATGTCGTTGGCCAAGCTGCTGGCACCGAAACGGAACCAGTGGTTGTCCAGCCATTCGGGGCCGAGTTCCTCCTTCACCATCATCAGGTAGTGCAGTGCCTGCTTGCTGGTGCGGATCCCGCCAGCGGGCTTCATCGCGATCATTACGCCGGTCTTCAAATAGTGGTCGCGGATGGCGTGCAGCATCACCAGCGTTACTTCCATGGTGGCGGCGGGGCTGATCTTGCCCGTGCTGGTCTTGATGAAATCGGCCCCGGCCGCGATGGCGATATCGCTCGCCAAGCGCACCTTGTCGTAAGTGCCGAGTTCGCCGGTCTCCAAGATCACCTTCAGCCGCGCCTCGCCACAGACCTCCTTCACCGCGGCGATCTCATCGGCTACGAAATTGTACTCGCCGCTGTGGAAATGACCGCGGGAGATCACCATGTCGATCTCGTCGGCACCTTCGCTGACAGCGAATTTGGTGTCGGCGATCTTCACGGCTTTGGGCGCCTGTCCGCTGGGGAAGGCGGTGGCCACGGCGGCCACTTTCACGCCGCTGTCACCTAAGGCCTTCTTGGCGGTCTTCACCAAGGTGGGATACACGCAGATGGCGGCCACGGTGGGCAGGCCGGGAAGCGAGTCGTGCAGGTGGATGCCCTTGTAGCAGAGCTGGCGCACCTTGCCGGGCGTGTCCGCGCCTTCGAGCGTAGTGAGGTCGATCATGCTCAGGGCGAGCTTCATCCCCTGCACCTTCGTTTCCTTTTTGATGCTGCGCGTCTTGATGCGGGCGACGCGCTCCTCGATGCCCACTTGGTCGATGGTGGGGATATGACCGGGCGCGGGAATGGCGCGCGTCATGCTCTTCTGTACGGTATTGCTCATGCTACCGCCAAAGATAAGATGAAGACCAATGGTTCGTGAAGCATCGGGGCCTTCACGAATGCCTCATTAGCGGTACCTTCGCGGCCCGAAACATGACAAACGTCCCGGAGCATATCCACCCCATTGCCGATCGCCTGCTCCAGCGGGCCGACAAGGAGACCTTGTTGGGCCAACGTGGCTGCGTGGTCTGGATGACCGGGCTGAGCGGCAGCGGAAAAAGCACCATCGCCATCGCGCTGGAACAACGCCTCCACACCGAAGGCCGCTACGCCGTGGTGCTCGATGGGGACAATGTCCGTGCCGGGATCAACAACAACCTCGGCTTCAGCGATGCTGACCGCTCGGAGAACATCCGCCGCGTCGCCGAGGTGGCCAAGCTGTTCGCACAGAACGGCGCCGTGGTGATCTGCTGCTTCGTAAGCCCGACCGTCGCCATCCGCGAGCAGGCCCGCTCGATCATCGGAGAGGCCGACTTTTCGGAGATCTTCGTGGATACCCCGCTGGAAGAATGCGAACGCCGCGACGTGAAAGGACTTTATGCCAAGGCACGCGCAGGCGAGATCAAGGATTTTACCGGCATCAGCGCACCCTTTGAGCCTCCGCCATTCCCCGCCCTGCACCTGACGACCGTGGGCCGCAGCGCGGACGTGGCGGCGGAGAAACTGTTCCAATACCTCTTGCCGCGCATCAAACGGAATTGACACACATGCATTCCTACCGACTGACCCATTTGAAAGAACTCGAAAGCGAGAGCATGCACATCCTCCGGGAAGTGGCCTCGCAGTTCGACAACCCCACGCTGCTGTTCAGTGGCGGCAAGGACAGCATTCTCTGCTTCCATCTCGCGCGCAAGGCGTTCTTCCCCGCCAAGGTGCCCTTCCCATTACTGCATGTGGACACGGGCCACAACTTCAGTGAGACCATCGAGTTCCGCGACCGCTTGGTGAAGGAGCAAGGTGCAACATTGCTGGTGGGCAGCGTGCAGAAGAGCATCGACGAGGGCAAGGTGCAGGAGGAGACGGGATTCCATGCCAGCCGGAACAAGCTGCAGATAGGCACCCTGCTGGAGGCCATCGAAACGAACAAGATCGACTGCGCCATCGGCGGTGCCCGCCGCGATGAGGAGAAGGCCCGTGCCAAGGAGCGCGTCTTCAGCCACCGCGATGAGTTCGGCCAATGGGACCCGAAAAACCAGCGCCCGGAACTCTGGAATTTGTACAACGGCAGAAAGCGTCCGGGCGAGCATTTCCGCGCGTTCCCCATCAGCAACTGGACGGAGATGGACGTGTGGCAATACATCCTGCTGGAGAACATCGATATCCCGAACATCTACTTCAGCCATGAGCGCGAAGTATTCAAGCGCGACGGCGTGCTCTATGCCAACTCGCCCTTCATGCATCTGAAGCCGACTGAAAAACCCTTCATGAAGCGCGTCCGCTTCCGCACCATCGGTGACATGAGCTGCACCGGCGCGGTGGATTCACCGGCATCAACGCTCGAAGAGATCATCGAGGAAGTGGCTTCCACACGTACTACTGAGCGCGGCACGCGCATGGACGATAAGCGCAGTGAGGCGGCTATGGAGGACAGGAAGAAAGAAGGATATTTCTAGATCCGTTACGGGTTAACAGGTTACGGGTTAACGGGTTCGCAACGCTTACCAACACCTCAACCCGTAACTCCTAACAGACCAACACGCCAACCCGTAACTCGTCAACTCGCAACACGCCAACAGCAATAATGAGCAATAATTCTTCCCACGGCTATTTGGACATGGACCTCCTGCGCTTCACAACGGCGGGCAGCGTGGATGACGGCAAGAGCACATTGATCGGGCGCCTGCTGTACGACAGCCGTGCGATCTTCGACGACCAGATGGAGGCCGTGGAACAAGCCAGCTCCAAGCGCGGCAGCGGTGAGGTGGACCTGAGCCTGCTGACCGACGGCCTCCGCGCCGAGCGCGAACAAGGCATCACGATCGATGTGGCCTACCGCTACTTCGCCACGCCCAAGCGCAAGTTCATCATCGCCGATACGCCGGGGCACATCCAGTACACGCGCAACATGGTGACCGGCGCGAGCACCGCGAACCTCGCGATCATACTCGTGGATGCCCGCAAAGGCATTCAAGAGCAGACCAACCGCCACGCCTTCATCGCTTCGTTGCTGGGCATTCCGCACGTGGTGTTCTGCATCAACAAGATGGACCTCGTGGACTATGACGAGGCGGTTTTCAAGAAGATCCAGAGCGAGTTGGAGGACTTCAGTAGCAAACTGGAAGCCCGGGACCTCAATTTCATCCCCATCAGCGCGCTGAAGGGCGACAACGTGGTACACCGCAGCGCACGCATGGACTGGTACCAAGGCTCCACCCTGATGTACCTGCTGGAGAACATCCACATCGCGGGCGACCTCAACCACATCGACCGCCGCTTCCCCGTGCAGCACGTGATCCGTCCGATGACCGATGAGTGGCATGACTTCCGCGGTTTCGCAGGCCAGATCACCGGCGGCATTTTCCGCACGGGGGACGCTGTGCAGGTACTTCCCAGCGGATTCCAAAGCACCATCAAGAGCATTCACTTGGGCGAGCGTGAAGTAGTGGAGGCCTTCGCGCCGCAAAGCGTAGTGATGGCGCTCTCCGACGAGATCGACATCAGCCGCGGCGATATGATCGTGAGCCCGCACAACCTGCCGCATAGCAGCCAGGACATCGACGTGATGCTCTGCTGGCTGAACGAACGCCCGCTACAGCCCAATGGCAAGTATGCGGTGAAGCACACCACCCGTGACGCACGCTGCATGGTGAAGGAGGTGACCTATAAGATGGACATCAACACCTTGCGCAAGAATGAGGATGACAAGGTGATCGGAATGAACGACATCGGTCGCGTGCAGCTTCGCACCACCGTGCCCCTTCACTTCGACAACTACACGCGCAATAGGAATTCCGGCAGCTTGATCCTCATCGATGAGGGCACCAACGAAACAGTGGCGGCGGGGATGATCCTGTGATCCTACCTCCGGACCCGCCAGCTCAGCAAGCCGTAGCCAAATAGCGCGCCCGCTGCGTCCGCCAGCAGGTCCAGCACATCACCTTGCCGGCCTTGGCCCATGGCCTGCTGTAAAAGCTCGATCACGCCACCGTAGGCGATCGCCAGCACGGCACCAAGGGCCCGCGGGCCGATGCGGAACCGCCACCTCATGCTTGCCAAGGCCAAGCCCAGCAACAGGCTTTGCATCCCGAAAAGGAAGGCATGCACGAACTTGTCCAATTGCACCTGCTCGGCCCAAGGCCAAGCCGGCACGTCACGGCCCGGCATCAGGGTGAGCACGAGCACCGCCACGGCCCAGAGCGTGGCCGGTAGCCAAGCGTGCCGCCGGATCAGCGCTCGCATGGGGCAAGCGCGAAAGGAGGCATATCAACCAATGGACTCTTGGTACTGCTCGGCGGACAGGAGACCCTCCAACTCAGCGGCGTCCTTGATCTTCACCTTCACGATCCAGCCGCTGCCGTAAGGGTCCTTGTTCACGGCCGCAGGGTCGTCCGCCAATGCCGCATTCACCTCCGTCACCGTTCCGCTGACGGGCATGAACAGGTCGCTCACCGTCTTCACCGCCTCGATGGTTCCGAAGACCGATTCCTGAGCCACATCCTGTCCTTCCGTGTTGATGTCCACGAATACGATGTCGCCGAGCTCGCTTTGGGCATGGTCAGTGATTCCGATAACGGCCACCTCACCTTCAACGCGGACCCATTCGTGGTCCTTGGTGTACTTCAGTTCAGCTGGGATATTCATTGTTTTGCTTTGGATTGGGTTGCACGATGAAGAAGTGCAAAGATGCTTTATTGGGTCAAAGTGAAGCGCAGGCTTATGCCGATGTTGGTGTTCGCACTGGGGAATGAAGTGCTGATGACCGGCTTGTTGATGACCCGCTCGTAGAACACACGCAGACTCAGCCGCTCGCCGATCACATAGTCCACGCTCGCCTTCATCGAGATGATGTCCTGCCCGGCGGTCACCTGGTTCTGTTGCTCTTGGAGCTTGCGGATCACGGTGTTGTTCTGGCGCCAGCTGAAGTCCAGCCGAAGGTTCAGGTCGCTCTTCGGCGTCTTGCCACCGATCGCCACGGGGAACTTCACGTTCTTGAACCGGTAGCCGCTACCGATCACATATTCCTTTCCGCGCACTTCGGTGACCTGGTAGTTGGTGAGGCCGAGGCTGAGATTCCTGTCGCGGTTGTACTCGAACTTGGCCAACAGGCTGTTCTGGAGCGTGGCGTCGAAACCGATGAAGGGGTGCATGACCTCGGCCAAGGTGACCACCGAGATCTGCCGCTCGGGTAGGAAGTTGCCGCCCGCGTCCAGCACACTGCCTCCCTCTTCGTACAACAGATTGGTCTGGTATCCGCCGATGTTGAACGTACTCCGGTAGCTGTGCTTCACGCTGAAGGTGCGGAAGAGCTTCTTGAAAAGGTCGAGCTTGGTGAGGCCGTCGTAGGTGAGGTCCCAGTTCGGAAGCGGGATCAGCTTGAAGGGGTTGAGCTGCACCTTGTTCGGGCTTTTCCCGGTGTAGGCCGAAAGGAAGGAAGCGATCACCACGTCCTGGCTCGTGGAACCGTACCCGATATAGTAGAGGCTGTCGGTGGGGCCGCTGCGCCCGGGGTCCAAGGTGCCAAGGCGTTCGCTGATCACCGGCCTTGCGGCGAGCATGTTGCTGAAGTTTCCGTTCACGAAGTTGTCGTCGTCATTGCTGAAGGTGGTGGCCCAACTGATGGTACTGACGCTGAAGTTGCCGAATTCGCGCGGGCTGTCGTTCACATAGCGCTGCTCGGTGGCGTTCCAACGGAAGAAGGAACTGCGGTTCTCGCTGAGCGTGCGGGTGGCGAGCAGCTCCACGCGCATGCCCTTGAACGGTTCAAGGGAAAGGCGACCGTTGATGGTCTCGGTACGCGTGTTGGTGTACGGATTGTAGATGCTCGGGGTCTCCACTAACCAGCCCTTGCTCGCGGCCTCACTGGCGAAATCGCGCACGTAATTGCCGCTGAGGTCCTGGTTCTGCTCGCCCAGGATGAAGCCGAATCCGGGCGCCCCGAATCCGCGGTCCATGCCGATCACATTGCTACCACGCCCCCAGCCGGGCAACAGGATACCGCTGTTCTGGCTGTAGGTGAACGTGCCGGTACGCACTGTCATCAACAGGCGCGCCAAGCCTTCCAAGGGATTGATCTTCGGGCCGTCCTTGTCTTTGCCCTTGTCCTTGTCATCGTCCTTCTTCGAGGGGCTGCCTCTTTTTGCCGACCTATTGCCTCCGCCCCGGGCCTTGTCGTTGATCTTCTTGAAATACTTGATCTTGTTATACAGGCTCACGAAGTTGAACTGGCCGTTGAGGTTGATGTTCCTCGAGTTCTGGATGGTGTTGCCCACGCTGTCCTGGGTCAGCGGTGCGCGGTCCCACTGATATCCCGCGCCATAAGTGGCGTTCGCGGTGATCCAGTCGGTGATCGGCAGCTTGTCGAACGGCAGGGTGTAGGTGAGGTTCACGATGTGATTGTAGGTGGTGGTCTCCCCGAAGTTCTTCAGGCTGGTGAGCACGCTGTCCTTCCACAGCTTGTATTCGTCGTGGTCGTCGTTGTTCACCCGGCCTGCCGGCTCCCCGATGATGGAATTGTTGTTGGCGTTGAAATCAAGCTTGAGGCTCTTGGTCAGCTCGTAGCGGAATCCGTACTGGTTGGTCCAGTTGAAGCTCTTGTTGTAGGTGGGCGCCGGGGGAAGGCTTTCAATGTCCGGATTGGGCCGGATAAGGCGCTCCATGTAACTGCGGTCGATCGCCGTGCGTGCGGTGAGCTGCTTGAAGCCCAGGTTGAAGTTGAAGTCCTTGATAAGCCGCAGCCATTTGCTGTTGCCGAGGAACGCGACGTTCTCGAAAGGCTTCACCGGCCGGGGCTTTGGGTTGTGCTGGTAGTTCAACGAGCCACGATAGGTGCGCGTGTTCTCGTACTGGGTGTTCACATCATGGAATTCCTGGTCGCCGTACGCATAGGAAAGACCGAAGTTGGACACGTCGAAGAAGTACTCCCGCTTGCTCCCGGCGGCCTTTTCCTTGTGGATGTTGGTGAAGTTGATGCTCCTTCTCCGGGTGTAGGTCCGCAGCTCCTTCAGCCGTTGCTTCTTCTCCTCGCGCGTAAGCGAGCGGGTCGCATCGTTCCATTCGATGTCCGGGTTGAGCGGATCGTACTGCGGATTGATCACCTGCTCGGAAAAGCCCAAGTACATCGGCACTTTCACGCCGGTCTTTTCCGGGAGGAACTTGCTCATCTCCAGGTTGGCGCTCACGTCGATGCCATAGCGGGTGTCGCGCTGCCGCTCGCTCACCTTCTTATCGATGCCACCCCAGCCCGGCGTGCTGTAGTTGCCCGCCACGCTCAGCGTGCCCAGGTCCGCCAACGTGGTGTTCACACGCGCGATGGCCGCCCAGCCGCCGCGCTGGTCGAAGTCCGTTAGGCGCAGCTCGTTCACCCACACCTCCACGCATTTGGAGGAGCCGTCATCATTGGCCCAGGGATTGGCCTGATCCCCGTCCTTCTTCGGGTTCCTGATGCCGATCATGATGGTGTTCATCTGGCTCAGGTTCGGGTTGCCCACAACGCTCACCCGCCGGTCGCCGTCCATCTGTATGTAGCGCTGGTTCACCGGGAAGCCCGCTTGGTTGCGCTGGATCTTCACGTCGTTCAGCTTGGCGAACTCAATGATCATGTTGTTCGCCTCCGGCCATACGTTGTAGGGATCGTTGTTATAGAAGGCGGAGGGCACCACCGGCACCTCATATTCGTAGTAGTTCTGTGCGTAGTCGTTGCCGAGCCGGATGAAGACGCTCGCATCGCCGTAGGCCAACGGACGGGCCGGGTCGCCGGATTCCGCATGGACGTACATCCGCAGCTTCTTGTAGCTCCGGATGTCGAAATTCACGTTACGGAACGCGGCCCGCGCATCCCCATCGCCCAGCCCGCAGGTGTTCAGCTCCAAGGATTGCTCGTTGAGGCTGCGCAGGTTCGCACTGGCGATGTCCGTCTCCTGGTTGATACCGGGTGGAAGCACATAGTTCACCGGTGTACGGTTGCCGTTCTCCTCGATGTTCACTGCCGCCACGTCGAAGGTGGTCTGGTCCGGATCACCGCCGATGATCTCACCGGGCGTCTCCAGTCCCTGTGTGTACTTGCGCCATTCCCCGCGTACGAAATCCAGCCGTGCAAAGCGCAACACCACCGGCTGTGCCCAGCCTTTGACAACGAGCCGCATGAAGCGGATCGAGCGGAAGTCCTGGATCCCGTTCACCGCCTTCTGCGGTTGCCGCACCGGCACTTTGAACTGGTACCAGTATACTTCCTGCCCGCCCGGGGCATGGCCCAAGATCCGGTCCGTGATGAAGTTCTGGCCCACTACCATGTCCGCCGGCCTCAATTTGATACGGTACTGGAAGTAGCTCTCGCTCTCGCTGAGGTTCTGGTCCTGGTTGAGGTCCTCCGTGGTGGGCAGCGTGGTGGCCTGTGAGGGATAGCTCTCCGGGCTGTCCTCGTCGGTGATGGAATTGCCCTCCAGCCCGTTGAAACGCATATACCGCTCCAAAATGGAACGGGCCGGACTGTCGTAGTCGCCGCCGCGGAAGTAGTGGTAATCATCCGCAGAGGGGTCGCCGTTCCACCGTGCGCGGGCACCGGGGACCAAGTTGTTCAGGTATGGCTGGAAGAAACTCTGCTCGTTCAGCCCCGACTGAAAAGCATTGCCGTCCGTATTGGCGAGGCCGTCCATCCCCACGTCCTGGTAGCGATAGGAGTTCTGGTCGCTGATGGCAAAGGCGTTCACCACGCTCTGGGTGGTGGGCACCACGCCCCAGTTGGTCTGATCGGTGGTGGCCGCTTGGTCGCTGGGGTTTTTCGGCAGTCCGTTCTCGAAGCTCTTGCGGCTGTCCCGCAGCACGTCCTCACTGAGGTTCCCCAAGTTGATGTAGAGGTCGCCACCGGTGGTGTTCTGCGCATTCACGTTGCTCGCGGGCTCCCCTTGGGAATTGCTGGCTGCCGGATTGAAGGGGTCCATCATCCAGAACTGTACGGTCTCGATGTTGCTGGCCTCGAAGTCCGTGGTGGTCACGCGGCGCTCGATCCCTGCCCAGTTGCTTTCGGGATCCGGCAGGTTACCGTTGTCCCCCAAGGCCGGGTTGTAGTTGTACGGGCCGCGCTCGGTCGGGTAGTACGCCAGATCGAACACGGGGATGTTACTGGGCGTGCCTGTAGCGAGCTGGCGGTTGGGGAACACCTCGCGTTCCAAGACTTCGCGCGAGCGGTTGTCCGAATCGGAGCCGTCCGGCAAGGGCGGCTTCAGGTTGTTGTTGTTGAAGAACAGCGGGTCGATGACGTACCAGGCGATCAGGGCGCGCTTGAAGCCGGTACGGAGGTCGTTGATGTATTCGCCCTCGGGGAAGAGGTCGCCGGTCTGGCCCATGGGCGTCGGTGCCAGGAACCATTGGCTCTGGGTGCGCATGTCGATGTTGCTCACACTGCCCTCGAAGTCGTCGATGTAGCTGGTTCCTGCGGCACCGATGGCCTTGCTGTGGCCGGGAATGAGGTAAGCGGCCTCACCGCTGGCATCGATGGAACTCGTCTCCTTCGTGTCGAAGAACGGCAGCTTGTCCACCAAGCGGGTGATCAGCCCGCTCTCGCTTTTCCAGTTGGCGTCCAGCCCCAGGATGGTGTTGGCGATCGGCTCATCCCCCACGTTCACCTTCTGCGTGAGCGGACGCTCGTAGAGGTTCATGATCGTGGCGCCGATCACCAGGTCCTTGTTCACCTTGTAGTCGAACCGCGCGCCGGCCAAGGTCTTGGTCTGGATGCTGAAGAGGGAGTTGCTCTCCAAGCTCACATTGATCGGTGTACCACTTTCGAGGATGCCTTGGTTGAGGATCTTCACCCGGCCCAGGTTGTAGTCCACCGTGTAGTCCTGGTTCTCCACCAGTTTCACGCCGCCGGCGGTCACGCTCACGGAGCCCTGCGGGATGTTCACCGAGTTGAGGCTGATCACGTCGCTGCTGGCGCTCTTGAAGCTGCCCTTGAGCTTGAACCGGTTCAGCTCCGGCAAGTTCTCTGCGGCCGTTTTCGTGCTGTCGTAGAGGGCTTGGAACACGATGTTCTTCCGCACTATCGGGATCTGCACGGGATTGTTCGGGTCGGGCCCGATCAACTGCTTGTCCAAGTAGCTGCCGAAAGGCTCCAATACCGGGAAGAAGATGCGGCCGTTCTGGGAGTTGATGGTGCCGCCCATGGTGGCGGCGTTGTCCTGGAAGTCGAACCATCCGTCCGGGTTGGGCCCGCCCTGTTGGTCCAGCCGGTCCAGGCCGAGCGCCTGCAGCAACGGGATCTGGTCGATCGGCGGTTTGGGGACATAGTTGAGGTCCACGCCGGTGGTGGGGTTGTTGTACAGCAGCTCCAACCGGAAATCCTGCGGGTTCACCTGGAAGGCGCCCAAGGAATAAACGTTCTTCATCATCAGGTCCCACAGCGGCTGCCGCGGATCCGTGATGGTGGCTTTCAGCAAGCGCAGCATCAGCGCTTTGGGCGGAGCGATACCGTCCGTGCTGAACTCGCCCACCTGATAGGTCTGGCCTTGGAACGTGTACTGGTAGGCCACGGCCAGCACCTCGTCGTTGTTCAGGTTCTGGTTCAGCCCGATGAAGCCCAAGCGCTCGTTCAAAGTGTATTCGTTCAGGCTCAAGAGCCGCGCGCTCTCAAGCTTCTCATAATTCTTGCTGGCCTGCATGCCCAACAGTTGCAAGGAGGCCGCCGCCGCAGTGAAGGATCGGATCCCCGCGTTGTTGGACACTTGGGTATACAGACTGTTGGCACCGTTGGAGGCCTCGTTGCCCGGCCCGTCGGTGATCAGACCTGCATTCACCAGATTCGCGCTCACCCGGTTGGCCGCTACGCTCGCCGCGCTGGCATCCTCGCCCAGATCGGTGAAGGCCACGATGTTCCGGTTGTTCGTGTAGTCGCTCCGCGTGTTGGTGACCCACACCTCCACCTTGGTCACCTGCACCCCACTGCTCACCGTGGGCAGCGTGCGCATGGCGTTCTCGTAGTTGTCGCGGAAATAGTAGCTGAGAAAGTAGTACTTGTTGGCCTCGTACTCGTCCGCCTTGATATTGAAGTTGGTGGTCTGTGCCCCGCCCGCCACCGCGATATTCTTGCGTTGGCCCTTCTCCTGGCTGAAGATGGCCGTGGCCGTGAGCCTTCCGAACTTCAGCTCCGTCTTCAGGCCGAAGAGGCTCTGGCTGCCCTGGATCAACTGCCCGGTGAGCGGCAGGCTCACGTTGCCCGCCTCGATCTTTTGGATGATGTCGTCGTCGTGCCCGGCGAAATTCAATTTCACCTGGTTCTCGAAATCGAAGGTGGCCTCGGTGTTGTAGCTGGTGTTGATCTTCAACTTGTCACCGATGTTGCCCACTAAGTTCAGTTGGATCTTCTGGTCGAAGTCGAAGGTGGTGATCTTGCGCTGGTCCACCGGTATCCGCGGGTTCTCCGTTTTGCTCGTGTTCACCGCGAAGGTGATCTCTGCGCTTCCCTGTGGCCGGATGTCGATGTTGCAACCGCCGAAGATCCGGCAGAACGTCTCGTTCCGGATCTGGATGCTGGGGATCAGGCTCTTCGCCGCCCGGTCGGTCTCCTCCTCGTTCTTCTCGGCCCAGTAGGTCTTCATGGACTTCGACATGTCGTAGTTCATGTACTCCTCCAATGTCATGCTCTGCGGCGGGCGGTAATCGATGTTCTCGCCCATTGTGCTCCGTAGGATGTATTCGCCGGTCACCGGGTCGTACACCACGTCGTTCGTCACGTTGCTGGGCGTGCCCAGGTCGATGGTGCCTGTGTTCTCATCCCCGGTGGCGGGCGGGTCGACGATCGGGTAATGGAGGTCCGTCTGCGGGCTGTCTACCTGGAGCACGGTGTTGAAGGTCCAGTTGGCATAGGCACCACGGGCCGTGAAAGCAATAAGGACAAACAACGCAAAAGAGCGGAGCAGGGGCCGAAGCGTGGTGGATGCGGTCATCAGTCTCGCCAAAGCGTGCTCAGCTGTTCTTCAGGGTAAGCCTGATCAATTCCTCCACCTCCGGCGGGTCGTTCTTCCGTTCGTCCAGAACCCGCTGTAGCGAACGCTCTGCCTTGGCCCTGTCCAACCCCAAGGAGATCAAGGCCGATAACGCCTCGGACCTCAGGGTATTGCCCCCTCCCAATGCCGGCCCGGCGAGTTTCTCGATCGGGTCCAAGGATAGCTTTTCACGCAATTCCTGTACGATCCGCTGGGCCAGTTTGGGGCCTATCCCCTTCACGCTCTTCAAAGCCGATTCATCCCCGTGCATGATCGCCGTGCGCAGGTCCGCCGCACGGCGTGCACCAAGAATGGATAACCCGATGGTGCTGCTCACCCCCTGCACGCTGATCAACTGACGGAACAAATGGCGCTCCTCTTGGTCCATGAACCCGTACAGGCGATGCTCGCTCAGGCCACTGCGCACGTCCATGGAAACGGTGTAGTGGATGAACAGCTTGCACGCGCCGCGCTGCGGCAGGTCGCCGTAGGTATTGGCGGTGATGTGTACCAAGTACCCAACGCCGTTGCATTCCACCACCGCATGGGCGGGGGTCCGTTCCGCGATCTCGCCGCGCAGGCTGTCTATCATTCAAGGCCTCCCAACGCTTCGATTATGCGATCGTGGGAGGAGGGTAAAAGTGGAACTATGGGCGTGGGGTTTTGGCCAAAAGGGCTGCAAAATAAGCGGAACTACCGAACTGCGACATTCCATTCGGCAGGAGCCCCTATAAAACCACGAAAGCGCTGGTCGAAGCCCTCTCATCACATTGCCGCATCCGTTGTGCCCACGGGGCTTTATGACTTGATCCAGAGCGGATCATGGGATCTCAATTGCAGATCGCGTGATCGCCTAAGATCTGCGTTCATCATTTCTTTCAGCGTTATCCGCGCATGGACGAAGCTGCTTCGAATGCCGCAGGCATTCCTTTGCGGTCTGTATTCCTTTGCGCTCTTTGCGTTCTTCGCGGTAAAAACCAACGATACTCGTCCTCCAGACCTTTGCACCATGCGTATCATCTTCTTCACCGGCGCGGGCATCAGTGCGGAGAGCGGCCTGCGCACCTTCCGCGACAGCGATGGCCTGTGGGAGGAATACCGCATCGAGGAAGTGGCCACGCCCGAAGCGTTCGCCAAAGACCCCGAACGCGTGCTCCGCTTTTATGATGAACGCCGGGCACAGGTGCTGAAGGCGGTGCCCAACGCGGCCCATCTCGCGATCGCCGAGCTTCAAGAGCATCATTCCATAGGGGTGGTGACCCAGAACATCGATGACCTGCACGAACGCGCGGGCAGCAAAGAGGTGCTTCATCTCCATGGCGAGATCCTCAAGGCCCGCAGCACATTGGACCCCGACATTGTGATCCCCCTCACCACAACACACCTGAAGTTAGGGGACCGGTGCCCCTTGGGTTCCCAATTGCGGCCCCATATCGTGTGGTTCGGCGAAGAGGTGCCGATGCTCGGAGAGGCTGCTGCGATGGTGGCCGGGGCGGACGTATTGGTGGTTGTCGGCAGCTCTTTACAGGTCTACCCTGCAGCTGGTCTGCTCCACGCCGCCTCCCCCCTTGCCCAGGTCCATCTGGTAGATCCCCAGGATATTGGCACCCAAGGGCCGCGCATCCGGCACTGGAAGGAAAAAGCCAGCATAGGCGTACCCATGCTGGCCCGGTTCCTGAAAGAAAATGTGCGTCAGTAGAGGCAAGCCACCACAGCAACCATCATGCTCTTAAGAGGAGCACAACTGACAGCTACCTCACCGCGCTACCACCACACGCTTCGTCGCAAGCGCCTTTCCATTACGCTTCAATACGGCGAACCAAACACCGCTGGAGAGGTCACCCTCGCGCAGCGTCATTTTGCCTTGTGCGGCACTGATGGGCTGGACCAGTTTGCGTTCGCCCAGCACATTGTACATCTCTAATTGCGTGCCTGCGGCAGTAGTAGTCAGGTCATAGTTGATCGTGATGTCACCGCCCGTGGAAGGATTGGGGAATACCATAAAGGCACGCACGGCTGATGCCTCTTCCGCGATGCCGGCGGGTTCGGTCATATTGAAGACGAGGTCCACCCATGTGCTGTCGTTGGGGTTGGCCAAGTCAAACCAAACATAGCGGAAGGTGGCTTCTCCAACGATTCCATTCGGTTTGTAATAGCCATGGAAGCCGTTCACGGTTTGCCCATTTGTCATGTAGATGGGGTCCAATGCGGTCCATACCGGCCTTAGACCTGCGGGTACTGCATCGTAGCACTCGTACCAGCAGAAATAATTGGCCGTTCCAGCGGGGACCGACTGCTCATACCGCCTCACGTTGATCGTAAGATCGCTGCCGGAGGTATTCTCCGCTGAAAGCCCAACTCCCGGTGTTTGCTCTGAGTCACCCGAAAGAGGTTCATTGACGGTGATCACCGTCCCGTTCACCAAGGCACCCGAGGCATCCCTGAGGGAGATCACTTGTGCCTGTGCACCAAGGAAGGTGCCGCAGGAGAGTACGAGCAGAAAAATTGAGCAGGGTTGCTTCATGGTCCGGTTCTTTCAGTGTCTGGTCCTATTGACGCAAAGTTAACCCGGCCACGGATCAGACCGACGCCGAAATCGGGTTTATTCACGCGATTAAGATCCCAATGATGGACGAAGTGATCGAATGGGGCGCACCTTGCATCCCCTTAGTTTAGCGATCCGAAAAACCCAAATCCCTGAACATGAAGAAGCTACTACTCATCTCCGCCTTGGCCATCCTCGGCGGCAACACGGTACAGGCACAGTGCCCTACAGGCGAAGTTCCAGTGACCGTCTCCATCTGGACCGACGCTTATGGCACTGAGACCACATGGACGCTCGTGAGCGCAGGCAATACCCTTGCCTCCGGCGGCCCATACGCTGACCAAACCTCGGCCGGAGCATTCGCACAGACACCTGTCACTGTTTGCGTCACCTTGGGCGCTTCCGTGGTTTTCACGATAACTGACGCCTATGGTGACGGCATGTGCTGCGCTTATGGTGAGGGGCACTATGATGTTTCCATGAATGGTTGCACCACCGTGGCCTCGGGCGGAGAGTTCACAACCAGCGCATCCACCACCTTCACCACCACACCACAGATCCCCTTGGACCTCGAAATGATCTCGGTGAACTTGACGGACGTAGCACTCGGGGGATCACCTGTCAACATCAGCGGCCAGATCAAGAACTCGGGTGCCACTAACATCACCTCGTACGACCTGAACTACAGTGTGGACGGCAGTGCGCTCGTCACCCAGTCCATGACCAATACCATTCCCTCCTGCGGCACCTACGATTTCACGCACAATACCCCTTGGAGCGGCGATGCCGGCTACCACACGGTAGTGATCTCCGTGAGCAATGTGAACGGGACCACCGATGGCATGCCGAGCAATGACTCGAAGACCATCACCACCTCCATGGCCACTCAAACGGTATCACGCGTTGCCACGGTGGAGGAGTTCGGTAGTTCAACCTGCCCCCCCTGCTTCCCCTTTGCGGAGAATTTCACCCCTGCTGTTGACGCCTTCAATACGAACGAACCCGGTTCTAACGTGGTCACCGTGGAATACCACATGAACTGGCCCAGCCCCGGCAATGACCGCAGCTATAACCCTGACGGCACCACGCGACGCGGGTATTATGGTGTCAACGGCATCCCTTCCCCATGGATCGACGGACGGGAAATGGGCGGGTACACGACCGCCGAGATCACCGGGGACATCAATACCGCTTTGAACGTGCCCGCCTTCATGGACCTCGATGTGAGCTACACCCTCAGCGGCACGGCCATCACCGTCACCTCCGTGGTGACCCCGCACTTTGACGTCCCCAGTGGCTATAAGCTCTATGTCGCTGTCACCGAGAACCTCTATACGGGTACCACCACCGTTAGTGGATACAATCCTTACGATTTCCATGACACCATGCGGAAGATGCTGCCCAATGGCAACGGGACCACGCTTGGCGCCTTCGTGGACGGTGTTCCGCAAACGTACACGCATAACTACACCTTGACGGAAGGCAACCCCCAGCAGGGCAACTACAACCTTTGGGGGACCGTGGACGGGATCTCGGTCGTGGCGTTCGTGCAGAAAACCGCTACCGATCAGATCTTCCAAGGTGCGATCGCCACCCTCTCCTCCGGTGTCACCGATCTCGGGCGTGACAACAGCCTGGTCAGTGTATGGCCAAACCCGACTTCCGGCACGGTGAACCTGCGCTACGGAAAAACCACCAACAGCCCGGTGCAGGTGGAGGTATACAATGTGCTCGGTGACCGCGTGATGGACACCCAACGCTCCTTCACCACCGGCCAGACGCAACTACTCGACCTCACGAACCTTGACAACGGCATGTATCTGTTGAGCGTCACCGCCGACGGTGTCCGTTCCACCAGCCGCGTAACGGTGAACAAGTGATCCATTCCACCGCTAACAAGAAAGGCCGACGGACCCGCACGGGACCGTCGGCCTTTTCTTTGGCCCGGGGTTTGAATGAACGCCGAAGCCCGGCAGAATGCCGCCCGCAATACGAACCACTAACCCGACCCACATGAAGAATACCATCCTTTCCATCGCCCTGCTGCTCCCCGTGCTCCTCTTTGCCCAAAGCGGGAAACTCCCGTCCGTGACCGTGCAGGACATGAACGGACAGAAGGTGAACACCTCCACGTGGAGCAACGACGGCAAGCCCATGATCGTGAACTTCTGGGCCACTTGGTGCGCGCCCTGCAAGCGCGAGCTCAACGCTATCAACGACCTCTATCCCGACTGGTAGAAAGAGACCGGCGTGAAACTGATGGCCGTGAGCATCGATGACACCCGCAGCATGAACCGCGTGAAGCCCTACGTGAACGGCCAGGCCTGGGACTACGAGGTGTACCTCGACCCCAACGGCGACCTGAAGCGCGCCCTGAACGTGAACAACGTACCGCACACCTTCCTCGTGGACGGCAAGGGCAACATCGTATGGCAGCACAACAACTACGAACCCGGTGACGAGAACGAACTGTACAAGCAGGTGAAGATGCTGGCGGGAAAGTGAGCTTCGGAGACCCTGCTCTTTTAGTGGACGCGGAGGCGCAGACCGTGTTACGCCGTAGCGGCCATGCCCAGGCGAGGGCGCGGAGAACTCGATGACCGGTACCCCCTGTGTATGGTTTCCAATGGTCAAGAATGAATGGAAGGGGCTGGATTGAAGAGGTGCTGTAATTTGCCCCCTGTGCTCATGGGTTATCGCCCAAGGCCGTTCAGGTATTGCATTTCTCTGCGCCTCTGCGTCCAAATCTCATTACGATCCAACATGCATCCACGCCATACCCACGGCATCGTCATAGCCTCCATTTCCCTCTGCCTCTCCGGTAGCCTCTTCGCTCAAGGCGGGGGCGAGATCCACGGCAACTTCAGCATGGACGGCCAGCTGTACAGTGATGACGAACAGATCGGCGCGGTGAAGCCCCCGGCGGACTTCGGCCTCAACTCCTGGTCCAATCTCAACTACCGCAACGGCAATTTCGATGCCGGCCTGCGCTTCGAAAGCTATGAACCGGCCTTGTTGGGATACCCTGCGGGTGCGGCCTACAAAGGCACCGGTCTCGGCTATCGCTACGCCTCCTTCCGGAAAGACGGGCTGGAAGTGACGGCGGGCAACTTCTACGAGCAGTTCGGGCAGGGCCTTGCGTTCCGCGGCTACGAGGAACGCGCCTTGGGCGTGGACAATGCCATGGACGGGCTGCGCGTGAAGTTCAGTCCGGACACTGGCATCTACCTCAAGGGCATCATCGGCACCCAGCGCTTGGCGTTCGACAAGCGCGCCACCCAGGGCGTGGGCACGGTGCGCGGCATCGACGGCGAGATCTCCTTGGTGGAAGCCTTTCCGCGCTTTTTCCCGAAGTTGGCGGAGAAAGGGAACAACCTCACTGTGGGCGGCTCCTTCGTCAGCAAATTCCAGACCGACCAGGACCCCTTGCTTGAACTGCCCGAGAACGTGGGCATTTGGGCGGCACGCGCCCACTACACCAACGCCAAATGGGACCTGTACAGCGAATACGCCTACAAGATCAACGACCCCAACGGCAGCAACAACAACATATACAAGCCCGGCCAGGCCCTTATGGCCAATGCCACCTACAGCGTACGCGGCTTGGGCATAAGCGCCGGTGCCCACACCTATGACAACATGGTATACCAGAGCGACCGGGGTGCGCCCAGCCTCTTCGACCTCAACATCAATTACCTCCCCACCCTCGCCAAACAGCACTCCTACAACCTCCCCGCCACGCTTTATCCCTACGCCACCCAGCCCAACGGCGAGGTGTCCTACCAGGGTGAGGTGTTCTACAAATTCAAGCGCGGCAGCAAACTGGGCGGGAAGTATGGCACCAAGATCACGGTGAACTGGAGCGGTGCGTGGAGCTTGGACAGCACGGCCATCCCCAATGACACGGTGCATTACATAGGCTACGACACCAAGTTCTTCTCCATGGGTGACCGGCAATACTTCGGCGATCTCAACGTGGAATTGCGCAAGAAACTGAGCCCCACGTGGGAACTGGCCCTCACCTACCTCAATTTCGTTTACGACATTGCCACGGTGCAAGGGCACCCCGGATATCCCGTGGTCTATGCGGACATCTTCGTGCTTGAAGGTCTGCACAATTTCAACGACAAGACCTCCGTGCGTTTCGAGGCCCAGCATCTCAGCACCAAGCAGGACCAGGGGAATTGGGCCACCGCCCTGGCCGAGTTCACCTTCAGCCCGCATTGGTTCGTGGCCGCGCTGGATCAGTACAACTATGGCGGTTCCGTGGAGACCGAGCAGATCCACTACCCCATCGGCAGCTTCGGTTATATCCGTGGCGGATCGCGCTTCTCCTTCAGCTACGGCCGCCAGCGTGCAGGCATTTTCTGCGTGGGCGGTGTATGCCGCGTGGTACCTGCCGCCAATGGACTTACCGCATCCATCACCACAACATTCTGAACCATGCGCAACCTCATCATCCCGATCCTCCTGATCGCTTCTCTTTCAGGTTGTGACATCATCGATCAGCCCAAGGCCGAAACGGCAAGTCCGGTGGTGGCGGGCGGTGGCGTTACACGTAATGTGTTGTTGGAGGATTGCACTGGGCACCTTTGTCCCAATTGTCCGGAGGCGGCACTGATAGCGGATCACTTGAAGGGGGTGTATGGCGACCGCTTGGTCGTGGTGGCCGTACACATGTCCTCCACGTTCGCCGCCCCCCAATTACCGCTCGGCGACGGGGTCTATGACACGGATTTCCGGACACCGGCGGGGAACGAGTATGAAACGACCTTCTCCGTCAGTGGTTTACCAAAAGGGCTGATCGGTCGTGCACCGTACAACAACCTCATGCCTGTTTCCAGAAGTAATTGGAGCCCCGCAGTGGCCCAATTGATCGACCTTCCTGCAAGCATTGACCTCTGGTTCGACACGCTCAGCTATAACAGTGCTACGGACATGGTATCCGCCACCGTGAAAGCGGCCGTGTTAAATGCTATTCCAGCGCCACAGAACCTCACGATCTACCTGACCGAGGACCACATCATCGATTGGCAGGAGGACGGCAGCCAACCGTTGGGGCAACAGGACATCGAGAACTACGAACACCGCCATGTGCTCCGTGCCGCGCTGAACAGCCCATGGGGTGAGGCCTTCATTTCTGCGGACGCGCAACCCGGCGACACCTTGATCAGCACCTTCTCCTATCCCCTTCCATCTGTTGGCGCGGTGAACCAAGTGCTCAACACGGACAACTGCGCCCTTGTGGCCTATGTGTCCAACAGCGCCGGCGCTGCCCAGTACGAGGTACAGCAGGTGACGGAGCGGAAGTTCGTACCCTAGAGGCACCCCCGACTTCCGCCCACATACGGATCGACCGATCTGCACGTTCATGCTCCTTTGGGGCTGTTCCGATCCAACTTGCCAAGTTGTAAACGATCGATCCCGAGGTGTTGCAGAAGGTGCTCGGAGCACTTATCTTCATCCCACGTATCGGACCTGCAAGCCGTTGCCTAACGAAGAACCGTGATGAAGGAAAATGGAAGGAAGATGCTGGAACTCAGCCAGCAAGTGCTTCAAAAAGTGAGCTTCGACCCCCGATTGTTCCGGAAGGAACTGGTGAAGGCCGCAAGCTGGGTCGGCGACCGTGATCAACTGCTCCTAAAAGCCTGGTGTTTGGCCACCTTTGGTCACATGTACAAGGACGTGATCCTGGAGGTGTTCCAGCGGTCGATGCGTGCGTGAGCGGGAATGGAACGCAGATAACGCTGAAAGCGTGGATCAACGCAGATAAAATGGTGATCGGGACCAGTGATCGGTGATCGGACGATCTCCGACTCACAGACTCACGACTCCGTGACTCCGTGACTCTGTGGTGTACCTCCCTGCTCGCCCAAGTACCTCAAGTTCCGTTTCAGCCCCTCGTACTTCGTGCGTTTCACTGGGCTTCCTTGAAAGAGTTCATCGAAGAGCACCTCGGTCATACCGTGCCACTCGTCCGCTGTTAGGCCCATCAATTCCGGCTTCGGGTTGAAGTCCGGTTCTTGGTGAGGTGTGCTGAAGCGGTTCCATGGGCATACCTGCTGACAGATGTCGCAGCCGAACGCCCAGTTCTTGAAGTCCCCGGCATCCGTGGGAATGGCGTCCTTCAGTTCGATGGTGAAGTAGCTGATGCACTTGCTGCCGTCCACGCCGTAGGGAGTGATCGCATCCGTGGGGCAGGCGTCGATGCAACGCCGGCACGTACCACAGTGGTCCGTGGCAGGCGCGTCCGGTGCAAGTTCCAGGTCCAGGATGATCTCACAGAGAAAGAAGAACGAGCCGTTGCTCTGGCGTATCACGTTGGTGTGCTTTCCGCGCCAACCGATGCCCGCTTTCTGCGCCCAAGCCTTCTCCAGCACCGGCGCACTGTCCGTAAAGCAGCGCATGGCCACCTCACCGAACTGCTCCGTGATAAAGGCCATCAAGGGTTTTAGGCGCTGCTTCACCACTTTGTGGTAATCGCGGCCGTAAGCGTACGTGCTGAGCTTCGGCGCTTCGGGGTCTTCCTGCTTGTCCGGGGTGAAGTAGTTGTAGGCCAGACTGATCACGCTTTTGGCGCCGAGCACCAGCTTCCGTGGATCAAGCCGCAGGTCGAAGTGGTTCGCCATGTAGCTCATCGCACCATTCCTTTCCTCGCTGAGCCAGCGTTCCAACCGGGGAGCTTCTGTGTCTAAGAACCCGGCCTCAGCAATGCCGCACGCGAGAAAGCCCAGCTCACCGGCCTTGGTCTTGATGCGTGCCGAACGTTCCGTAGTGTCGATCATGCGGATAAGGTAGAAGCACCGCCACCGGGCGCTTCACTCGAACAGACCTCCCGGCTTGGGCTTCGGGGCCTTGCCCAGATGCTTGTAGGCGCGTTCGGTGGCCTGCCTGCCGCGCGGGGTGCGCATGATGTAGCCCTCCATGATCAGGAACGGCTCGTAGACCTCCTCGATGGTGCCGCTTTCCTCGCCCACCGCCGTGGCCACGGTATTCAAGCCCACGGGACCACCGGCGAACTTATCAATGATGCAGAGCAGGATGCGGTTGTCCATCTCGTCCAGGCCGTGCGCATCCACGTTGAGCGCCTTCAGCGCATGCTTCGCGATGGCCATATCAATGCTGCCATCACCTTGGATCTGTGCAAAATCACGCACCCGGCGTAGCAGTGAGTTGGCAATGCGGGGCGTGCCGCGGCTCCGGCGCGCGATCTCATGTGCCGCCTCCTCCACAATGGGAACATGCAAGAGGCTCGCGGAGCGTTTCAGGATGCCTGTGAGCGTTTCGGCGTCGTAATAGTCCAACCGGCTATTGATCCCGAACCGTGCACGCAGCGGAGCCGTGAGCAGGCCACTGCGCGTGGTGGCGCCCACCAAGGTGAACGGGTTCAGGTTGATCTGCACCGTGCGTGCGTTCGGACCCGCGTCGATCACTAGATCGATACGGTAGTCCTCCATGGCGCTGTAGAGGTATTCCTCTACGATGGGGCTGAGCCGGTGGATCTCGTCGATGAAGAGGATGTCGTGCGGCTCCAGGTTGGTGAGCAGGCCAGCGAGGTCCGCAGGCTTGTCCAACACCGGGCCGCTCGTTACGCGCATGCCCACGCCCATTTCGTGGGCGATGATCCCGGCGAGGGTGGTTTTCCCCAATCCTGGCGGACCATGCAGCAGCACGTGGTCCAAGGCTTCTTCGCGCATCTTGGCTGCCTGCACGAACACTTTCAAGTTGTCCGTAACGGCCTTCTGCCCGGCGAATTCTTCGAACCGGCGCGGGCGCAGCACCTGTTCCATCTCCTTGTCGGAGGCGGAACGCTGTTCATCACGGACGTCGAACTGCTCAGCCATGGGCGAGGCCAAAGTTAACCGCGTCGGTCATCGCCGCAGGTCCTTCCACAGGTCTCCGAAGAACACCTTCAGGCCAAAGAGATAGATCGGGGCAGTGAGGTTCTCTCCCAGACCGGCATTGGTGAAGGCCAGCCGATATCCCCAGCCGGCGTTGATCCCGAAGTATTGCAAAAACCGGTATTGGATCGTCATGGACGGTTCATACAAGAAGACGAAAGCACGGCGCAACCGGTGGCGGTTCCCGGCAGGATCGTCGTATAGCAGCGAACCGCCTCCGATCCCGAACTGTACAGGGATGCGGGCCTCCCAATGCCCCCGTTGGTAGAAAGCATATTCTACATAGGGCGTCACATAGCCCAGACGTAAACGCACAGGCACCTCCTCCCCGTCGTCCACCCGCATAAGCCGTTCAACACGCGTGGCCAGGAAGCTGTATCCGATCCCGTATTGAAGACGACCGCCATGTTCAAGACCCACCTTCACCCCCATGAGCCTCACATTCCGGTTGC
Source organism: Flavobacteriales bacterium (assembly GCA_016700415.1). NCBI lineage: Bacteria > Pseudomonadati > Bacteroidota > Flavobacteriia > Flavobacteriales > Flavobacteriales bacterium. The sequence continues at coordinate 2,200,142 of CP065018.1, forward strand.
TGATGAACGAGCCCCGGGAGTCCAACTTCACAACGAGCCTGGCCGGTTCTTGGGAAAAGAGCTTAAGGCTGTCCAGCAATTGCCCCTTCACCGGCAGCACGGCCACGAACATGCATCCGGCCAAGACCCGTCCCGCAGCACGGCTCTGAAACAGGAAAGTCCGCACATGCCGTGCGGACCTTCCCAAAGACCTGGATCTTCCAAGGTCCATTTCCGATGCTCAATGGTCCTCTTCCCCTTCTTCCAAGGGAACGTTCTGGGGCACATAGTCCTCCAGCTTTCCGGGCTTGCTGTAATCGTAGGGCCAGCGGTACACAGTGGGGATGGGGCCGGGCCAGTTCCCATGCATGTGCTCCACCGGGGCGGTCCACTCCAAGGTGTTGCTGTGCCACGGATTTTGCGGGGCCTTTTGCCCGCGCCAGATGCTGTGGAAGAAGTTGTACGTGAACACCAATTGCACCGCGCCACCGATACAGGCGAAGACGGTGATCATCACGTTCAGGTCCATGAAGTGGCCTTGGAACATGGGGAACTCGGTGTAATCATAGTAACGACGTGGGCCGCCGGCCAGGCCCACATAGTGCATGGGAATAAACACACCATAAGCGGCGATCAGGGTGACCCAGAAATGGAGGTACCCCAGCTTGTTGCTCATCATCCGGCCGTACATGCGGGGGAACCAGTGGTACACCCCGGCCATCATTGCGAAGATGGCACTTACTCCCATCACCATGTGGAAGTGCGCGATCACGAAATAGGTGTCGTGTACCTGGATGTCAAGTGCACCGTTGGCGAGAATGATACCGGTGAGGCCGCCGGCGATGAAGGTGGACACCATGCCGACGCTGAAGAGCATGGCCGGGGAGAAGACGATGTTGCCCCGCCAAAGCGTGGTGAGGTAATTGAAGACCTTCACGGAACTGGGGATGGCGATCAGCACGGTGGTGAACACGAATACGCTGCCCAGGAAGGGGTTCATGCCGGACACGAACATGTGGTGTGCCCAGACCAGAAAGCTCAGGAAGGAGATCGCCATGAGCGATCCGATCATGGCACGGTAGCCGAAGATGGGCTTGCGGCTCATGGTGGAGATCACCTCGGAGCTGATGCCGAAGGCCGGGAGGATCACGATGTACACCTCCGGGTGGCCCAGGAACCAGAAGAGGTGCTGGTAAAGGATCGGGCTGCCGCCCATATTGTCAAGTGCCTCGCCCGCGATGTGGATCTCACTGAGGTAGAAGCTCGTGCCGAGCATGCGGTCCATGATCAGCAAGGCGACCGCGCTCACTAAGACCGGGAAGGCCAGCACACCGATGATGGCGGTGAGGAGGAAGGCCCAGATGGTGAGCGGTAGCCGCGTCATGCGCATGCCCTTTGTGCGCAGGTTCAACACGGTGACGATATAATTCAGGCTTCCCATCAAGGAACCTGCGACGAAGAGCACCATGCTGAAGAGCCAAAGCGTCATACCGGCACCGGACCCCGGAATGGCCTGGGGTAATACGCTCAGTGGTGGATAGACCGTCCATCCCCCGGAGGCGGGGCCGCTCTCCACGAACAAGGAGGCCAACATGACGAAGGCCGCCACAAGGAAGAACCAGAAGGAGAGCATGTTGATGAATCCGCTAGCCATGTCCCGTGCTCCCACTTGAAAGGGGATCAGCAGGTTGCTGAAGGTTCCGGAGAGCCCGCCCGTGAGCACGAAGAACACCATGATCGTGCCGTGGATGGTGACCAGCGCGAGGTACATTGAGGAGCTCAGAACGCCATCGGGCGCCCATTTGTCGCCGAGGAAGAAATGCGTAAAGGCAAAACTCTCGCCCGGGAATGCGATCTGTAGGCGGAAGATGATGGACATGATCATGGCCACCCATGCCATGACGATGGCAGTGACCAGGAACTGCTTGCTGATCATCTTGTGATCCTGCGAGAAGATGTACTTCGATATGAAGCTCTCCTTATGGTGGTGGTGCTCCTCGTGGGCGTGGCCGCTATCGGCCGCCTGCGGATGGGCTACGACGCTCATGATCTCAGTTCGGTTGTTGGTTCTTGCCTTCGGCGGCCTCCGCCCCGGTGGCGGCTTCGGTCTTGGCGGGATCGGTACCGGCCTCTCCCACGGATGCCCCGGAGGAATTCTCAAAAGCCGACAGTAGGATATTCCACACCTTGAAGGCTCCTGCGCTTTCCACGGTCAAAGGCGCTTGCATGTTGTAGTGTGATATCCCGCACACCTTGTTGCACATCAGGATATAATCGAAATCCGGGTTTCCCGTGATGGTGCGCATGCTGTCCGTGGTGATACTGGGCACCAGATGCATACGGGTGACCATTCCGGGAACGGCGTTCATTTGGGCGCGCATGTGCGGCAGGTAAACACTGTGGATCACGTCCTGGCTCCGGATCACAAGTTCCACGGGCATGTCCACCGGTAAATGGAACTCCTTGGTGATCTTGTCATCGCCACCGTGGAGATAGGTACTGTTGTTGCCATTGTCGGCAATGTCCTGTTCCATCAGCGTGCGCAGGTCCATGATGCCCTTTGACATGCGGCCCAAGTGCGCGATGTGCTCATCCTTTTCATCCTTAAGGTCCTGAGGCAGGATCTCCGCCTGCGCATCCCGATCAGCCTTCTCCTGCAGCATCTGGTCGTGCAGCTCCGCCAATCGCTTGGTAATGGTGGTGCGAGTAACGACGCCCAGGGGGTTGTCCCCGTTGATCAACCGGAAATCCGTGGCGCCCAACTGACCGTCCTTTCCGGGATAACGGAAAGTCCAGTCGAACTGCTTCGCATACACCTCCACCTCCATGGTGCCGGGTTCCGGAGCGGCCGTGATCTTCTCCCAGATGACCAGGCCATAGATGATCACACAGACCAGAACGAAAGCGGGCACAACGGTCCATAGCAGCTCCAACCGGTTGTTATGCGGGTACCAGTACGCCTTCTTACCGGGCCGGTGGTAATATTTGCCCGCGAACCAGAATAGGGCGGTGTTGGTCCCGACGAAGACGATGCTCAGCATGATCCAGTTGAAATGGAGCATGGTTTCGATCCAGACGCCCTGCGTACTCGCCGGCGGGGGTAGGAGCATATCATGGTAGTGGACTGGGATCCAGATGAAGAAGGCAAAATAGGCCACGCCAAAGGCCCACATCAACCGCCCGGATAGCCGGTTTTCATGCTCTGGGATGTGCTCTTCCCGCTCGCCGCGCAATTTAGCCGTGAGTTCGGCCACCCGGCTCAGGCGGAGCGCCACCATGAAGCCAAGCACCAGGACCGCAAGTATCAACAACGTCGTCATGCTATTCGATTATGATCTGTGATGGTCCAGTGGTCAGATCTGATGGTGAACACTCTCCTCCAAGAACGGATGGGCCACCACCGTGAGGGGCGCCTTTGCCAAGGTGGTCAGTACCGTGTGGATGAAAAGGCCGAGGAAGGCGATGAAGAAACCGATCTCCAGCGTGCCGATACTATGGAAATGATCGCCCAGCGATCCCGGCATGATCATCTGGACGGTGTCCAGCCAATGGCCGATGAAGATGAGCCCGGCCACGCCGATGAGATAGCGGGGGCTGCGCTTGGAATCGCGGCTCATCAGCAGTACCATGGGCAGGGCGAAGTTGATGAAATACATGCCCCAGGTCAGCCAAGGATGATGGTCGATACGGACCTTGAAATAGGTCCCCTCTTCAGGGATGTTCGCATACCACGTCAGCAGGAATTGGGCGAAATAAAGATAGCTCCACAGGAAGCTCACTGCGAAGACCCACTTGCCCATGTCCTGGATGTGGCTACCGTTCACCTGTGGCAGATATCCTTTGCCCTTGAGGTAAAGCACGATGAGCACCGCCACGATCATGCCACCGACCCACATACCTGCGAAGACGTACCACCCGAAGAGCGCGCTCTTCCAATGCACGTCGATGCTCATGATCCAATCCCAGGACAAGACCGAGCTGAAGAAGGCAAAGAGCACCATGAACACAACGCTGCGGCGGTAGTTCTGCCAATGTGAACGCATCAATGTCTCTCCGGTCTCCCCGTCCATACGCAGGCTGTGCGAGCGGAACCAGCGTGCGAAGAGGATGAAGGTCCCCATTATTAGGATGGCGCGCACCCAGAAGAAGGGCTTGTTGAGGTAAGGCGACAATAGTTCGATGTGCGCATCATAGTGGGCCGGGTCGGCAGTGTCCAATGTCCGCGTGTCCATCCAAGGCCAGATGTGGTTCAGCCCGACAGAGCCGGCCACCAAGCAGATCAGGACGAACAATGCACCCAAGGGCAGATAGCCGATGATGCCCTCGTATACCCGTTTTACCAGCACCGTCCATGCCGACTCGGTGATATGGTTCACCGCATAGAAGAACAGGGTGCCCAATGCGATGAAGAAGAAGAAGAGGGCGTTGGCATAGAAAGCCGCCCAGGAATACTGTTTATGGTCGGTATGGTCGCCCACCACGCCGATCCCTGCCATCACCAGACCGATGATGATCAAAGCCAAGGTGACCGTCCGGGCCCGTTTGCTTATGGTGAAATTCATCGCTGCTTGTTTGATCACTTGGCGTCGGCGATCGCCGTCATTGTAGTGTCCGTGGTCGTGCCCTCCCCGGGCATCTTTCCGTCGTGCTGCAAAAACTTCACGTATTGGATCACCAACCAACGCTCCTTATGGTTCAGCTGGCTGGCATGGCTGCCCATGGCGATGTTCCTCCCGAAGGTGATCGAATGGAACATCTTTCCTTCCGGCATTTGGCCGAGCTGGTTCCCGTCGTAGGCTGGCGGAGGCGGATAATTCCCCTTGGTCACCACCGGCCCGTCCCCCATTCCTTTTACGCCATGGCATTCGGTGCAGAACTTCTCATAGATCACCTTGCCCTGCTCCACCGTGGCCGTGGTCATGGGAATGGGGCTGTGCAGTTCGAGGCCGGCTTGCTCGTAGCCTTCCGTTGTGTTGGGATAGGGGTAGGGGAAATTGTAGCTGGCATCAGCCTCGTTCTCCGCGAACGGGATGGTCCCTCCGGCCGGGATCCGTGCGCTGGGGGTACCGCGCTGGGCCTCGGCGGTGCTGTCACCGAAGTAGTACGGGTCCTGGCCGTAGTCCACATAAGCCTCGATGGCCGGGCTGCGGTACATGTCCGGCATGTATTCGAGACCGGGGCTGTCCGGAGTGCTGGAACAGCCCATGAAAAGGGCCGTGCCGCCAAGGGCGATCACAAGGAGAAGCAGGTTCTTCGTGTTGCTCATCATCCTCAGCATTGGCGTTCGTTGATCTCGAACACGGTGGTCTCACGCAACATGCCGGTCAGGGCTTCGGCCGGATGGCCATGATTGTCCTCCGTGCGCAGTTCGATGATGAACTTATCGTCCGTGCTGCGCGGGTCCGGGTTCCGCGGTGACATTCCCGGAAGTGTCTTGTTCCGAATGAGATAGGTGATCGCCATGCCGTGCGCGGCGCAAAGCACGGTGAACTCGAACAATACCGGCACGAACGCCGTGACGTTCTGGTAGTAGAACTGGTTCGGCTTGCCGCCCACGTTCATCGGCCAATCATAGATCATCATGTAGTATGTGCCGAGGATCGCTAAAGAAAGCCCGAAGACCCCGAACATGAAGGACACGATGCCTAAACGCGTGCGCTTCAGGCCGATGATCGGGTCGATGCCGTGTATCGGGCACGGGCTGAAGACGTCCCGCACCTTCACGCCCGCCGTGATAAGCTTGCGTGCCGCGGACTTCAACAGTTCCGGGTCCTCGTATAACGCGTAGATGACTTTATTGGACATGCCGCTCAGTGCTGTGATTTGGGTAACACCTCACCCTTGTAGCTCTCGCCGCTGGACTTGAGGATGGTTTTCAGCTCATTCAACGCCAACACCGGGAAGAAGCGGGCGAAAAGCAGGTACAGGGTGAAGAAGATACCGATGGTGCCTAAGAAGGTGCCGACATCCACCCATGTAGGGTAGAACATGGTCCAGCCCGAAGGCAGGTATTCGCGGTGCAGGCATAGCACGATGATGTCGAAGCGCTCGAACCACATGCCCACGTTGATCACGATGGCAATGGCCCAGGCCCAGAAGAAACTTGTGCGGATGGGACGGAACCAGAGCATCGCAGGGATCAGGATGTTGCAAAGGATCAAGGCCCAGAAGGCCCACCAGTACTGGCCCGTGGCCGCCCCGACGGACATGTACGTGTAGTATTCGTACTCCACGCCGCTGTACCAGCCCATGAAGAACTCGGTGGCGTAGGCCACGGCCACGATGCCGCCAGTGACCATGATCACGATGTTCATGTACTCGACGTGCTTTCTGGTCACATAAGCCTCCAAGTTCATGGCCTTGCGCATCACCAGCAACAGGGTCTGCACCATGGCGAACCCGGAGAAGATGGCCCCAGCCACGAAATAGGGGGGGAAAATGGTGCTGTGCCAACCAGGGACCAACGAGGTGGCGAAGTCCATGGACACTACTGAGTGTACCGAGAACACCAGCGGCGTGGCAAGGCCCGCGAGAACCAGGCTCACTTCCTCGAAACGCTGCCAAGCCTTGGCATTGCCGGTCCAGCCGAAGGAAAGGATCCCGTACATCGTCTTCTGCCACTTCTTCGCGACACGGTCGCGAATGGAGGCGAAGTCAGGGATGAGGCCGATGTACCAGTATACCAAGGACACCGAGAAATAGGTCGAAATAGCGAACACGTCCCAAAGCAGTGGCGAGTTGAAGTTCACCCAGAGGGAGCCGAACTGGTTGGGCAACGGGAACACGAAGTAGGCCAGCCAGATGCGGCCCATGTGGATCATGGGGAACAGGGCCGCCATTATCACTGCGAAGATGGTCATGGCTTCCGCCGAACGGTTCACGGCCATACGCCATTTCTGGCGGAAAAGCAGCAGTACCGCGCTGATGAGCGTGCCCGCGTGGCCGATGCCCACCCACCACACGAAGTTGGTGATGTCCCAGGCCCAGTTGATGGTCTTGTTCATCCCCCATACCCCGATACCCTCGCTGATCAGGTAGAGGATGCAACCAACGCCGTAAGCGGCAATGATGGACGCGATGGTAAGGAGTATGTACCACGTGCGGGGGGCCTTGTTCTCGATAGGGCCCACCACGTCCGCCGTGATGTCCCCGTAAGTGCGGTGGCCCAAGATGAGCGGTGGGCGTATGGCTGCTTCCTGATGCATGTTGCCGGTCTTCTCTTAGGCTTTGTGGTGTTCGTCCTTCTCTTCGATGTTGCGCACCTTCACTAAGTAGGTCACATTGGGCTGGACTCCGAGTTCCTCGAGCATCTGGTAGCCGCGGGCATTGTCCCGACCGGCACGCACTTGGCTTCCGCTGTCATTGAGGTCGCCGAAGATGATGGCCCCGGTGCCACAAGCGGCTGAACAAGCGGTCTCGATATCGCCGTCCTTCACTGGCCTGCTCTGCTTTTTCGCTTCGAGCTTACCGTTCTGGATCCGTTGCACACAGAGACTGCACTTTTCCATCACGCCGCGCCCACGCACCACCACATCGGGATTCAGTACCATGCGCCCGAGGTCATCCCAAGCGGGGTTCACATCGCCGAATTGTTCGGTGACGTAATTGAACCAGTTGAAGCGACGGACCTTGTAGGGGCAGTTGTTCGCGCAATAGCGAGTACCGATGCACCGGTTGTAGGTCATCATGTTCAGGCCTTCCTCACTGTGCGTGGTAGCCACCACAGGGCACACTGTTTCGCAAGGCGCATGATTGCAATGTTGGCACATCACCGGCATGAAGATCACCGATGGCTGCTCGCTCGGGCGCTCCATTTCCGACAATCGCCCGGCCCAGCTCAGGCCTTCGGTATCCGTGTGCGTGTCCGAGCTGTAATAACGGTCAATGCGCAACCAATGCATTTCACGGCTCCGGCGCACTTCGTCCTTGCCTACCACGGAGATGTTGTTCTCGCTGTTGCAGGCGGTGATGCATGCGCCGCAACCGATGCAGCTGTTGAGATCGATGCTCATGCCCCAACGATGGCCCACTTCGGCGATGGGGTGGTCCGCCCACAGGTCGATCGAGGTTGCCGGCACGCGGTCCTGCGCGTCCACCTTGCCGTCGTTGTTCACATCCTCATGGACGGCCAGGGTCTCCAGCTCATTGTAGGTCTCACGCGGCTCGTTCAAGGCCCACACGGTGTAGGTGGTCTCCTTCACGATGCTCTCGCGGTCCATGCCCGTCATCTGGGTCTGGGTGAGGGCGATGGCGTAGGTACCGCCGGTCGTTTCCACGGAAGCTGGCGCGGAATAGCGCACGGTGTTGTCAAGAAGGGACGTCCACGGATAAGCGTTTTTGCCTACCGGGGCCGGGCTGCCGTCCGCATTGCGCATGCAGGCGGCGCGGCCAACACGCTCACCGTTGGCGCCACGGCCGTAACCAAGGGCAACTGCCAAGGTCTTCGGTGCCTGACCGGGGCTCATGATCGCTGGTAGCTCCATGGCGATGCCGTTCACCGTCACTTTCAATACTTGCGCCGGGCTTTCCTGGCCGATATAGAGCTCTTTGAAGGTCTTGCCGGTGAGTTCACTGAGGTCTTCCGGGGCGATACAGACGTAGTTGTCCCAAGTCGCCTTTGTGATGGGGTCCGGTAGTTCCTGCAACCACGGATTGCTCGCGTGCAGGCCGCTGCCAAGTGCTTCGGAGGTGTACAATTCCACTTCCCAATCCCCTGTTTGCTTGGTGATCTCGCGGACTTTGCCGGCAGCCTGGGCCACATCGGCGCTGAAGACGGTGGGCTCGGCCGTCTCACTGATAGTGCCGGCGTAGACTCCGTCATGGACACTTTGATCCCAGCTGTTCAGGGTGCCGCCCCCTGCGGGAAGGGTATCCTTGCAGACGTTCTGCACGAAGCTGTGCCAATCGGTGTCCACACCGCTCCATGCCAAGAGGCTCTGGCCCCATTGGCGGGTGTCGAACAACGGACGGATCGTGGGCTGGGTGAGCGCGTAGTGCCCGGATGTGGGGACTTGATCGTTCCAGCTTTCCAGCCAATGGTGGTCGGGAGTGATCCAGTTGCACAAGCTGGCGGTCTCGTCGGCATGGCTGCTGAAGCTCACCGTCAGGCCGGTCTTCTTCAAGCCCGCCTTGAACTCCTCCGCATTCGGCAGTGTATAGGCGGGATTGGTGCCTGCGATGAGGATCGCGCCCACCGTGCCAGCGTTCATGTCCTTCACCAACTGGGCCATCACCGCATCGTTCCCTTGGAAGAAGGGCGAAGCGTTGTGGATGTCGATGGTGCTGCCGTAGTTGCTCAGCATGCTGTTGATGCTGTTCACCAGTACCTGCGTGCCTTCATCGTTGACGCCGCACATCACTACGCTCTTGCCTTTGGCTGCGAGCAGCTCCTTGGCGCATTGGGCAATGGCGGCATCGGCGTGTGCGTCCACCTTCAGGGCGGAGACCGTGGTCCCTCCCGTTTGAACGGCGATCGCATCGTGCAGCCCCATGACAACGAGGGGAAGCATGCTGTTGCGCACGGCGGTGCGCTGGTCCGCGTTGGCTCCCGTAAGGCTCATGCGCGCCTCGAACTGCCAGTGGCGGCTCATGGGCAGGTCCTTCGTGGCACTTTCAGGCTTGCGGCGCTGGGCATATTGCCATACGTTCTCGTTGGTGCTCCCCCAATTGCTGAGAAAGTCCGCACCCACGCCCACCACCACATCAGCTTTGGAGAGGTCGTAGGTCGGGAAGGCCCATTTGCCGAAGCTTTTGAGGTTGGCGCTAGCGATGCCGGCGTAGCTCACGGCGTCGTACTGTACATGGTCCACAGCGCCGCCCACGTTCACGGTCATTTCAGCATCGCTGCTGTTAAGGCGCAGGTTGTGCTTGGCCTTGAATACATCGATGGCCGACTTGGTGCTGGGGCTGATCACCGTGTTGGTGAGGATCACGATGCGCTTGCCTGCGGCGCTTGCCTTTTCCAGCTCACCGCCGATGGCCTTGTCCGCATCGGACCATGGTTGCTGCGCGAAGTTGCCGCCCTTCACCTCCATGGGGCCGGGCAGGCGCTCGCTGTCATACAGGCCCAGTACGCTGCTGTTCACCCGTGCATTGATGGTGCCCTTGCCGACCTTCGGGTCCCGATTGATACCGAAGCGGGGGTTCCCTTGGACGTGGATGGGGCGCCCTTCACGGGTCTTCACCAGCACGCTGGCGAAGTCCTCCCCGTCATAATAGGTGCTGGCATACCAGTTGGCCACCCCGGGAGTGATCTCCTCGGGCTTGTTCACATACGGAATGCTCTTGATCACCGGGGTCTCGCATGCGGCCAGGGTCGCGGCGCCCACGGAGAAGCCCAGGAATTTCAGGAAATCGCGGCGGCTGGTGGTGGAGCCGGTGATGCTGCCATCGGCAAGCACCTGGTCCAGGGGCATGGGTTCATTGAACTCGTTGGTCCCGGTGGCCGGTACGTGTGCAGGGTCCGTTTCGGAAAGGTCCTGCCAATATCGTTTCGTGCTCGACATCTGTCTGCGCTGATCGGTCTTAGTAATGGCACTTGGCGCAATCCCAGCCGCCAAGCTCACGAACGGTGATCTTCTCGTCCTCCAAGTATTTCTTGAGCTCACGCTGGCCCATCGGTGTTTGGGCCAGGCGGCGGTGTATCTCCTTATAGTAGCCATTGTCGCTACCGGCCACCTTGACCTCCGTTTCGTTGTGGCACTGGAGGCACCAGCTCATGGTCAGTGGGGCCCATTGCTCCGCTTGGTCCATCCCGGTGTCCACGGGGCCATGACACTTCTGGCACTCGATCTTGGCCACGGCAACGTGTTGGGAGTGATTGAAATACACGTGGTCGGGCAGGTTATGGACCTTGTTCCACACGATGGGCTTCTCATTGCCGGTGTAGGTCATGGTCGCGGGGTCCCATCCTACGGACGCATAGATCTTTGCGATCTCCACCGTGCCGGTCTTCGGCCCTTCACTGACGGCCTTGTGGCAATTCATGCACACGTTGGCACTGGGGATACCGGCGTGGCGGCTTTTCTCCGCGCCGCTATGGCAATACTGGCAATTAATGGCCAAGTTGTCCTTGCCGGCATGCACCGTGTGGTCGAACAGGATGGGTTGCGAGGGCTTGTAGTGGGCCACGGTTTCACCACCATACACACCGATCTGGAAGAGAAAATTCCAGGTCAGTACAGCGCCCCAGACCAACAATAGCAGCACTGCCACCGAGGCCCATCCCTTGTTGCGACCGGCCCAACGGCAAATGCGGCCCCAAATACCCAAGGCGGGTTCCGCCGCAAGCCCTTGCTTTTCCCGGACCGCGTTAGAAAGCTGATGCCGGACACCACCCAAGGAGAGCAGCACCAGAAGTAGCAACAGTCCGGTGATCACCAACCATTCCCAGTTGCTGGAAGGTGCTTTTTCCGCAGGAGCCTCGGTCTGTGGCTTGGCGCTGGCAGGAGGTCCGTAATTGTCCGCATAATACAGTATGGCAGCGATGTCGGCGTCGCTCACCGCCTGTGGCGGCATCACGATCTTATTGTGGGTCTCGAAGAGCTGCTTGGCGTGGTCGTTGCCGGTCTTGATATAGGCCTGGCTGTTCTTGATCCAGGCGTGGAGGTCACCCTTGCCTTCCCAACGCTGCGTTGCACCCTTCACTGCCGGGCCGGTCATGTCCTTGTCCGGCTTGTGGCAGCTGGCGCAGTTCGCTTTGAAGATCTTTTCGCCGGAGTCGTATTGAGCTTGGTCCACCTGAGCGGAAACGCTGGTGACGGTCAGCAGAATGGCGGCGAGGGCGCTGAGGTGTAGCAGACCTATGGAACGCTTGAGAAGCCTGAGTACAAAGGACATTCCGGACAAATTTGATGGTGGATCCCGATGGATCATCGCCGCGCAAAAATAGACGCCAAGCCATACGACGGTAGCCATACAGCCAACGGATAGCGGGTAAATGCCCTATTTAGAAACATTCTAAAGTGTGTAGATGGACCGCAAAGCCACAACACCATTGGTCAAAGTCATGTCATGGGGGTGTAATTTTCATTCCCTCTTGATCGGGCACTACCCGTTACAAAATGGTGGTTCGTACAGCTCGCATTTTCCCAAGGACCGTGAGCACGATTCTTGCCCAGTGCTTTTGTGCCGGTACATTTGGCCCACACATGCGCAACGTCATCCCGTTCCTCCTACTATTACTGGGCATCCAACTCTCCGCGCAGGAGGACATCCGTCTGTTCAAGCCTTCCAACGTCCCGGTGGACAGCACCGCCACGACCTCCGTGGTGACCCGAACCAACGACAGCTTGCCAACGGACAGCGTAGCTCACGGCGTTGTCACCGTGGTGGAAAACGATCGTATCAAAGCCCTGATGGCGGATTATGCCGCGCACAAGCGTCCCTTGGACGGATACCGCGTGCAGATCTTTCTTGGCGACCGCACCATGGCAGAGAGCACCCGGCGGACCTTCCTACTGCAACACCCTGAAATTCCAGCCTATCTCAGCTACCTCGCACCCAACTTCCGTGTTCGCGTTGGCGACTTGAGGGACCGGATAGAGGCCGAAGGGCTCCGAGAAAACCTGAGAGGCGATTTCCCGGGGCTTTATGTGGTGCCCGATCAGATCGAACTGCCAAAGTTGCCCACTGGAGACAATTGAGCCGTGGACGACCCAAGGTGTTCGCATGACCCGTAGGTCCGCTTTGCGAAACTGCTGTGAACTGCTTACTGCCGATTGCCGAGTGCCTGCTGCACCTGCCTTTACCCCTCCAGCGTACGCTTCACCTCTACCATCTCGAAGGCCTCGATGTTATCGCCGACCTTGATGTCGTTGAAGTTCTTGATGCTTAGGCCACATTCGTAGCCGTGCGTCACTTCCTTTGCGTCGTCCTTGAAGCGCTTGAGGTCGCTGAGCTCGCCGGTATACACCACGATGCTGTCGCGGATCAGACGGATCTTACTGTTCCGGGTGATCTTGCCGTCCAGCACATAACAACCGGCCACCGTGCCCACCTTGCTGATGCGGAAGGTATCACGCACTTCGGCGGTACCGATGACATTCTCCACCTCCTTCGGGGTGAGCATGCCCTCCATGGCCAGCTTCAGTTCCTCGATGGCGTCGTAGATGATGGAATAAAGGCGGATCTCGATCTCCTCGTTCTCGGCCAGTTTCCTAGCGCCAACGGTGGGACGAACTTGGAAGCCGACGATGATGGCATTCGATGCCGAGGCGAGCAGTACGTCGCTCTCCGCGATGGGGCCCACTGCTTTATGGATCACGTTCACCTTGATGCTCTCGGTGCTGAGTTTCAGCAAGGAATCGGTCAAGGCCTCCACGGAGCCGTCCACGTCGCCTTTCACGATGACATTGAGTTCCTTGAAGTCCCCGATGGCCAAACGACGCCCGATCTCGTCCAGCGTGATGTGCTTGTGGGTGCGGATGCCCTGTTCGCGCTGCAACTGCTGTCGACGTGTGGCGATCTGGCGCGCCTCGCGCTCATCGGCCATTACATGGAAGCGGTCACCCGCGTTAGGGGCACCGTCCAGGCCGAGGATGGAGACGGGGACCGAAGGCCCGGCCTCGGTGACCTGCTGGCCACGTTCATTGAACATGTTCCGCACGCGACCGCTGTATTGGCCAACGAGCAATATGTCGCTCTTGTGCAAGGTTCCTCCTTCCACCAAAAGCGTGGTCACATAGCCGCGGCCCACCTCCAGCGTACTTTCGATCACGACACCGGTGGCCCGTTTCTCAGGATCGGCCTTCAGTTCGAGCAGATCGGCCTCCAGCAGCACTTTGTCCAGTAGCTGTTCAATACCGGTGCCTTTCTTCGCGCTTATCTCCTGGGTCTGGAACTTGCCGCCCCATTCCTCCACGAGGATGTTCATCTGGGAGAGCTGATCGCGGATCTTTTCCGCATTGGCGCCCTCCTTGTCGATCTTGTTGAAAGCGAAGACCATCGGCACGCCCGCGGCCTGCGCGTGGTTTATGGCTTCGCGGGTCTGCGGCATCACACTGTCGTCCGCCGCGATCACGATGATGGCGATGTCGGTGACCTGCGCACCACGGGCACGCATGGCTGTGAACGCCTCGTGGCCGGGCGTGTCCAAGAAGGCGATGCGCTTGCCATTGTCCAAAGTCACGCTGTATGCACCGATGTGCTGGGTTATTCCACCGGCCTCGCCGGCGATCACATTGGCCTTGCGGATGTGATCCAGCAGGGAGGTCTTGCCGTGGTCCACGTGGCCCATGACGGTAACGATCGGTGCCCGCGGCACCATGCGTTCGGGATCATCGGCCTCTTCGACCATGGTATCCTGCACGTCGGCGCCGACGAACTCCACCTTGAAGCCGTACTCATCGGCGATCACCGCAAGCGTTTCGGCGTCCAAGCGCTGGTTGATGCTCACCATCATGCCCAAGGAGAAATAGGCCTTGATGATATCGGTGACGGGCACGTCCATCATGGAGGCCAGTTCACTGGCCGTTACGAACTCAGTGACCTGCAATGTGCGGCCTGCGAGCTGACGTGCTTGGTTCTCCTCTTCACGACGTTGGTAGCGCTCCTGCCGCTTGTCGCCCTTGCGTTTTGCGCCCCGGCCTTTGCTTCCGCCACCGCCGGTCAGACGGGCGAGGGTCTCGCTGACCTTGCGCTTCACAGCGTTCTCATCAAGCTCCCCGGGCCGTCCGGATGGAGCATTGCGTTGTTCTTGTTGTACCACGCGCCCCACGTTCACGGGGCCGGGTTTCACGATGCGCTTGCGGCGGCCGCGGTCCTTGTCCCGGTCGCTGGGTTTGCGCTCACGCTCTTTCGGCAGCTCGATCTTGCCGACCGTCTTCGGCCCGGCAAGTTTTTCCACGTTCACCCGGATGGTCTCGGGCTCAGGGGCGACCGCTTTTAGCACCTCCACTTTTGCGGCGGGCTTTTCGGCGGGCTTTTCCGCAGGTGCCGGTTTTTCAGGCCCGAGCACCTTTGCGGCCGGACGTCCTTTCTTTCCACTATCGAGATCGATCTTCCCTATGGTCTTGGGGCCAGTGACCCGTAGGGTGGTGGCGCGGAAGACGTCCGATGCCGCGGCGGACGGCTCTGCGGGTGCGGCAGGTTCTGTTGATTTGGCCTTGGGCGCAGCCTTCTTCTCCGCTGGCGCGGCTGGCGCGACCTGGGCATCCGCCACAGGAGGTGCGCTGGCCGATTCCGGCGGTGCGACGGGTTCCGGCACGCTGGCCAAGGCGACCACTTCACGCTCCTGGCGCTCTTGGATCACCTGCTTACTTGCCTCCTTCTCTGCTTTGTCCTGCCCGAATTCCTTCTCCAATAAGGCATAGAGGTCTCCGGGGATCTTCGCGTTCGGGGATTCCTCCACGGCATGCCCCTTCTCGGCGAGGAACTCCACCACAGTGTGTACACCGAGGTTGAAGTCCCGTGTCACCTTGCTCAATCGCACCGATTTTCCTGCCGTTTCGCTCATTCGCTCCCAAGTTCTCGTTTTGCCCCTACTGCTACTGCCACCTGCCTACTGCTTCTCCGCACAACCACTGCCTTCTTCGTGTCCTTAGTGGTCCTTCTACCTCTACTTCGTCAATTCCAGCTTCAGTACGCGCAGCACTTCCGTCACAGTTTCTTCTTCCAGGTCCGTACGCTTGGCCAGGTCCTCCGGGGCGATCTCCACCACCGAACGGGCCGTGTCGCAGCCGATGTTCTTCAAGGCTTCGATGATCCACGGCTCGATCTCGTCGCGGAACTCGTCCAGATCGACGTCGTCCGTCACCTCGTCGCTGTCGCGGTACACGTCGATATCGAAGCCGGTGAGCTTTCCCGCCAACTTGATGTTGTGCCCGCCCTTGCCGATGGCCAATGCCACCTGGTCCGGTTTCATGTATACCTCGGCGCGCTTGTTGACCTCATCGAGCTTGATCTCACCCACTTTGGCAGGGCTCAATGCGCGCTGGATCAACAGCGAGTCGTTGGTGGTCCAGTTGATCACGTCGATGTTCTCATTGCGCAGTTCGCGGACGATGCCGTGGATGCGGCTGCCCTTCATGCCCACGCACGCGCCTACCGGATCAATGCGGTCATCGTAGCTCTCCACAGCCACCTTGGCGCGCTCACCGGGCTCGCGCACGATGCGTTTGATGGTGATCAGTCCATCGGCCACTTCGGGCACTTCCTGCTCGAACAATTTCTCCAAGAACTCAGGTGCTGTGCGCGAGAGCAGCACCACCGGGCTGTTGTTGCGCATCTCCACTTTCCACACCACCGCGCGAACGGTGTCGCCCTTCTTGAAGAAGTCGGTCTTGATGTGCTGGTCCTTCGGCATGATCAGCTCGTTGCCCTCATCGTCGAGCACCAAAGTCTCGCGCTTCCAGATCTGGTACACCTCGCCGGTGATTATCTCGCCCACGCGCTCCTTGTACTTCTCGTAGATGTGGTCTTTCTCCAGCTCCATGATGCGGCTCTGGAGGTTCTGCTTCAGGGAAAGAATGTTGCGGCGGCCGAAGTCGGGGATCTTCACCTCTTGGCTCACCTCTTCTCCAACCTCGAAGTCGGGCTCGATCTTCAGAGCTTCGCTGAGGGGGATCTGCAGGCCCTCGTCCTCCACTTCGCCGTCGGGAACGATCTCGCGGTTCAGCCAGATCTCCAGATCACCCTTGTCCGGGTTGATGATGATGTCGAACTTGGCCTCTTCGCCATATTTCCGTTTCACCACGCCGCGGAACACATCCTCCAGAATGCCCATCATGGTCACCCGGTCGATGTTTTTGATGTCTTTGAATTCCCCGAAGGATTCGATGAGGTTCACTGTGCTCATTGCACTGCTTCAGTTGAGGTTGATAGTGGCCTGGGTGGACTTGATGCCGGCGAATGGGATCACCGTGGTCTCGTCCGAAAGTTTAGGCTGACGGCCCTTCACCTTGGAGGGTTGAAGGATCTGCAGCGATATTCCATGTTCATCAAAGGTCTTCAGCACGCCCTGCACCAAGGTGCCGTCGACGAGCGTGAGGTCCACCCCTTTTCCAATGCGCTTGCGGTACTGGCGTTCCACTTTGAAGGGCTTGCCCAGTCCGGGGCTGCCCACTTGCATTTCCACGTCGTCCATGGCCTCTCCGAATTCCTCTTGGAGGCCCTTATTGATGCTGGTGAGGTCGCCCAAGGTGATGGGAGTCTCATCATGATCCACCTCCACTACGGCCTTTCCGCCCGGACGCACTTCGGCGCTCACCAAAAAATGGGGAGTGCCTTCCAGCTGCCGCTGCAAAGCCTGTTGAAGTTGGTCTGTAGTGATCATCATCGGACTGTGCTGATACGGGGAACAAAAAAGAGGGGCGGCCCCCTCTTCCTCACTTCACCGCCTCCGAACGGCGGCAAATATAGCGGTTTCCGGGGAAAATACGACAGGTGTTATTTAACGGGATCAGCGGGATCCAAAGGATCGAGAGGTGGTCGTCCCGAGCAGGACAGGATCTGACCGGACGACCGTCTGAGAGGATGGATGTCGGCCAGCGGACAACACATGAGGTCCGCTGCAATTCGTTCAGTGGTCTTTATCCCCCTTCCTCCACACTACTGCATTGCAGGAAGAAGCACGGACGTCCCGGTGCGTTCCACGTGCTTGGCCTCATCCAAGAAGGTCTCTAATGCCGCTACTTCCTTCCTATAAAAATATCCTCTTCCCCTGCAAGACCATAGCTTGGATAGTCCTGGGAGATGTTAATGCGTTCCACCTTAAATCCGGCCGATGACAACCGGTCAGTATAGTCTTGGCCATAGATCCGCACATGGTCGAACTGGCCGAAGGCAATTTCCCGTTCTTCCGGTGTGGTGACCGACCAGTCTTCAATTGTCTTCTCCGAATTCTTTGATATCGGCACCTGCAAGATCGCCTCACCGCCTACTTTCAAGACCCGGAGCAGCTCTTTCATCGCGTCCAGATCGTTCGGTACGTGTTCAAGTAGATGATTACAGATGATCCGGTCAAATGAATTGTCCGGATAAGGGATGTCCATGACGTTCATGTTCTGGACGTACTCCGGCCGGATGTATCCATCCAGGAGCAGATCTCCGCAGATATAACTCCCGAATCCCGACCTGAAGAGGACCTTTGACAACCTCAACTCCGGCGCGAGATGAAGCATGTTGATCCGCTCGGGTTTCTCGAAAATGTTCAGCTTATGCTTCAGGTAGGTGTAAACGAGCCTTTCCCTGTCGGAGGAGTCACATTGATAACATGCCCCGCGCCTGATGCCCGCCCCGATCACCTGCTTTTCGACAAGGACCGGATAGTCCTTGCCGGTCAGGGCAAAATCCTTGGATCGAAAGCCGCAAAAGGGACAGATGTACCTACTTCCCCGATGCATCGCCAGAATGACGCTGCGCTTTATGGAGTTGGGAATGTATTTCTTGATATTGAAACTCATAATTCACATCCCTTTCTGAAGCTGGGGTCGGAGATCCACATGCTACCGCCCTTCTTCCAATAATGCGGCTGCAATCACCAGGTCGTCCGGTGTGGTCACCTTGATATTGCGTTCATCCCCTTCAACAAGGCGCACAAGGTTGCCCATGCGTTCCACGAGCGTGGCCTCATCGGTAAAGGCGGGGTCGTATGGCAGTTTGAAGGCCTTCCGCAGCAGTTCCACTTGGAAACACTGTGGCGTTTGCACAATGCGCAATCGGCTGCGGTCCAATGCACGCGATCCTTCATCTGTAAGCTCCCGCATGGAAGAACTCACCGGCACAACAGGTATCGCGGCGTCATGCAGTTCCGCAGCCGCAAAACAGCGTTCGATCAGCCCCAAGCTCACCAATGGCCTAACGCCATCATGCACTGCCACAAGTCCGTCGTGTGCCACTTCCTTCAGCCCTTCGCGGACGGAATGAAAGCGCTCTTCACCCCCGGCCACCACGGTGTGATCGATCGTAAAGCCATGCCCGATGCAGAGCACTCGCCAACTGTCGATCTGCTCCTTGGGCAGCACGACGATGATCTGCATCGCCGGATCATACAGGTGAAATGCGGAAATAACGTGGCAGAGGACCGGTTTGCCCTTCACCAGCATGAACTGCTTGGGTACCGGGGAGGCCATGCGCTTGCCACTGCCGCCGGCTACAATGATGGTTGAACGTTCCATGGTGGACAATGTCAAAGGTCCAAAAGAAAAGGCCGCAAGGAAATTCCCTGCGGCCCTCTGTGTCTCTGTGCCTCTGTGTTTTTTTCTCAGATGATCAACATCGCGTCCCCGTAGCTGAAGAAGCGGTACTTCTCCTTGATGGCCACTTTGTACGCGTTCCACACGTGGTCGTAACCTCCGAAGGCCGCCACCATCATCAGGAGCGTGCTTTCAGGCATGTGGAAGTTGGTGACCATGCGGTCCGCCACGCCGAAGTCATAAGGAGGGAAGATGAACTTGTTGGTCCATCCATTGAACGGCTTGATGTGGTCGTCCGTGCTCACGCTGCTTTCGATGGCGCGCATGGTGGTAGTGCCGATGCTGCAGACATGCTTCTTGGCGTCGATGCTGGCGTTGATGATGTCACAGGCCTTCTGGTCGATGATGACCTGCTCGCTGTCCATCTTGTGCTTTGTAAGGTCCTCCACCTCCACCGGCCGGAAGGTGCCCAAACCCACGTGCAGGGTGACATTGGCGAAATTGATGCCCTTCAGCTCGGCACGCTTCATGATCTCGCGGCTGAAGTGGATGCCCGCGGTGGGTGCGGCCACGGCCCCTTCGTGCTTGGCGTAAATGGTCTGGTAGCGCTCAGCATCGCTGGCTTCGAGGTCGCGCTTGATGTAGTGTGGCAGCGGGGTCTCGCCCATCTCGGTGATGGTCTGCTTGAACTCCTCGTAGCTGCCGTCGAAGAGGAAGCGCAGGGTGCGGCCGCGACTGGTGGTGTTGTCGATCACTTCGGCGACGAGCTCGTCGTCTTTTCCGAAGTACAGTTTGTTGCCGATACGGATCTTGCGGGCGGGGTCCACCACCACGTCCCAGAGCAAACTGTCGCGGTTGAGCTCACGCAGCAGGAACACCTCGATCTTGGCACCGGTCTTCTCCTTATTGCCCCACATGCGGGCCGGGAACACCTTGGTATCGTTGGCGACGAAGGTGTCGCCTTCCTCGAAGTAGTCGAGGATGTTCTTGAATTTCTTGTGCTCGATCTTGCCCGTCTTGCGGTCCATCACCATCAGCTTCGCGCCGTCGCGGTCTTTGGTGGGATAGAGGGCGATGAGTTCCTTGGGGACGTCGAATTTGAACGAAGTGAGCTTCATGGATGTAGGTTAGGGCTTACAGGCCCATTTCAGGATTTCGGGGCGCGAAGATAGGGTGATCGGGCACCCTGTGGGAGGTGATCCTATACCACAGGTCTGTCGCGCTTGGAAGCCCACTGGTCCAGCCACTTCGACCATTGCTCCGGCGTGCGGGCATCGCGGACAAGGAACGACCCGCTGGCCGTGCGGCGCAGCCCCACGAGATGGGCACCGCAGCCCAAGGCCTCACCGATGTCATGCGCTAGTGACCGGACATAGGTCCCCTTGCTGCAATGCACCTCGATGGTGACGTCGCTGCCCTGGATCCCGAGCAGCTCCAACCGATGGATGGTAAGCGCAACGGGCGGCAGTTCCACCTCTTCCCCCGCACGGGCCAAGCGGTAGGCGCGTTCCCCTTGGTAGCGTTTGGCGGAGAAATCCGGCGGTCGCTGCTTGATCTCACCGGTGAAAAGGGGGAAGACGTCTCGAATGGCGGCCTCGTCGATGTGCTTCCACGGCCGCTCCACTTCCACGTCGGTCTCCGCGTCGTAGCTCAACGTGCTCTGGCCCAAACGCAAAGTGGCCGTGTACGTCTTGTCCTCATCGGCCAAGGCTTGCAACTGCTTGGTGTGGGTGCCCGTTCCGATGATCAGCAGGCCGCTGGCCAAGGGGTCCAAGGTGCCGCCGTGGCCCACTTTCACGCGGTGGCCGCACACGACAAGCAATCCGACACGGATCTTGGCCACCACATTGAAGCTGGTCCACGTGATGGGCTTGTCCACCAAAAGGACCGCCCCCATTTCCGGGTCCAGCTCCGCGGTCATGTCATGCTCAGGTCCACGCCGGAAAGAATGAGCACGAGCAATACCAGGCCGATGATGATGCGGTACCAGCCGAAAGCCCGGAAGCCATGGCGCGTGAGGAAGTCGACAAAGCTGCGGATAGCCAGCAGTGCTACTACAAAGGCCACTGCATTGCCCAGCAGGAGCAGACCGATGTGGTCGCCGCTGAAGATCGTCGGGTCCGCTTTCCAACCCTGGAGCATCTTGTAGCCGGAAGCAGCGGCCATGGTGGGCACGGCCAGGAAGAAGGAGAACTCGGCGGCGTGCTTCCGCGTGAGGCCCAAGCCCATCCCACCGATGATCGTGGCGGCCGAGCGGGACACTCCTGGCACCATGGCGAGGCATTGGAAGATACCGATCCCGAATGCACGGGGATAAGAGATGGATTCCACGCCTTTTGGCTTGAACCAATTGTCGACGAAGAGCAGCACGATACCGCCCAGCAACAGCGCCACGGCCACTACCGTAACATTCTCCAGCAAGAGGTCGATCGCGTCACCCAGCAACAGCCCGAAGATGGCGGCAGGGATAAAAGCCACCAGCAACTTCCAATAGAAATCGAACGACCGGAAAAAGCGCTTCCAATACAGTGCTACTACGGAGAGGATGGCACCGAACTGAATGTTCACCATGTAAGCCTTGGTGAACTCGGTGGGCTCCAAGCCCAGAAGCGCCTGAACGATCACCATGTGGCCCGTGCTGGACACCGGCAAAAACTCGGTGAGCCCCTCAACTACGGCAATAACAATAGCTTGAAAAACGGTCATACTGCCCAGCCCTCTCCCTTCATGCGCTTCAACCCGATGGGAGGGATCACTCCGTTTCCTGCGGTTTGCGCATGATCGCGTAGATCACGAAGATGTATCCGATAAGGCACACGATCGGAGCCACGGTGATGCGCCGCGCACTGAAGATCTCCTTTGCGTCGAAGACCTCGGGGTCCCCGGTACCACCGCCGCTCATCAGGATAAAACCGAGGATCACGATCCCGATGCCGATCAGCAGGAGCTTATAGTTCATGCCATCAAAGGCCAAGGCTTCATCGGTGTTCGCTGCCATGTTCAGGTCCAGTTGAGTTCGTCGGTGTTCATGCGAAGGTAACGCCTCACGGCAAGCGCCGTGGAAAGCAGGGAGATCAGCAGGCCCAGTGCGACGATGCTACCAAGCAGGATCGCCAAGGGCATGGGCTGCACCAGCGTACGCAGGTCCGGCTGCCAGCGCACCAGCGTTTGGATGCTGCCCACGAGCAGGCCTACGGCCAGGATGGAGGCCACGATACCTTGCCACAAGCTGTTCCCCAGGAAGGGCTTCTTGATGAACCAGCTCGTCGCACCAACCAAGTGCATGGTGCGGATGAGGAAGCGCTTGCTATAGATCGCCAAGCGGATGGTATTGTTGATCAACGCGACGGCGATCACCAGCAAAAGCGCGCTGAAGCCGAGCAGGATCCAACGCAGCTTGCCCATGTTGGCATCGATGTTCTCCACCACCACCGGGTTGTACTTCACCTCGTGGACGTTGGCGTCCTGCCGCAGGTGATCGGCCACCCACTTCAGGCTGTCCGGCCCGGCGTAGGCCTCCTTCATGCGCAGCTCGATCGAGGGCAGCAAAGGGTTCGCGCCCAGCACGCCGAGAAAATCCTCGCCCATGTCCTGCTTCAGCTGTTCCGCGGCCTCATCGGCCGTGACGTAGCGTGTCTCCAGCGCGAAGGGCTCCGCGTCCAATTGCTTGCGGAACTTCATCACGTCCACCTCCTTCAGGTCGCGCTTCAGGTAGATGTCCACCTTCACGTTCTCCTTGAAATGACGCTCCAGTTCCCGGGCGTTCAGCAGCATGAAACCCAACAGGCCCAGCATGAACAGCACCAAGGTGATGCCGATGATGGTGCCCACGTTGCTGCTGCGTGTGCGTGACTTGATGAAGCGCTGCTCGCTCATGGATCCTGTCGGGCTTGCAAAGGCCCGTCGGGCGGCGAAGTTATCCGAGCGAGTGCATCATCAACCCCGTCTTTAAGCAGTTTTCCGAAGTACGGATCGTGCATGGTCCTTCACCACCCGAAGCCAACGGGCTAAATTCGCCCACCATTGAAGGGGAAACATGGCATACGACCACAAGGGCATCGAGGAGAAGTGGCGGGAAGAGTGGCGCAAGCGCGGCACTTATCGCGTGGAGAATGACACCACGAAGCCGAAGTACTACGTGCTGGACATGTTCCCCTACCCCAGCGGCGCCGGCCTGCACGTGGGGCATCCGCTCGGCTATATTGCCAGCGACATCGTGGCCCGCTTCAAGCGGCACAGCGGTTTCAACGTGCTCCACCCGATGGGCTACGACAGCTTCGGTCTGCCCGCGGAGCAGTACGCCATCCAGACCGGCCAGCACCCGGCAAAAACCACGGAAGAGAACGCCGCGCGCTACCGCGAACAATTGGACCGCATCGGCTTCAGCTTCGATTGGAACCGCGAGGTGCGCACTAGCAACCCGGACTACTACAAGTGGACGCAGTGGATCTTCCTCCAGCTCTTCGATAGCTGGTACGATCCGAAGGCCGACAAAGCACGGCCCATTTCCGAACTGATCGCCCGTTTCGAAGCTACCGGCTGCCAAGGCCAGGATGCGGAGGTCCTTACCGGCGACATCGAAGAGGCCATCGGACCCTTCACCGCCGCGGAATGGAAGAGCTTCAGCGAGCGCACCCAGCAGATGGTGCTGCAACACTTCCGCTTGGCCTACCTCAGTGATGCATGGGTGAACTGGTGTCCCGCATTAGGCACGGTGCTCGCGAACGACGAGGTGAAGGACGGCGTGAGCGAACGCGGAGGCCATCCCGTGGAACGTAAGCGCATGCCGCAATGGAGCATGCGCATCACCGCCTACGCACAACGACTGCTGGACGGTTTGGACGAACTGGATTGGACAACGTCCATGAAGGAGGCCCAGCGGAATTGGATCGGGAGGAGTGAAGGGGCGAGTGTGAAATTCACCCTCACCCCTAGCCCCTCTCCCAGGGAGAGGGGGACGCGCTCCGAAGGAGCTTCAGCGCGAGCTGGCTACCTCACCGCTGACCCTGCGATCGCTAGCCGATTGATGGAGTTCTCCAAGGAGATGCGGAAGAATCCTACGGAAGCGGAGGACAAACTGTGGCAGGTGATCCGAGGGGCAGGGGTCGGGGCGAAGATCCGCAGGCAGCACATCATCGATCGCTTTATCGTGGATTTCGTCTCCTTGCCCAAGCGCTTAGTGATCGAGGTTGACGGCGATATCCACGATCTCCAAAAAGAAGAGGATGCCGCTCGCACCCAGCGATTGAAAGAACTGGGATTTGAAGTCATCCGCTTCACCAATGATGAGGTCTTACGCGATGCTCACCGAGTGAAGGAGACGATCAAAGAGGTGTTAAATAAGCGCATCAATGTTGCCGAGGAAGAAAAGCTCGCGGAACGCTCGGAGGTCGAGAACGACTCCCCTCTCCCTCGGAGAGGGGCCGGGGGTGAGGGATATTTCTCCCTCGGAGAGGGCCACAATGAGGCCATCGAAGTATTCACAACCCGCCCAGACACTCTATTCGGTGTCTCATTCCTAACCCTAGCACCAGAGCACGAACTCGTGCAATTGGTCACCACCGATGCCCAGCGCGCCGAAGTAGAAGCCTACGTAAAGACCTCCACCAACCGCAGCGAGCGCGAGCGTCAAGCCGAAGTGGACAAGGTCTCCGGCGTTTTCACCGGCTCTTTCGCCAAGCATCCCTTCACGGGCAAGGACATCCCCATCTGGGTGGGTGATTACGTGCTGGCGGGCTATGGAACCGGCGCGGTGATGGCCGTGCCCGGCGGCGACCAGCGCGATTGGCGTTTCGCGAAGCATTTCAACCTGCCCATCATCGCCGTTACCGAAGGAGCTGATATTGAAAAAGGGGCCGACGAGCGCAAGGACGCCGTGATCTGCAACGAGGGCTTTCTGAAAGGCATGCAGGTGCCCGATGCCATCCGCCGCGCCACGGAAGAACTGGAGAAGCTGGGTGCCGGCGAAGGCCGCATCAACTACCGGCTGCGCGATGCCGCCTTCGGCCGCCAGCGCTACTGGGGCGAGCCGATCCCGATCTACTACAAAGACGACATTCCTTATCCGTTGCCGGAAAGCGCATTGCCGTTGGAGCTACCGGTGATCGACAAATTCCAACCCACCGAAACGGGAGAGCCACCTCTGGCCCGGGCATCGAAGTGGAAGTGGGACGAGGCAAATCAGCGAATTAGCGAATCAGGAATTGACTTTCCTCTGGAAACAACGACCATGCCCGGCTGGGCCGGCAGCAGCTGGTACTTCCTGCGCTACATGGACCCGACGAACGAGGACCGCTTCGCCTCGCCGGAGGCCATCAACTACTGGCAGCAGATCGACCTCTACATGGGCGGCAGCGAACACGCCACCGGCCACCTGCTCTACTTCCGCTTCTGGACCAAATTTTTGTTCGATCGCGGCCTGATCCCCTTTGATGAACCGGCGAAGAAGCTGGTGAACCAGGGGATGATACAGGGGGTATCGGCTGTGTTGACCTTTGTTAGTAATGTCAAGGTATCTCAGGATTATGAGGACTTTGAGGGGGGAGTGATTGACCCGGTGACGACCCCATTGGTCTATGTGAGCAATTCTGTTGTTGCAATGGGTGAAGAATATTTGAAGGAGCAACTTTTGCTCAAGTACCAGAACTACTGGCCATCATTGAAAACCGATAGTGCACACACCCAGATTGAATTCCAACTCAGTGGATCAAACATAGATGTGAAGTACATTCTAAGTGACGATACTGTTGTCCTCGATTTATTCAAAGAGGATAAAATGAAGTCGTTCAGCAGTGTGAAAAGAGAGATTGACTTCGTCCTTGATGGGAGCAATCGATTGGTTGCGCGAAGAGAGGTTGAAAAGATGTCCAAGTCCAAGTTGAACGTATTCAATCCCGACGACATCATCGAGAAATACGGCGCCGACACCCTCCGCCTCTATGAAATGTTCCTCGGCCCGCTGGAGCAGAGCAAACCTTGGGATACGCACGGCATCGAAGGCACCAGCCGCTTCCTGAAGAAATTCTGGAACCTCTTCTTCGAGAGCGATGTGCTCAGCGTAAGTGAGGAAGCGCCCACCGATGCAGAGCAGAAAGTGCTACACGCCACCCTGAAGAAGGTGACGGAGGACATCGGGAAAATGAGCTTTAACACCAGCGTGGCGCAGTTCATGATCGCAGCGAACGAGTTGGGCGCGCTGAAATGCCACAAGCGGGACATTCTTGAGCCGCTCACCATCGCGCTTGCACCCTTCGCGCCGCACATCGCCGAGGAATTGTGGAGCCTTTTGGGGCATTCCGACAGCATCACCACGGCCAAATGGCCACAGTGGCATGCCCGCTTCTTGGAGGAAAGCAACTTCAGCTATCCCATCAGCTTCAACGGCAAAACCCGCTTGCAGCTGGAATTCCCCGTTACGCTTTCCAAAGAGGATGTGGAGGCTGCCGTGCTGGCGAACCCTGAAGTGCAGCAGCGACTGGAAGGTAAAGCCCCAAAAAAGGTGATCGTGGTACACAAGCGTATCGTGAACATCGTGGTGTGATGCGCCCGTTCCGTGCAGCCCCCTCTTCGGCTTGGTACGCCAATTGCAGAGGGACCGGTATGGCACAACGATCCCTCTTCGCCACTGCGGCGGCCTGCCTGCTTTCCTTCGGCTTTGCACAAAGCGGAGGCGCACCGGCCCCTACGGATGCGGATGCGGTGTACCCGCTCCGTACGCTCGACCAGCACGTCTTCCGTGCGGGTGAGAAGCTCAGCTATGTGCTGCACTACGGTTGGCTCAACGCAGGAATAGCCACCTTGGAACTGAAGGAGGCCGATCGCAAGATCGACGGCCGCGAGGTGTTGCATGCGGTAGGCGTGGGCCAGAGCACCGGCGCGTTCAAGACCTTCTACAAAGTGGACGATCACTACGAGACCTATTTCGACAAGAAGGGCGTGTTCCCATGGGTCTTCGTCCGCCGTGTGGACGAAGGCGGGTACACCTTCAGCCAGGACTACCTCTTCCTGCAGCACCGCCGCACGGTGACGACGCAGGAGAAGAAGACCTTCGACGTGCCCGCCCATGTGCAGGACATGCTCAGCGCCTTCTACTTCGCCCGGACTTTGGACTATTCCAATGCCAAAAAGGGGCAGGAATTCACCATTCCCTGTTTCATGGACAACGAGGAATGGAACCTGCGCATGCGCTTTGTGGGCAAAGAGACCATCAAGCTCCGCAATGGCAAATACCGCTGTTTGAAGTTCCAGCCCGTAGTGCAGGAAGGGCGGATCTTCAAGACGAACGAGGACCTGAACGTGTGGATCACCGATGACGCGAACCACATTCCCGTGCTGGCGCAGGCCAAGGTGCTGGTAGGCTCCATCAAGATGGAACTCTCCAGCTATGAGGGATTGACCAATCCGATCGCCAAGGAGTAGCGTGCCAGCACTGCGGTTCTCACGTCCGCGTTGTTGAAAATACGCGGCTGGCGGGCAACAATGTCCTGTTGGCCATCGTTTCTTGCGCCGAATGAGCAGGAAAACGGGCATGGCGATCAGTGGGCTGGTGCTCGCGGCGGCGGTGGGGACCTACCTCTTTGTCGGCGTGGACCTCACCCCGCACGAGGAGTATGTGGAGCTGCAAACGGTTGCGGCGGACACACTGCCAGCGCCGCCCAGCGCCTACGGCATCCCCTTGGCCGGCTTCCATGTGGAACGGGACCAAGTGAGGTCCGGATCCAGCTTCAGCCAGCTATTGGCACCGTTGGGGATCAGTGCTGCCACCATTGACAGCTTGGTACAAATGGCTGTGCCGGTGTTCGACGTCACGCGCATCCGCGCCGGGCACCCGGTGGCGTTCATCTTTTCCGATGATGCCACGTGCGGTCCGGCCTACTTCGTCTATGAGTCCGATCCCGTGGACCATGTGGTGTTCGACCTGCGCCGTCCGTATTCGGTACACATGGAGAAACGCCCGGTGCACACCGAGGAAAAAAGCCTGAGCGTGGCGGTGACCGGGGCGCTTTGGAACGACCTTGTGAATGCCGGGGCCTCGCCGGCACTGGCCGCCGAGCTCAGCGAGGTGTTCGCTTGGACCGTGGATTTCTACCGGATCCAGGAAGGTGACCGCTTCACCATGGTCTACCGCCAGAACACCGTGGACGGCAAGCCCTACGGCGGGCCAAAGCTGCTGTGCGTGCGGTACGAAGGCCTCGACACCAAGGAGGCGTTCCTGTTCGATAGTGCCGAGACCAAAGGTGGATATTATGATGCCGAGGGCAAGAGCCTGCGCAAGGCCTTCCTGCAGGCGCCGTTGAAATACAGCCGGATATCCTCGGGCTTCAGCCTGCGGCGCTTCCATCCGGTGCAGAAACGCTTCAAGGCGCATTTGGGCACGGATTACGCAGCACCCTACGGAACGCCCATCCAGGCGGTGGGCGATGGCGTAGTGGAAAGGGCCGGTTACAGCGGCGGCAACGGCAAGTACGTGAAGATCCGCCACAACAGCGTGTATGAGACACAATACCTGCATATGCGCAAGACCTTGGTGAAGACGGGCCAGGTGGTGAAGCAGGGGCAGGTGATCGGAGAGGTGGGCAGCACCGGGCTGGCCACCGGGCCACATGTGTGCTACCGCTTCTGGAAGAACGGCAAACAAGTGGACCCACGGAGGGAGGTGCTGCCCAGCGCGGACCCCTTGGCCGCAGCGGACTTCCCCGCTTTCGACCGCGTACGGGAAGAACTGCTCGCACGCATGGACGAGGCGGAGGACCAGGCCAAGCACCTCAGCGTGGCGACGTTCTAAATACCCGCTTGGCGGAGGATCCCGCTGTACGTATAGCGTTTAGTGCCCGGTGCCGGGGAGAGCGCGGTATTCACCAACGCTTTCGCCAACACATCGTGCGGCATCACACGATAGCTTTTCATCGGTCCGAGGAGTACGGGACCGACCGCCTTCGTCACGGCGATGCCGATGTGTTCGCCAAAGCGCTTCTCCTTGCGGGGTCCCGTCAGGATCGACGGCTGGAACAGCGCCAAACTGCCGAAATGCATCGCCTCCAATTCCTGCTCCACCTCTCCTTTCACGCGGCTGTAGAAGACCCGTGATCCCGGGTCCGCGCCGATGGCGCTGATGATGGCGTAGGTGAGCACACCTTGTGCCTTGGCCCATCTCGCGATCCCCAGCGGCAGGTCCTTGTCCACGGCGATGAAGGCGGCTTGGCTGCCTGCTTTCTTGATGGTGGTGCCGAGGCCGCAGATCACGGCGTCCACCGGTTCAGGCTTCAACCCTTGTAGCAGATCATTACCCGGCGCGATCCATTGCTCGAGCTTGGGGTGCTGGAGGTCCAACGGCCTGCGTACCAGCGCCGCCACCTTTCCCACTCGTTCATCAGCGAGCAGCAAAGGCAGACAAGCGCTGCCGACCAAACCTGTGGCGCCAGCAAGGAGGATGGTCTTGGACATGGCGTGAAGTTCGGTGAAAAAACATGTTCGATCGCCATGTTGTTTATTTCATAAACCTGTTTACATTTGCTCCGTCGGAATAAACCGGCACCCCAAACTGTGATCACCATGGAACAAGAACTCACCCCTTCTGAAAGCCTGAAGCTCATCGAGACGATGATTGGACAAGCCAAAAGCAGTTTCTCCCGAATGAGTTTTTACTTCCTCATGTGGGGCGTGTTGCTTCTAGCCGCCATGGTGACCACTTACATGATGCGGGATGCCGGGGACGCCTGGGCCCACGGAGCAGCTTGGGGTGTGGCAGGGGCCTTGGGCGGCATCATCAGTTCCATATATGGTTTTCGCCAAGGCAAGAAGGAGCAGGTCGCGAACCCGATGGACCGTGTAGTGGGTTGGATCTGGGGCGCTTTCGTGATCACCATGCTCTTGATGATGTTCGCCTTCGCCGGCACCGGCAGAGACCCGGGGGCTGCCATCACACTGCTCACTGCAATGCCCACATTCCTTACGGGTCAGGTCATGCGCTTCAGACCGTTGATCTTCGGTGGCCTGTTGTTCTGGCTGTCCGGTATGGTCATGTTCTACAGCGGGAACGACACCGTGATCGTTTCCGCATATTGCATCGCCATGGTATTCGGCTACATCGTGCCTGGCATTCTGCTCAAGCGTCAAGAGGATGGCCTTCGCACCGCTTGACCCCGTCCTGCACAACCAATTGCGGCTGGCGATCGTGAGCCTGTTGGTGAGCGTGGACAGCGCGGACTTCAACTTCCTGCTGGAGAAGACCGGGGCCACGCGCGGCAACCTCAGTGTGCAGATCACGAAGTTGAAGGACGCTGGCTACCTCACCGTGAAGAAGACCTTCAAGGACAACTATCCAAACACGCGCTGCTCGCTTTCCGCGAAGGGGCTGAAGTCATTCGAAGCGTACGTGCAGGCGATCAAGGAATACCTCGGTAGCGCTGAAAGTTGAGGCGGCCATCCCAACGCAGGTACTGTGTTAACATGCAAGTGTCCTGTCGATTTATTTTCAACTATCTTTAAACCTCCAAAGGAAGTTGCTGCAAAGCACTATCCTGTGTAGCCTGGGCATTGTTCCGGGCTACCTTTTTTTGGTGGTAGTCCTTCTCATAGACCAAGTCGTTTTTCCAGAGGGTGTACATCAGGATCAGTAGTTTACGCTGGACGGCCACCTGCGCCTTCATCGGTATCCCCGTTTTGGCCTTTAATGCGCTCTCTCAACGCTTTGAACTCGGGAATGTGCTTGGATGCGCTCAAGGCGGGCATGTGCATGTGGTGGCGCATGTACCTGTTGCCCTTCTTGGAGATACGCGTCTTGCTTAGCACTGATGTGCCCGATTCATTGTGTACGATGTCGTAGCCAGCATAGCTGGTGAGCTGCTTGGCGCTTTTGAACTCTTTGAACCCGTTGGTCTCCGCCACTATGGCCGCCACTGTGGTGATGCCGCATCCCGGAATGGTGCGAAGTTTGTTCACCTTGGCTTCAATTTCCGGATCGCTCTTCACCACTTTCTCCATTTCCTTACTGAGTATCGCGATTTCCTTTTCCAGCACGGCAATGACCTTCTTGCTGCTCTTCTTGATATCCGCTGGTACACCATGCGCATAATCCTTGCTATGAAGGATGTTGGTGATGGCCGTCTTCTGTTCTTGTAGCTGTACCCGGTAGCGACTGAAATCGCGCATCCGCTTGATGACGAGTTCAGCCGGATTCCATGGCCGATGCTCTCGCTCCACACCGAAGCGGGCCAACAACTTGGCATCGATCGCATCGGTCTTCGACTTCGAATTCAGGCTTGCTGCGAAGTGCTTGAATTTGTTGGGCAGCACTACATGCACCTGCTTCTGCACGATGAAGGTGATGTGCCAGCTTTTCATGATACACTCCTGTGGCCTCCATCAGGAACACCAATGGTGCATTTTTGTCCATCTCACTGGTTGCCCATCTCACCAGTTGGTTGAAGCCTGTCTTCGCATTGTCGAACTTCTTCGCCGTGGTACAGGACAGCTTGTTATCTTCTCCTTTGGTGGCAAAGGCCACTTTGAAGTCATTTTTGGCGATGTCTACTCCTACGCATTGTACTTTCATCGTGTTGGGGGTTTGAACTGTGATCGAACGGATCCACGACATGTCACCCATCTCCCTATCGAAATTCCTTTTACTTTATTCGGGCTCGATCGCTCGGCCTTAAGTACTGTTCCTTCTCTTGAAGATGCCAAGCGTGCAGGCCATTCCTGCGTCACGGTGTAGCGGAGTGCTCACCTAGGGTCCCATGGCCTTACACGCCGAGGCGGCACATCATGTATGAACATCAATGTAACCACCCGGATCGGACTGAACGGAGAACTCCGTCGTCTTCACTTCGGCAAACATAAAAGGGTCCTCTTCGAGTGACCCAACTGGGACTTCGAGCTACTCCGATTCCACCCAATCGCCGCCTTGCTTGATCAATTCGATCAGCTCATCCACCGCGCTAGCGGCGGGCACGTTGCGCTTCACCACTTCCTTCTCCTTGTACAGTGTGATCACGCCTGCGCCTGTGCCCACATAGCCGTAATCCGCATCCGCCATTTCGCCTGGGCCGTTCACAATGCAGCCCATGATACCGATCTTGACGCCTTTCAGGTGGCTCGTCCGTGCGCGGATCTTGGCCGTGGTCTCCTGTAAGTCGAAGAGGGTGCGACCGCAGCTCGGACAGCTGATGTACTCCGTCTTACTGATGCGGGTCCGCGTGGCTTGAAGGATGCCGAAAGCGGTACGGCACACGAGGTCTTCGCGCCCCCCATCTTCGTCGGCTATGAAGATGCCATCGCCCATGCCGTCCAAAAAAAGCGGACCGATGTCTGTGCTACTGTGAAGCACTAACTGCTCGCGGTTGATGTCGCCGTACGCGCGACCGAGGATGACCGGCACCTCGCACTTCGCCTCCATCAGCTCGAACAGTAGGCGGCGTTGCTCGGCCATGCCGTGCGCGTTGTAGGTGTCGATCAGCAACACCGCCGTGGGATCGTCACGGAGCTTTTCGATCAAGGTGGCATCATGGTCCGGCAGCGTGGCGTAGACGAGGTTGAATTCGTCGTGCTGCTCCACCCCTGCGCGGTAATCGTTGGTCGTGATGAACGGGTAATGCCGGGGCTTGGCACGGTCCTTCAGCCATACAGCATGTTCCTGAATGATGCCCAGCGTGCCGGGTATGGCGAAGTTGATGCTGTTCTTCCCGATGAAGGCATAGTCGCAGGCCTGATCGGCGATGTTCCACTTGTCGTTCGGAACACTGTAGCGATAGCCCCAGGCGAAGAAGGACGCCGGCGTGATGGCGGTCTTGGCGCTCATGTCCGCGATCACCACGGGGACATGGCGTGCGCCGATGTTAAGCGTTTCGCGCGTATGCCGCCGGGCGTAGCTGAAGGGGTCAAAGCCCTCACCCCCTGCCCCTCTCCCGGGGAGAGGGGAGCCATGCACCGGAGGGATCGGATCATGCTCCTTCCGCGGGTAGCGGGCCACCAGTTCCTCCGCCACGGGGATCTCCGCCTCCGGATCCTCGGTAAGTGAGACGCGGATGGTATCACCCAGTCCGTCCTCCAGCAGCGCCCCGATGCCCACCGCGCTTTTCACGCGGCCGTCCTCACCATCGCCAGCCTCCGTGACACCCAAGTGCAGCGGATAATTCCAGCCCAGCTCCATCATCTTATGGACGAGCAGCCGGTAGGCCTGCACCATCACGTGGGTGTTGCTGGCCTTCATGCTCAGTACGATCTCGTGGTAGTTCTCGTCGCGGCAGATGCGCAGGAATTCGAAGGCGCTTTCCACCATGCCCAGCGGCGTGTCGCCGTGGCGGTTCAGGATGCGATCGCTCAGCGAGCCGTGGTTGGTGCCGATGCGCATGGCGGTGCTCTCCTCTTTGCAGATCTTCACCAAAGGCAGGAAGCGCTTGCGAATGCGTTCCAGCTCATCGTTGTACTGCGCGTCGGTGTATTCGCGCACATCGAACTTCTTCTTGTCGGCGTAATTGCCGGGGTTCACGCGGACTTTCTCCACGATACGTGCGGCGATCTCGGCGGCATTGGGCGTGAAATGGATGTCGGCCACCAGAGGCGTGCGGTAGCCTTTGGCGCGCAACTGCTTCTTGATCTCAGCGAGGTTCTCCGCCTCTACCTTGCTGGGCGCGGTGATGCGCACGATCTCGCAGCCCGCCTCGATCATGCGGATGCTCTGGGCCACGGTGGCGGCGGTGTCCATGGTGTCCGTGGTGGTCATGCTCTGCACCCGCACGGGGTTGGCACCGCCAATACCCACGTCGCCGACCATGACGCTACGCGTGTGCCAGCGCTCATAGCGGGTGAGCGAGGGGCAGTAGGTGGTGGGCGTGATCAGTAGGTCCTGTGCCATGGGGCTGCGAAGGTAAATGGGGGCGCGGTCTGGCGGAGAGCGGCGTTTCATTATCTGATCATCTGATCTTCTGATCGATCGACACCACACTTCCGGCACGCCTTTCGCGTTCATGTTGAACAGTCACCTGTGGACGATCCCCCGCCTGCTTGCTCCCGCCCATTGCCACCCTCCGGTACTTTTCGACCTTGCCCATGTTACGCCTGATCCGACGCTTCGCCCTGTTCACCATCGCCGCCTTGGCCGTGGTGCTCACGGTATTAGCCGCCGTCGCCTATTTCTTCCAGGATGAAGTGAAGGCCAAGCTGGTGTCCGAGCTGAACACCCACCTCACCGCCCCCCTGCACCAGAACGGCATCGAGCTCACGCTGATCAAGCGGTTCCCGCAGGCCTCCCTGCGCATCCACGATGCCTACATACAGGAGGTGCGCACAGACGGAAAGCAGCCGGACACGCTGCTCTATGCCAAGGACCTCTACCTCGAATTCAGTGTGTTCGCCCTGCTGACCGGCAACTACACCGTCCGTGAACTGCACGGCTCGGAGGTGAAGCTCTATCCGGGGCTGGACGCCAACGGCAACGGCACCTGGGAAGTGTGGGAAACCGATACCAGCGCCACAACGAACGGCAGCAGCGCGGACATCGACCTGCGGCGGGTAACCTTCGACGGGTTGGCAGGCCGCTTCCGCGATGACCGTTCCGCATTGGAGGTGGCCATCCGCAGCACTAAGCTCGCGCTCGGTGCGCGTTTCCGCAATCCCGGATCCACCTTGACCACACGTGGGGATATCTGGTTGCGACACTGGGACAACACGGACGGCACCGTGCTCGCCGACCGCAAAGCCACGGTGGACCTGAAGATGGCCTTCGGGGGTCCGGAAGGCGGGTTCCGCATCGAGAAAGGGGAACTGCTCTTCGGTAAAACGCCGCTGAACGTGACCTTGGCCGTAACCCCGGAAAAGACCGGACATGCGCTCGATCTGCGCGCCAATGGCTTCGGGCTGGACCTCGGCAGCGTGGTCCAACTCCTTCCGGAG
This sequence comes from Flavobacteriales bacterium, assembly GCA_016700415.1. Lineage (NCBI taxonomy): Bacteria > Pseudomonadati > Bacteroidota > Flavobacteriia > Flavobacteriales > Flavobacteriales bacterium. The sequence continues at coordinate 2,235,145 of CP065018.1, forward strand.
AATCTTCGCAAAACCATGGGCCGCTACGGCATGGACGGCAGTGCGGACATCGCCATCCACTACGCCGGCCCACTGGATGCGCCGGGCCCGTCGCTCTCCATTGGCATGAAACTGCGCGATGGCCGATTCACCGAACTGGCGTCCAAGACCGTTTTTCGCAAAGTGCAAGGTGAATTCTCAGCGGAGCTCACACCGATATGGTCACCCAGCAAACTCGTGGTGAAGAACTTTTCCGCAGCCTCCCCTTCCGGCTCCGTGGGAGGAAGCATGGACCTGGCGGGGCTGAAGAACGCCAAGCTGATCGCTGACCTGCACGGCAACCTCGGCCTCGCGGATCTGCTGCGCTTCATAGGGCTGGACACGTTGGAACAAGTGACCGGAAACATGAAGGCCACGGCCCATATCCAAGGTCGGCTGCGCGACGTGGAGGACTTCAAGGCGGCAGATCTGCACGGACTCGCCATCACCGGCAGCGTGAAACTGACCGATGCCAGTCTAAAGATGAAAGGTCTGCGGCACCGTGTCTCCGAGCTCAACGCCGAACTCGCGTTGGCCGGCAACGATGCCTTGGTGCACGGCCTCCGCTTCAATCTGCAAGGCAATGCGATGGAGCTTACCGGCACCTTGCACAACCTGATGCCATATGCGCTCTTCAACAACCAACGGCTCACCATCGAAGCCAAAGGAAGCTCGCCTTCACTGGACCTCGCATCCCTGCTCGCCGCGAGGACCAAGGCCACGCCTGCGCCGGCTTCCACCTATGCCTTCACGCTTCCCGCGTTGATCGACCTCGACCTTAAAGCCGACATCGGGGAGCTGAAAATGGAACAGTTCCTAGCCACTGAGATCGCCTGCAACGTGCGGATGACGGGCCAAAGACTTGCACTGGAACCGCTGACATTCAAAACTGCGGAAGGCAGCGTGAGCGGTAGCCTGAAGCTCGACGCCCGGCCAGCCCCCGCGTATCCGCTGACCATCAACGCGGACCTCAAAGGCATCAATGTCACCACGCTGTTCACGGAATTCCAGAATTTCGGCCAGACCTTCATCACCTCGGCCAACGTGAAGGGGCACGGCGATGCGCAGCTCACCTTCACCGCACCCTTGCGACCTGACTTCAGCCTGGACCAACAACAGCTTCACTGTGTGGCGGACGTCACCCTGCTGAACGGCGAACTGAACGACCACGCCTCGCTGATCGCAGTGGCGGATTACTTGAAAAAGAACACGCTCACCGCGCCGTTCGTGGACACCGATGCACTCCGTAAGCAGCTCGCGCACGTCACCTTCGCGAAGCTGGAGAACCGCATCGAGATCAAGGACCGCGCCGTTCATCTTCCTTTGATGACGGTGAGCAGCTCGGTGATGGACTTGGAAGTGAGCGGCATCCACGGCTTTGATGGCGAGGTGGACGACCACCTGAATTTCCGTCTGGGCGATCTGTTCCGCACGGCTCAAAGTAGCGGCGACGAGTTCGGCCCGATCATCGACGACGGTACCGGCCTGCGGATATTCCTACACATGTACGGTACCACGGACAACCTCCAGTTCGGCAACGACGGTGCCGTGGCCGCGGCCCGCCGGAAGGAACGCATGAAGGAGGAGACCGCGCAGCTCAAGGGGATCCTGAAGGGTATCGTCACCGGCGACAAGACCGCTTCCGCCGTACCGCCTCCACAGCAAGGAAAGGTGACCGTGGAGTTCGGCGACGAGAAGAAAACGCCACCACCGCCCGTGGAAAAGCCGAAGAAAGGGCTGGGGCGCTTGCTGCAGAAGAGCGACAAAGAGGAACCTCAAGTGATCATCGGCGTGGAGTGAGGCAGTTCGTTGGATGAAACGCTGATGACGCTGAAAGAGCTGATGACCGCTGATACATTTCCAAGCAGCGGGCATAAAGGCTACATTTCAGCATCTGCGTCCATCCGCGTTCATCTGCGGTTAACCTTTGGGGCCGCACATCCGCGGTCGGAATGAACCTCTACTCACGGAAACAACGCTGGAAGCTCGTGCTCGCACTGGTGGCCATGACCATCGTGGGGGCATCGCTGTGGTACAGCAGCCGCATCGTGAACAAGGTGCGCTTGGAGGAGCGCCGCAAAGTGGAGCTCTGGGCAGAGGCGGTGCGCAACCGGGCACAGTTGGTGAACTACACCGACTCGCTCTTTCACCGGCTGCGTGAAGAGGAGCGCAAGCGCGTGGAGCTGTGGGCGGACGCGCAGGTTCACCTCGCCAGTGACGACGTGAACGACCTCAGCTTCTACCTCAAGGTGGTGAGCGACAACACCACCATCCCCGTGATCATCACCGATGACAAGGGCAGGCCCACGTCGAGCCACAGGAACCTGGACCCCGGGATCGAGGACGACCCGGACTCCCTGCTCGCAGAGGTGAAGCGGATGGATGCCGTCCATGAGCCCATCCCCATCACCCTCTTCGGCGACCACAAGCAATACCTCCACTACACCGATTCCCGCATCGTCACCGAACTGGAGCAGGTGATGGACAACATCATCCGCAGCTTCATCAGCGAGACCGTGATGAACACTGCCGCCGTGCCGGTGATCTACACCGACAGCACGCGCACCCACGTGATCGAGCACAGCAACATCGAGATGGAGACCATCGGTGACCCTGTCAAGCTCGAAGCCCGCATCGCCGCCATGGCACAAGCCAATCCACCAATCGAGGTATCGCTCGCTGGGCGTGGCCGCAACTACATCTTCTACGAGGAAAGCCGCGTGATCACCCAGCTGCGCTACTTCCCCTATGTGCAGTTGATCATCATCGGATTGTTCCTATTGGTGAGCTACGCGCTCTTCAGCCTCTTCCGCAATGCGGAGCAGAACCAAGTGTGGGTGGGCATGGCGAAGGAGACCGCCCACCAGCTCGGCACACCGTTGAGCTCCCTGATGGCGTGGATGGAATTGATGGACGCGAACGGTACCGACCCTGCGGCCGTTGCCGAAATGCGCAAGGACGTAGGACGCTTGGAGATGATCACCGAGCGCTTCAGCAAGATCGGCTCAACGCCCGACCTCGTGCCGGAGAAGATCGATCTTGTGCTCCGTGATACCGTGCAATACCTGCGTCCGCGCCTGCCGAGCCGCGTAAAGATCGAAGTGCATACCACGGATCCCGAAATCACCGTCCCGTTGAACCGCGCGCTGTTCAGCTGGGTGCTGGAGAACCTGATGCGCAATGCGGTGGACGCCATGGAGGGCGAAGGGAGCATCACCATCACCACGGAAAAGGACGGCAACGAAGTGCATGTGGACGTCACGGATACCGGCAAAGGCATTCCTGCAAGGCAGCTGCGCACCGTGTTCCAGCCCGGCTTCACGACCAAAAAGCGCGGCTGGGGCCTTGGGCTTTCGCTCACCAAGCGCATCATGGAGACCTATCACAAAGGCAAGATCTTCGTGAAGCGCTCCACGGTGGGGAAAGGGACTACGTTCAGGATCTCGTTGCGGGGGTGAGGTGTCAAGCACACGCGACACGCGAGCGTTTGACACCGGTTACTCCCGAGCATTAGGCTCGCTGTATTTCATCCGACCTTTGCGTAGCAGTCGCTCGCGTGTCGCGAGTGCACCTTCAACCCCTTGTCCGGTCTCTACTTCCATATCCCCTTCTGCCGCAAAGCCTGCGTGTACTGCGATTTCCACTTTAGCACGTCCATGGGCACGAAAGAGCGTGTGCTGGCGACGATGCGGGCAGAGCTGCGGTCACGCATCGCTGAACTGAACGGTGCTGCACTAAGATCCATCTACTTCGGTGGCGGCACCCCGAGCTTGCTTTCAGTGCAGGAACTCGGGACATTGTTGAATGATGCAAGATCACTTGCAACGATCGAAGCCGATGCCGAGATCACCATCGAGGCCAATCCCGATGACATCTCGGAAGCGGTGCTGGCGGCGTGGCTCGACATTGGCATCACGCGCGTGAGCCTGGGTGTGCAGAGCTTCCGCGAAGAACGCCTTCAGTGGATGGGACGTGCGCACAATGCGGAACAGTCACTTCGAGCGATCGAACTTGTGGCTAATGCCGGGTTCGCCTCTTGGACCATCGACCTGATCTACGGTCTGCCGGGCATGTCGCTGCCGGAATGGGACGAGCAGCTCACCATCGCGTTGGACCACGGCATGCCGCATTTATCCGCCTATTGCCTCACGGTGGAAACGCGCACCGCCTTGCACAAGCAGGTGCAAACGGGGCGCATCAAACCGGCAAATGATGAAGAGCAAGCGGCACAATTCGAGCACGGCATCGCACGCGTCGCGAAGGCTGGACTGATACAGTACGAGATCAGCAACTTCGGCAAGGAGGGCCATTTCGCAAAGCACAACACAAGCTACTGGCAAGGCGTGCCCTACCTAGGCATCGGACCTTCGGCGCATTCGTTCGATGGCGCGAAACGTCGCTGGAACACAGCGAACAATGTGCGCTATTCCATGGGCGTAGAGAGTGGTGAACGGTTCTGGGAAGAGGAGACGCTCACGCCTGTGCAGCGCATCAACGAACGGCTGCTCACCGGCCTGCGCACGATGTGGGGCGTGGAGCTTTCCGCGCTCGGCGAGGCGTTCCACAAGGCCAATGCGAAGGCCATTGAACGCTATCTTGCGCTGGACGAACTTCTGGAGCGCGATGGACGCTTGATCCTCACCCAAAAAGGCAAAAACTTCGCCGACCGCATTGCGTCGGACCTCTTTCTCCCCGAGCCATGATCGCCGAGATCACCCACCAAGGACGCACTTGGCGCATCGCGCTGAACAAGCCCATCGACCTGTCGCTGCCGTTGGACGCGAATAGTGCGGGGCCGCGTGCGTGGCATGTGGGTCCACCCACCTTCACACCTGTGCAGGATGGTGACAAAACATACGCCGTAGCGGCTGGAGCACCCGTGAATTTCCGCGACGTGGCCTTCAACCCGCACGGCCATGGCACCCACACGGAGAGCGTAGGGCATATCACACCGGAGGTTCAGCCCGTGGGCCCGGTCTTCCCGCGCTACTGGTTCGCGGCTCGGCTTATTAGTGTTTTGCCAGCGGAACGCCGCACGACCGATGGAGTTGACAAAGTGATCACGCTGGGATTGATCCGTGGCGCGATCGGTGATCGCATTCCCGAAGCGTTGGTGATCCGGACTTGGCCGAACGACGGTGACAAACGCATCCGCCAATGGACCGGCACGAACCCGCCGTACATCGAGAAGGAGGCCTGTGCTTGGCTGCGCAGCATCGGCGTGCTGCACCTGCTGTTGGACGTTCCCAGCGTGGACCGTGAGGAGGATAAAGGCGAGCTCGCCGCGCACCATGCCTTCTGGGACTATCCGAACACGGTGGACCTGCGCCGCACGATCACAGAGATGATCCATGTACCCGATGAGGTGCGCGACGGCGAATACCTGCTTGAACTGCAGGTGCCCAACTTTATCAACGATGCCGCGCCGAGCCGCCCGGTGCTCTACGCCCCATTGCCATGAACATCGAGTTTTTTCGTGAACTCTGTCTGAAAAAGCCCGGTACAACGGAAGTGACCCCGTTCGGGCCGGACACGCTCGTGTTCAAGGTGGTGGGAAAGATGTTCGCCCTTACCGACCTCAACACTTTTGAAAGCGTGAACCTGAAGTGCGACCCGGAACGCGCGGTGATGCTGCGCGAAGAGTACGAGGGTATCACGCCAGGCTACCACATGAGCAAGGTGCACTGGAACACGGTGACCACCGATGGCAGCGTGAAGGACGCATTGATCCGGGAACTGCTGGACCATAGCTATGCGCTGGTGGTGGCTTCGTTGCCGAAGAAAGTGCAGGCGGAGCTGAAGAAATGAAGTCATGAGCCCCGCGGTCGTGAGTCTTGGGTCCGTTGCATCGAAGCGTCCTTGCGGCGAATAGCACCCGACGGGAATATCTTCGCGGCATGAAAGACCAGCGGAACATAGGCCGCGCCCTATTGGGCTATTTCTTCCGGGGCCTGCTGCTGATCGTGCCCATTGCGGTGATCGGTGCGGTAGCGGTGAAGGCATTGACCTGGCTGGACCAGATCGTCCAGGTGGACATCCCCGGCCTGGGCATCGTGATCGTGCTGACCAGCATTGTCCTGATCGGTTGGCTGGGCTCCACCTTCTTCTACCAGCGCATGGCGGAGATCGGCGATGATATCCTACGGCGTGTCCCCTTTTTGAAAACCGTCTACGATGCGCTGAAAGACTTGATGGAGGGGCTGGTAGGCAGTAAGAAGAAATTCGACAAGCCCGTGCTGATCACGCCATTGGACGGCTCCGGACTGGCGCAATTGGGCTTTCTGACGCAGAAGGACCTGACCCACCTCGGCATCGACAGCACGCATGTGGCGGTTTACGTACCGTACAGTTTTGCATGGAGCGGCCGCCTGTTCATCGTGCCCGCATCCAGCGTAACTCCCATCGATGCCAAGGCCGCCGAAGTGATGAAGTTCATCCTCAGTGGAGGCGTAACGCGCGTGGACGACGAATGAAGAAGGGATCTTTCGCACTGCCCGTACTGATCATCGCACTGCTTGCTTCGGCCACGGTGCATGCCCAATCCGCGCCGGGCTTGAGCGCCTACCAGTTCAGCGACGGTGTGCATCCCACGTTCGACGCGACCTTCGAGGATGCGCGGGAACGGGACGTGGCGTCCTTTTGGCGGAACGAGCTGAAAAGCATCAGCGTGAAGGTGACGAACAAGAAGGAGCTGATCGGAGCCGCGGCCCGCATCCCGGCCGCTTCTCCCGATACCATGCGGATCCTGATCGCGGTGGACCGGCCCAAGGGCGGCTTGTACACCACGGCGCACATCGCGTTTCTTTCCACCGCCGGCTACGTGGGGCCGGACACCCCGGAACGCGAGCTCAATGGCTGCACCCAATGGGTCCAACAGCGTACCCTGACCTTGCTGAAGCAGTTCGCCCAAGCCGCACTGGACCTGGGCCGACGCGATCTCAGTCGGCTTCAACGGGACCTTGACATGTTGAAGCGGGAGAAAGACCGCGCCGAGACCAACGTCCGGAAAGCACAACAGCGGAGCGAGAAGGCCGGTCGGGACAAGGAAAACAGCGAAAGGCAGCTCGGCGAAATGGATGCCTCCATGCCAACCGCCCCAGCGGACAGCACGAGCGACCCCAATGTGGAAAAGAACCGTTTGAAGCAACAAGCAAAGCTGCATGACAAGGCCGCCCGTGCCGCCAAGACCGCTGAGGACATGGAGAAGAAGACCAAGGACCTGGAGTGGGCGATCAAACAGAACGACAAGGACCAAGTGTCGAAGCAGGAAGAGATCGACCGTCAGCAAACGGTGGTGAACGGATTGCAGGAAAAGTTGCAGGCCATCCACTGAATGTGCGCTTCTCGGCTGAGCAACATACTGGAAACCCTGTAGCCATGTCCGGGAAGGTCGACCTTTCATCTTCACCGGCTGCGCTTGGGGAGGATCCACGGCTACGGCGCAATGCACTGCTGCTGCTGCACCTCACCGTGTTCATCTGGGGCTGGACAGGTATTCTGGGCAAGTGGATCGACCAAGGCGCGTTGCAGATCGTCTACATCCGCTGCGCGATCGCCTGCATCGGGCTTTTTGTGGTGGCTCTTTGGATGCGTCGCCCGCTCTCGCCGCGCACGCCTGACCTGGGCCGGTACCTCTTGACCGGTCTGATCATTCTGGCGCACTGGGTCACCTTCTACCTGGCGATCAAGCGGGGCAGCGCCTCTGTGGCAGTGGCCTGCCTCAGCACCAGCACGTTCTTCACCGCGTTGATCACACCCTATTGGACGAAGCGGCGCATCAGCGGCTTCGAGCTGGCTTTGGGCGTGGTGATCGTGGCGGCGCTGCTGCTGATCTTCGGCTTGGAGACCGAATACCGCGAGGGCATCATCCTAGGCACCATCAGTGCCCTGCTGTCCGCGTGGTTCAATGTGGTGAACGGCAGACTTGTGCAGCGCGGCGACGCGATGTCCATCGGATTCTATGAAATGTTCGCAGCCATGGTGGTGCTGGGCCTGTGGCTGGCCTGGAGGGGCGAGCTCCCCGAGCCGATCTGGCGCATGCCGGCGCACGACCTCATCGGCCATTTGATCCTCGGCATCGTCTGTACCACCTTCGCTTTCACCGCCGGCATCCACGTATTGAAGCAGCTCTCCCCGTTCACCGTGATCCTCACCGTGAACCTGGAGCCGGTCTATACCATCCTTATCGCATTGATGATCTGGCCGGAAAGCGAGCGTATGCACCCGGGCTCCTACATCGGCATCGCCTTGATCCTCGCATGCATCTCCCTCAATGGCTGGCGGCAACGGCGCATGAACGTGAAAATGGTGAAGCCGCGACCTTTGGCACAAGGGTGATCTTTTGAAGTCGGCAGTAGCAGTCGGCAGTCGGTAGGCTGCTTATTGCCAACTGCATACTGCCTACTGCCACTGCATACTGCCAACTGCCACTAAGGAGCAAGGCTGATCTGCTCGTCACCGTGCTTGTAGTCCACGTAGTTCACGAAGAATTGAAGCATTTCGTCGGTGGTGCGCATGTTGCCGGTGAGCGGTTCACGTGCCATGCGGGGCGGATCGTAGGGGTTGTTGCGGTTGGCCGCAGTGTTGTCGAAGGTGGCGACGACCTGGATCACCGAACCCTTCGGCACGTGCAGCATGTGCGTGAAGGTGTAGGCGAACTGCCAGCGGAAATCCCAGTCGTTGATGCGGATGAAAGGAATGGTGTCGTTGCGCGGGGTAACGGCATAGGCCAGGAAGTGCTTGCCCAACAGGTGCATGTGCGGGTTGATGGTGAGCACGCTGATGTCCTTCGGCACGGTATAGCTGGTGCGGAAAGTCATCACCGTGTCCGGCGGAATGATAAGTGGCGGTATTATCGGGCTCATGCCAAGCGTGCCGAGCGCCAGTTCGTGCATCGGTCGTCCGGGCGGTGTGCTGGTGAACCACAGGTTGAAGCGGGAACGATCGATGGTGTCCCGCATGGACGGGCCGTAGTGAAGGTTGTTCATGAGGAACGCTCCTTTGCGGGGAATGCGATAACCCCCGATGCCGGGCGGATAGATCGGCGGGGCAAGGCCGGGCAGGTAGTTCACCATGTTGGGCGTGAGCGCGGGCCAGGTGCCATCGTCGTTCTGAAGATGCAGTTCCGCAAAAGCGTTCAGGCTCTTGGTGCTGTCCGCGTCGATGTACGCCGCACCCTCGAACACGTCCTTCTTGGCGCCTTCCGCATAGGAGACCATCGCCCCGTTCATGTGGTGGATGCCTTGCATGTTGCCCGGCACGAACTCCACGCCGCTGAGGAAGGTGTCGCGAGGCAGCTCGAAAGGTGCTTTGGCGATGATAAAGCGATCCCGGTTGTCGCCGGGAATGTCGAACGTGTCCGGCAGCCATACCACGGCGTCCGGCTTACCTGTCCCGGCGGACATGCCCATCAACGCACCCTCCGGGAAGACCGGCATGGGCGGCAGGTGCATGGTGTCACCCACAAGGCCGCCCTGGTCCACCCATTTCACGATCGTTGCGATCTGCCGGGCATTGAGCGCTCGGGTTCCGAGGAAGGTGCTGTACGCGGTGTCCGCAGGCCATGGCGGCATCCAGCGGTGGATCACCATCTTGCGGATGGTCTTTGCCTTGCGCCGGATGTCGCGATAGCTCACCAATGCGAATGGCCCGGCCTGTCCTTCGCGATGGCAGGGCATGCAGTTGGCCCGGATGATCGGTGCCACCTCCGCAAAGGTCACCGTGTCCGGCAAGCCTTGCAACACAGGTACATCCACATCTGCAGCATGATCATCACCATCGTTTCCACACGCGGTCATGGCCGCCACAAGCACCACACCGATCAACGCCAGACCGATCGCTCGTGCGGATAAACTCACGCACATCACTCTTCGCATTCCACTATGCAGCCCACGGCAGGGATCTCTGGCTGTGGCTCCCCTGTTGCCAGAAAGGCATCGATCGCATCCACGAGGTAATGCTTCTGCGCCTCGTATTTCTTGCGCCCTTGCCGAATAGCCCGGTCATCAAAAGCGCCGCGATAGACCACCGTTCCATGCGCGTCGGTGAGGTAGCATTCCGGCGTCACCCGGGCCTGCAACGCAAGGGATAGCACGCATCCATTATCCATCACCTGCGGAAAATCAAAACCGGCATCCGCCGAGAACGATGCGGCCTTCTTCTGTTCCATGAACGGCCCTGCATACACCCCCACGACCTTCACCCCTTGGGCAGCATACTTCTCCGATAGCCCTTCGAAAGCTTGGGTGTAGAGCTGGCAGAACGGACACTCCGGGTCCAAGGTGATGAACACGGTGGCCGCCTTTCCCATCAAGGAACTCAACACGATCTCTTCCCCTTGTACGTTGGTCCAAGAGCGGTCCGCAACGGAGGCCACCCTGGCGGGCTTCGGTCCGCAACCTGCCAGCACGATCAAGGTCAACGGAAGCACACCATATGCGATCCGGGAGAGGAGCATGGTGCAAAGCTATGGCCCACCTGAAAAGATGGTCAGCACATTCGCGGAAAGACCGCTCCGTCGCACCTATTCGCTACCCTGCGAAAGTCTTGTCCTGCGCCCACCGCGTTCATCCTTGGTATCCTTGGGCGCGTCCTTCATCTGCCTCAACCAGGTCACCTCCTTTTCGGAAAGATGGCGCCATTTGCCACGGCCCAGATCCTTCTTGGTGAGGCCGGCGAACATTACGCGGTCCAGCTTCACCACTTCGGCCCCGAGCGCTTGGAACATGCGGCGCACGATGTGGTTACGGCCCATGTGGATCATCAAGCCCACCTCGCGCTTGGTAGCACCCACAAAGCTCGCTTCATCGGCGTTCGCAGGGCCGTCATCCAAGTGGACGCCATCAACGAGCTTATGCAGCTCGTCCACGGTCAATGCGCGGTCCAGCGTGGCGTGATAGAGCTTTTGTGCGCCGTGGCTCGGGTGCGTCAGCTTCTTGGCGAGGTCGCCATCGTTGGTGAGCAACAGCACGCCGGTGGTGTTGCGGTCCAAGCGTCCCACGGGATAAAGCCGTTCGGGGCCGGCCTTTGCGATCAAGGACATCACCGTGTGGCGCTCCTGCGGATCGTCGGTGGTGGTGATGGTGTCCTTGGGCTTGTTCAACAGGACATATCGCTTCTGCTCCACGCTCAGCTTCTGCCCGCCGAAGTGGATGATGTCGTCCGGCTTCACCTTGGTGCCCAGCTCGGTCACAATTTTTCCGTTCACGGTCACCACGCCCGTTGTGATCAGCTGATCGGCCTCCCGGCGGCTGCCCACGCCGGCCTGAGCCAAGTATTTGTTCAAGCGGATCAGCCCGTCATTGGCCGGGTTCGGCAAGCTGAAGCGGTTGCTGCGCTCTCCTTTTCGGAAAGGGCGGCGCGTCAAGGGGTCGCCCTCGCGGAAAGTGCGCTCGTCCTGGCTCTGTGTCTTCCATGGCTTGGGCGGCCGGCCCTTTGCATGGCCCGGTCCGGAGGAGGGTGGTCCACCAGTACGATCGTCGCGTCGGGGGCCTCTTGGTCCTGAGGAACGTTCATCCCTGCGCGGGCCTCCTGCACCGGCGTCGCGGCGGGGGCCTCTCGGCCCTGCGGCACTTTCATCCCTACGAGGTCCTCTTGCACCGGCATCCCGGCGGGGACCTTTTGGTCCTGGGGAACGATCATCCCGGCGAGGTCCTTTCGGCCCGGCTGAACTGCGTGGGCCGGCACTTCTTCCTTCGCCGGCACCTCCACGCTCATCGCGGTCGCGCCCCGGTCCTTTCGATCGGCCACGCGCGGGGCCTTCATCCCGGCCAGGCCGTGAAGGCCGTTCACCGCTCTTCCGGTGCTTGCCGGTTCCTTTGGGGCCAGGGCCCTTGCTGGGGCGTTCACCTCTCGGGGAACGGTCGTTCGTGCGCTTGCTCATAGCGTGGGGTAAAATGCGTCGGGGATGTGCAGGACCTCAGGGCCTGCGGGTGTGTGCGTAATGCTGACCACGTCGAAGCGCAGTTCCAATTCTTCGGGAATGGTGTGTACAAGTTCGGTGGCCGCTCGCATCAGATGGCTTCGTTTGGCCGGGCCCACGGACAGTTCCGGGTCGCCCCATCGCGCTGTGTTACGGGTCTTCACCTCCACCACCACGAGAAAATCACCGTCACGGGCAACAATATCGATCTCATCGCGGCCATGGCGCCAGTTGCGGTGCAAGATGGAAAAGCCCTTGGCCTCCAGCCATTGGCATGCCAATTGCTCCCCCTGTTCGCCCGTGCGGTTGTGATCAGCCATGGAACCAACGTTGTGTTGTGCGTAACCCCGCATGGGCCTGCCCCGTTGGAGGGTCAAAGTTCAGCATCTTTCGCCGTCAGGCACCGATAGAAAAATAAACACATGCGTCGATCACTCCGCTACCTTGCCATTACCGGCACTATGCTGGCCGCCACGGCCGCCATCCAAGCCCAAAGTTTCGAGGGCACCATCGAGTTCACCAAGACGACCGGGCCGGTGGTCACCAATTACAAATACTACATCAAGGGCGACCATGTGCGGATCGAGGAGCTCAGCTCCCGCGGCGCCGTGCAGGGCATCATGCTGGTGGACGACCACGACAAGACCGTAACGGCCTTGAGCCCGGACCGTAAGCTCTACATGGACGTGCCCAATATGCGCCTGCCCAAGGAGATCAAGGCAGATGTGAAGAAGACCGGGGAGATGAAGGACATGGCCGGTTACAAGTGTGAAAAATGGGTGGTGAAAAGCCCTTCCGAGGACCGTATGCTCACCTACTGGGTGGCACAGGACGCCTTCGATTTCTTCGTCCCCATGCTGGAAACGCTCAATCGCAAGGACGAGCAGGCCCTGTTCTTCCTGAAGATCGACGGTGCGAAGGGCGTGTTCCCCATGCTGGGCACGGAACAAAAAATGGACGGCAGTGAAGTGAGCCGCCTCGAAGTGACCAAGGTGTCACGCGGCCCCCAAAAGGCCGATCAGTTCGAGATCCCTGCAGGGTTCACGAAGTTCGAGCGCAACTAAGCTGATCGCACCCTCGGCACAGAGGGAACGGCGTACTTGCTAACTCTTCCTGAAGCTCAGCGTGGCCCCTTCGGCGGTCACGCTGAGCTTCACGTTTTGGCCAAGCGCCAGCGCCCGGTTGTCGGCGATATGCCCGGCCGGGAAGTTGTAACAGACCGGATACCCTTTGTCCTGCACCGTCCTTGCGAAAATGGCCTCTGCCGTCAGCCCGAAGGGGTCGGCGGGGTTCTTGTCGTGCATGTCCGTCATCGTGCCCAGCACCAGTCCCGCGCAATTCTCGAAAAGGCCGCCCAGCTTGAGGTTCATCACCATGCGGTCCACGTGGTACAGCAGCTCGTCGAGGTCTTCGATGAAAAGGACCTTGCCCGTGGTGTCAAGGTCGTAGGGCGTGCCACGGAGGGCGTAGAGGATGGACAGGTTCCCTCCAACGAGTTGCCCTTCGCAGGTGCCCATGCGGTCTGTCGGCATACCGTCCCCTTGGTCGGATGGTGACCTACTGATGGCCTGAGGTGTGCCGAACAGGGCCGCTTTCAACGAATCCACGCTCTCAGAGGTCTTGCCGGTGATGTTGAACGGCATCTGCGCATGAAGGGAGCATGCACCAAGGTTATGCAACGCGGAATGCAGCACAGTGACATCGCTGAAGCCGATGATCCATTTCGGCCGCTTCAAAAGCACGGAAAGGTCCAAGAGCTCCAGCAGGTGGACGGTCCCGTAGCCGCCCCGTGCGCACCAAATGGCTTTCACCGCCTCATCGTCCAAGGCCGCTTGCAGGTCGGCCGCTCGTTCTTCCGCTGTGCCCGCCTGCTGGAACCGTTTTCTGCCCACCCCGGCCCCAAGGATCACCTTCAGGCCCCAGCTCTCCGCCAGGGTGATGCCTTCCTGAAGTTCCCCGCTTGTGATGGCTCGGGCCGTGGGGATGATGGCGATGGTGTCGCCTGGACGGAGCGGTGGTGGAATGATCATGCTGCGAAGGTCGCACAAGGTGAACAGGTCCGTTCTTTCCCACGGGAAAGCAGATGAAAAATAGCTTGTAGGGTAACACGAATACCCCAATTGGATCTGCTATTCCAGTGCTGGCCCAGACCTTTGCCGTACATTCAAACCACGATCGGGCAACTTTTCGGCCCGTTATCGCATCATAGCGAAAGCAAGGTCATGACGGATGAGCAATTGGTAGCCGGCTGCCTCAAGGGGGATCCGATCGCCCAAAAGGCGCTTTACCAGACCTATGCCGGAAAAATGATGAGCATTTGCATGCGCTACGCCCCCGACCGTGAACAGGCACAGGACATCCTCCAAGATGGCTTTGTGAAGGTGTTCCAGAAGATCGGGCACTTCCGTGCGGACGGCCCCTTGGGCGGGTGGATCGCGCGGACGATGGTGAACACCGCACTGGACCAGATCCGCCGGAACAAGCCTTTCGACCACAGCTTGGACCTTACCGAGGCCGAGCACCTGCATGCCACGGATGAACAGGCCGTGAGCGCCATGAGCACTTCCGAGCTGATCGCGCTGATCCAGGAGTTGCCCACGGGCTATCGCACGGTCTTCAACCTCTTCGTGATCGAAGGCTATCCGCACAAGGATATCGGGGAGATGCTGGGGATCTCGGAGAACACCTCCAAGTCACAATTCATGAAGGCGCGGGCCTACCTGCGCAAACTGCTGCCGAAGGAAACGGCGGACTTGTACGGACACTGAACACATGAGCGATCAACTGACAGACCTGCTCCGCGAGCGCTTCACCGGCCACGAAATGAACGTGCCGCCGGGCGCATGGGAGCATGTGAGCGGGCAATTAGCCGCAAACGCGAGCGGGGAAAGCCTCCGGGAAGGCCTCCAGGACAAGTTCCGGGGGCACGAGGTGGAAGTGGACCCTTCCGCCTGGGCGAACATCAGCGGGCAGTTGGGCCAAGGGGCCGCCGCAGGTACCTCCTTCAGCACGGGTTGGCTCGCCGCCGGAGTGGCCGCCGTGGCCGTCACCGCGACAGTTTTGCTCTGGAACAGCGGGGATACGCAACAGAAAGCAGCCGTTCCGCAGAAGGCCCAAATTGAGATCGCCGAGGTACCTGCACTGGTGAGCGCCCCAGCAGCGACCCTTCCGACACTTCCGGAACCGGAACCCGTGCGCAAGGAAAATCCGGACCGTCCAGTTGCGGTGAAAGCCTTAACGCCATCGATCCGTCAGGATGCGCAGCGACCCGTTACATCTGCGCCACTTCCCACTCCCAAGCCGGAAGCCACGGACGTTCATGATCAGGCCCACGCCCAGACACAGGAACAAGATCCTGCGGCGATGCGACCCAAAGTGTCCGCACCGGCAATAGCAGCCCCGAAACCGGAGACCGCACCAAAGACGAATGCGGGAACGGACACCCCGATAACAGGCCCGGATGACGACCGGTCGGGCACAACCTCAGCGGAGGACGATCAAGTGAGCGATCTTTCGGCGGACGATCCTTTCCAGATCGCGGCGACCAGCGACATTTTTATCCCCAACGTGTTCAGCCCGCAAGGTGATGGGGTGAACGACAAACTGGAGATCGTTGCCAGGGACTATGATAAAGTGGACGTTCGGATCTTCGCCGCAAAAGGAGGCGCATTGATCTTCCGGTCCAACAACCTCTCGATCATGTGGGACGGCCGCCTGCCCAATGGCAACATCGCCGAGGAAGGGTACTACAAGTGCGTGGTAATGTTGACCGATGCCGATGGACGCCCCCGCGTGAACAGCGAGGTGGTCCGCTTATTCCGATAATTGATGATGACAATCCGCAAATTACTGCTTCCAGCGTTGGCCTTGGCCACAGGGCTGTTCGCGCAGACACCTCCTACGGCCATCACCACGCACGGGGAATACGACACGTGGAAGATGCAGTTCGTCACGCCGCAACCGCCAGCCACGCACTCCGATACTCCGCCGACCACGGGACCGGACGACAACTCGCGCGGTGGAAGCGCCTCGTGTGATTGCTGGGTGACACCGAACACCAGCTATACCACCATCAACAACGACACCCAGTGGAACGCCTCGGGCTTCGGCAATGGCGACGACGGCTCCTACGGGCCGATCAACCTGCCCTTCAACTTCTTCCTGTACGGCCAGAACTTTTCCACGGCCTACATCAACATCAATGGGAACGTCTCGTTCGGCAACTTCATCGGCACGTTCAGCTCCAGCGCCTTCCCCACGACCGGCCCCACGATGGTGGCGCCTTTCTGGGCGGACGTGGATCTGCGCGGCGGGGGTGTGAACAACAACATCGTGCAGTACAAGGTGACCCCCACCGCGCTCTATGTGAACTGGACGAATGTGGGCTACTACAGCATGATGACCGACAAGCTGAACTCCTTCCAGGTCATCATCACAGACGGCGCCGACCCGGTCGTGCCCAACGGGGCGAACGTGTCCTTCTGTTATGGTGACATGCAATGGACCACGGGCAGCGCCTCCAGCGGCACCAACGGTTTCGGCGGAACCCCCGCCACCGTGGGGGCGAACAAAGGTGATGGGGTGAACTACATCCAGTTCGGGCGTTTCGACCATGCCGGAACGGACTATGACGGACCGTTCGGGGCCTCGGACGGGGTCAGTTTCCTGGACAACAAGTACTTCACCTTCGCTACCGACCAGACCACGGGCAACGTGCCACCGGTGGTGACCGGCCAGAGCGTGTGCGACTCCCTCACCGTCTGCACCGACCAGACCACCCAGCTCAGCGTGGACTTCCTTTCCCCCGAGCCCACGCAGATCACTGTGCCTTCCTCGTATTGCAATACACTGAGCAATTATGTGGTTGTGGATTCCGTGGCCGGGCTGAACGCCTCCATCATTACGCAGTTCACGCCGGCCATCGCGGACACCGGCTACCACGACGTCTACTTCCAAGGGACCGATAATGGCAGCCCATCGCTCACTTCCACGCTTCACATCGTCATCCATGTGCTGCCCTCGCCGCAACTGGTCTCCGACAGCATGCTGGTCTGCGACAACGGGGTGCCCTTTGACATGTTAAGCGTACTGGGCGGAAACGCTCCACCCAGCGGTGACTGGAGCGCCCCCGACGGCAGCGCCCATAACAACATCTTCATCCCCGGAGTGGACATAAGCGGCGAATACACCTATTCCGTGGGCATCGGGACCTCCTGTTCCGCCACGGGCGTGGCCACCATCACCAACGTGCCGCATGTAAATGCCGGTGGGGACATCGCGTTGGCGTATTGTTCCTGGGACTATCCGGACGAAATCTTTGCGCACATCCCGGATTCACCGGAGATGGGCGGAGCTTGGGTCAGCCCCAGCGGAATTGCGTTCAACGGCACCATTGACCCACCGACTTCCGCTTCAGGCATTTACCAGTACATCGTCTTGGGCAGCACACCCTGCCCGAACGATACGGCATTCATATCCGTGGCCATTCCCCAAGCCGTGCATGCCGGCACCGACAGTTCCATCACGCTCTGCCGTGACGTTGCTCCCTTCAGCATGCGTAGCAAATTGGGCGGCACAGTCGACGCCACCGGAACATGGGCGGATGTGAACGGCGCCGCCGTGCCCGACCTGTTCGATCCCGCCACCGGAACCATCGGTGTGTACACGTACATCGTATCCGCCGTGCTCCCCTGCCCGGACCAGAGCGCCGTGCTCACCATCAACTTGGACCCGCTGCCCCAGGCCGGGCTGGACAGTTCACTGGTGATCTGCGCCAACGGTGGCAACAGCCCGCTCTTCCCACTGTTGGGCGGAGATCCGGACACGGGAGGTCATTGGCTCACCCCCGAGGATTCGCTGCTCATCAACGGCATCCTTGACCCCAGCTTGGAGCTTTCCGGGGACTACGCTTATGTCACAATTGGTCCCGGCACCTGCTCCCACCTGTCCGATACCTCCATGGTGAACATCCGCATCAACACCCTGCCGGTGATCTCCTTCACCGCCGACCCTGACAGCGGCTGCAACCCGCTGGAAGTGACCTTCACCAACACGACCGACCCGATCTACGTGGGCAACTCCTGCATTTGGGACCCCGGTGACGGCACCGACACGGTGGGCGCATGCGGTAGTTTCACCCACACGTACGCCGAAGCGGGCTGGTACCATGTGAAGCTCCAGGTGACCACCCCACAAGGCTGCACCGACCAACTGATCACGCCCGGCGCGGTCCTGGTAGACCCTGTTCCCGAAGCCACCTTTGTGTTCACTCCGGATCCGGGCACGGCCGCCAACAGCACGGTGGTGTTCTCGGCCACGGACCCTCACGCAGTGGATCTCCAATGGTCATTCCACGACGGTACCGTCCAGAGCGGTCGACAGGTGGCCTACACCTACCCGGACGAGCTGGCGGACAACTATCCAGTCTGCCTTACCGTGCTGGACCGCTACGGCTGCGGGGACACTTGGTGCGACACCATTTCCATCCTGGTGCCCAACCTATGGGTACCGAAGGCCTTCACGCCCGATGGCAACGGGATGAACGACATGTTCAAACCGATCATGTTGGACATGGCCCCGGAAGATTACCACCTGCGCATCTTCGACCGCTGGGGCCAGCTCGTATTCGACACCACCGACCCGGACAAGGGCTGGGACGGCAGCGGGATCAACGGAGGACGCACCGCCACAGGGGTTTATGTCTGGAGGCTTACCTATAGGCCCTTATACGCGGCCGACAAATTGGACCGCTTCGGGAACGTGACCCTGTTGAGGTGACCTCACCTGCATTGCATTCACCAACATGTACCCATAGTTCGAGACCACCGAGAAAACCATCGACCACGGGATCCGTGGGCCATTTGCCCGTCCGGATTATCTTGGCGGACTATTTTAATGGATCGGCCATCAACTGACCGAACAGAACCCAACATGAAGAAGCTCCTCACCCTGGCTTTGCTTGCCTGCGTCCTCAGCACCCAGGTGCACGCACAACGCGTTGAACTCACCGTGGACCAGTATCAGGCGATGAAGGCCACCGGCACCTTGCCCTCGGATTTCCATGTGGCCTATTCCACCCTGCCCCCGCCTCAGGTGCAGCCCTTGAACTTGGCGAAAGGCGGTGGTGGCGGCACCGGCGGGAACTGTAACTGCTGGATCGAACCGGACAACACATACACGCTGGCCATGCAGCCCAATGATGACGGTTCCTCCTCCTTGATCAATCTGCCTTTCCAGTTCGACCTGTACGGGGATCTTTACAATGCTTGCTTCATCAACAACAACGGCAACTTGACGTTCAATGAAGCGCTGTTCTCTTTCAGTGCAGGAGGGTTCCCCGCCGGTCCGGGTGCCGGTGGGTTCAGCGATACGATCATGGTAGCCCCCTTTTGGGCGGACGTGGACACCCGCGGCAATGGCGGTACGGTGAAGTACAAACTGACCCCGAACGCCTTGTACGTGAACTGGACAGACGTGGGGTACTACAGTATGCAGACCGATAAATTGAACTCCTTCCAGCTCATTATCAGCGACGGGACGAACACGGACGTGGGCCTCGGCAGCACCGTGTCGTTCTGCTACAAGGACATGCAATGGACCACTGGCTCCGCATCACAAGGGGTCGGCGGCTTTGGGGGTATTCCTGCCACCGTGGGCGCCAACCGCGGCAACGGCATCGACTACATCCAGTTCGGCCGCTTCGACCATGCCGGCGTTGACTACGACGGACCCTTCGGAGGGACTGACGGCATAAGCTGGTTGGACAACAAGAACTTCGTTTTCACCACGGCGGTGAGCACACAGAACATCCCGCCCATCGCCAGTAGCACCTCGCTATGCGATACCGTGGACGTATGCGTGAACGAGCTGGTGGACCTGGACGTGAACTTCCTCTCTCCCGAGCCCGGCCAGTTGACCTCGGCGAGCTATACCATAGATCCGCCGCTGAACGGGACCGTCACCGAGACGAACTCCGGTCCGATGAACACCGCCAACCTTCATCTCCAGTTCATCCCCACTGTGGGCGATACCGCCAATGGGGGCGTACACACGATCACGTACACCGCCACGGATGATGGAACGCCGGCACTGACCTCCACGATCACCGTGGTGATCCGCGTTTTCTATGTGGGTGCGCCGCCTCCGATGATCACCGGCGACACGGTGGCCTGCGCGGGGCAAGGCGTGCTGCTCACGGCCTCCGGCGGCTACGATAACTATGAGTGGGCCAACGGTTTCAATGGGACCACCGTGCTCGTGGGACCAGGCACCTACTATGTGGAGGCCAGCACGGGTGCGTGCATCCTGGTATCCAATTTCATCACCGTTCACGAGGCACCGACACCCGGACCTGAGATCACCGGGGTGCTTTTCAATTGCGGGGGTGAACCCTCGGTTCTTTCCACCACGGAGCCCTATAACGGCTACTCCTGGAGCACCGGCAGCCAGGACCCCACCATCAGTGTGGGAACCGGCACTTATACTGTGACGGTGACCAACGACGAAGGCTGTGAAGGCACGTCGGCCGCGGTGAACGTGCTGAGCGCGAACTCACCCACGGCATCCTTCATCGGCATCCCCAACGGAGTGGTCTTCCCGGGCACCACGGTGGAGTACACGGACCAATCCAACGGGAACGGCGGGACCATCACGAACTGGTTTTGGGACGCGGATACCTTGGGCAATGGGTCCGGTACCACGTTCGCCCCGACCTTCAATGTGCCGGGCACTTATCCCATCACGCTCACCGTGACCACGGCGGACGGTTGCACCCACACCTATACGTACTACCAAGTAGTGATCCCGGTGGAGATCATCGTCCCCAACGTGTTCAGCCCCAATGGCGACGGACAGAACGATGCCTTGACCTTTGAAGGCGCACAGTATTACCCCAACACCTCGCTTTCCGTGTTCAACCGCTGGGGCCAGGAGGTGTTCACCAGCAGCAACTACAAGAACACCTGGCGCCCCTCGAAGGAAACGCCCGACGGCACCTACTTCTATGTCCTGAAGCTCAGCACGGGCAAGGAATACACCGGCAACGTGACGTTGCTGCGTTGACCTTCACCCACAAACATGAACGGAAGCCCCGCCGGTCGGGGCTTCCGTTCATCATAGCCCCTCCATGAAGGTCATCGACCACCTGCGGAAAAGCGACCGCTCCCTCTTCTCCTTCGAGATCCTGCCCCCGTTGAAAGGCAAGGACATCCGTTCGATCTATGCGGGCATCGACCCTTTGATGGAGTTCAAGCCGAGCTTCGTGAACGTGACCTACCATCGCGAGGAGGTGATCTATAAGGAGCGCGGACAAGGGCTGCTGCAAAAGATCCGCCTGCGGAAAAGACCGGGCACCGTGGGTATTTGCGCGATGATCAAGGCGAAATACGAGGTGGACACCGTGCCCCATCTGATCTGCGGGGGCTTCAGCCGGGAGGACACCGAGGACGCCTTGATCGAGCTGAACTTCCTGGGCATCGACAACGTGCTGGCCCTGCGTGGGGATCCCATTAAAAGCGAACCCCATTTCATCCCGGAACGACAGGGCCATGCCCATGCCGAAGAGTTGATCCGCCAGATCGCCGGGCTCAATAAGGGGCAGTATCTGTACGACGAGGAACAGGAAGCCGCGCCCACCAACCTGTGCGTGGGGGCCGCCTGCTATCCGGAGAAGCACGCCGAGGCGCTGAACCCGGGCACCGACCTGGCCTACCTGAAGCGCAAAGTGGATGCGGGCGCGGAATACCTCGTCACCCAGATGTTCTTCGACAACGCCCGATACTTCGATTTCGTGGAGCGCTGCCGCAAGGAAGGGATCACTGTACCGATCATTCCGGGATTGAAGCCACTGACGAACTTCCGCCACATTTCGTTCATCCCGAAGACCTTCAACATCGACCTTCCGGAGGCTTTCTCCCGCGAATTGGAGAAGTGCAAGTCTGACGAGGACGTGAAGGCGGTCGGCATTGAATGGACCACCCAGCAGGCCAAGGAACTGCAGGCCCAAAAGGTACCCAGCCTGCACTTTTACACCATGGGGCGCTCGGAGGCTGTGAAGGCCATTGCCTCGCAGTTGTTCTGACGTGGCAGCTTTGCTGTCCAATGCCTTGTGTCCAGTGCTTGGACCGCAAAAGACAACACACATAAGACAGACCACACCCCGTAACTTGCATCCCATGCGCTCCTTCCTCCTTCTGACCTTGGCATTTTTGACCTTCCCGGCCCTTGCGCAGTTGAACTACGACGAGGCCGCATTCGACGAAACCGTCCGCAGCGAACGGCACCCCATCGGCGATCTGGACCGGAGCGGCGGCCCTCCCACACGCGGCTACGACATGAAGTACCTGCGTTGCACGTGGGACCTGGATCCCGCCGTCCGCTACATCAGCGGCAGCGTCACCTCCTATTTCACCGCCACCGCCGATCTGGACCAGCTCATCTTCGACCTCAGCGACAGCCTTACGGTGGACGACGTGACCATGCAAGGAAATGCGCTCGCGTACTCCCAAGATCCCGGAGACCTGTTGGTGATCACGCTCCCCGCCACCATTCCGGCCGGACAGACCGATTCCATCACGGTGAGCTATCACGGGGTCCCGCCGAATACCGGCTTCGGAAGCTTCGTCACCGACGAGCATGACGGCGTGCCCATCGTATGGACCTTGAGCGAACCCTACGGCGCCAAGGATTGGTGGCCCTCCAAACAGGACCTCAACGACAAAGTGGATTCACTGGACACGTATGTCACCACGCCGATGAACAACCGGGCCGCCGGGAACGGCGTGCTGATGGCGCCCGACACCACGGGCGACCACGTCACCTGGCATTGGCGGCATCGCCACCCGATCGACTATTATTTGATCGCCACGGCCGTGACCAACTACCAAGTGGACATCCAATACGTGGTGCTGGACGGGGACAGCATGCCGATGGTGACGTACGCGTACCCGGAGGACTTCGACGCGGCAGTGACGAACGCCACCGAGCTTCTCCCGAAAATAACCCTGTTCAGCCAGCTGTTCGGCACCTATCCCTTTGCGAACGAGAAGTACGGCCACGCACAATTCGGATGGGGCGGCGGCATGGAACACCAGACCATGACCTTTCTCGGGGTTTACCATCCGGAGATCTCCGCCCACGAACTGGCGCACCAGTGGTTCGGGGACAAGGTGACCTGTGCCAGCTGGGCGGACATCTGGTTGAACGAGGGCTTCGCCACTTACCTCAGCGGGCTGGCCTATGAATACCTGGCCCCGGTGTACTGGCCCATTTGGAAACAAGGCAAGGTCGGAAGTATAATCAGTCAACCGGATGGCAGCGTGTTCTGCACCGACACGTTGGACCAGAACCGGCTTTTTAGCGGAAGACTCACCTACAACAAGGGTGCGATGGTGATCCACATGCTGCGCTGGATCTGTGGGGACAGCGCTTTCTACAATGGTATGCGCAACTATCTGGACGACCCGACGATCGGCTACGGCACGGCCACCACCGCCGACCTGCAAGCTCACTTGGCGGCCACCTCGGGCCTGGATCTCACCGGCTTCTTCGCCGATTGGTTCACCGGCGAGGGTTATCCCTCCTACACAACGGTGTGGTCCCAAGACGACGCAGGCGAGGTACATGTCTCCCTGTCCCAGACCGCCTCACACCCCTCGGTAGACTTCTTCGAACTGCCCGTGCCTATTCGATTCTATGGCGGAGGTACCGATAGCACAGTGGTATTGGACAACACGGTGAATGACCAAGGATTCAGTTTCCACCTGCCCTTCCCCATCGACAGCGCGGCCTTCGATCCCGACATCTGGCTGATCAGCGGCCACAACCTCACCACTTCGGTGAGCGAACTGGACCGAGACCGACCGCTGCTGGTCCTCTATCCGAACCCGGCGGCCGACATCCTCCATTGGCGCATTCCCGGCTCCGGGCCACGACTGCTGGCACGGGTAGTAGACGCGCTCGGCCGGACCGTATTCACCGGGGATGCCAGAGACGGGAACATCGATATCCACGGGCTTTCCTCCGGTGGCTATGTGCTGGAGCTGAGCGGAGGTGGGGTGGTGCTGCGTTCGCGGTTTGTTAAGCGGTGATCGACCCGCCAAGCACACGCGCCACGTACTTCCCCACCACGTCGAACTCCACGTTCACCCTGCCTCCAACGGCCAACGTGCGGAACGTGGTGTGCTCATGCGTGTACGGGATCACCGCTACGCTGAAGGAGCGGTCATCCAACGCGGCAATGGTGAGGCTCACGCCGTCCAAACAGACAGAACCTTTCTCCACCAACAGCTCCTTTTGCTCCGGCAGGGAGAACGAGAACCACCAGGATCCATCGCGCTCTTCCGCTGCGCTACAGGTCACCACAGTGTCCACGTGGCCTTGCACCATGTGGCCGTCGAGCCGGTCGCCGATACGGAGGCAGCGTTCCAAATTGACTGGATCGCCGACCTGTAATGCGCCGAGGTTGCTGCGTTGCAGGGTCTCCTCCACCGCCGTAACGCGATAACGATCTTCCATCAACTCCACAACCGTGAGGCAGACGCCGTTGTGTGAAACGCTCTGGTCCACGCGCAGCTCCGGGGCCATGCGCGCCTTGATCACAAATTCCTTGTTGCTGCCGGTGGTGCTCACTTCCTGCACCTCGCCCACCTCTTCCACGATGCCGGTGAACATCAGTTCTGCTGTGCGTGGTTGCCGCCGAGGATGTGGACGTAGCCTTTCAGCACTTCCGGCGTGGAGCCTTGCAGCCGCTTGAAGATCACCTGACAGACATAGAAGTAGACACCGTCCGGCACCGGCTCGCCATCGTTGTTCAGCGTGCCGTCCCACTGGATCGCGGGGTCCTGCGTGGTGAAAACGATCTGGCCCCAGCGGTTGAAGACCTGCAGGTCGATCTCCTTCACGCCGCGGTACGGGAAGGGAATAAAGAGGTCGTTCACGCGGTCGCTGTTGGGCGTGAAGACGTTCGGCAAGGTGTATTCCGGACAATTGTCGCCGCAGACCCGGTCGCTGAAAGCGCTCTCGTTGCCCACGGAATCGATGGCGGTGACCACGTAGCAACCGGCCACGGAACTGCCGTCGGTGTGCGTGAACGTGGTGTCCTCGGCACCGGTGATGGTGTGGATCAGGATCATTTCCCCACCCAAGCTGTCGGTGAAGTAGATGTTGTAGCGCCAGGTATCACTGGCGCAGCTGTTGTTGGGGTTGTTCCACGTGAGCGTGTTCAGCGGCAGCTCGCAATCGTTGACGATGGAAAGCGTGGGCGGGCACGGCGGTGTAAGGTCCACCGGCGTGGCGCAGGTCTCTTGGCTGAAGTTGATCAACGGTGCGGCGATGGCTGGATCGTCGTATGCCCCGGTGGTCTTCACGTAGTAGCAATAGGACTCACCGTTCACCAGGCCGGTGTCCACGTAGGTGGGCTCGGTGCCGGTACCGACGTAGGTGAAGACCCCGCCGATCTGCCGGTAGACATCGAACTGCGTATTGATCCACGGCGCGTTGTAGTTGATGTGCAGCGTGACCTGCTCATCGTTCGGCTCCGGGACGATGAAAACGCTGGAGGCCATGTTGCTGGGGCCGATCAGCGTGTTGCCATCGTCGCCATAGAGGTCCACGCGATAGGTATGGCCGGTGGAGCGCGTGTCCAAGCCTTGATCGATAAAGCTGGTGTCGGGGTTTGCCAAGATCGGAGAAGTGGCGCTGGTATGTACGAGTGCGGTGGCGGAGGTCAGGCCATTTCCGCGATACACCTTGAAGAGATAGGGGCCGGGATGCTGGATCGTGTCCAGGTCGAAGGCATTGCTCCAGCGCACGGTGTCCACGCCGTTTGCGTTATCGGTCACGCCCACGCTTACGTGCGTCATGATGGGCACGTCGCGCTGCAGCAGGTTGCAAAACTCCACGCTCGCGTAGCTCTGCGCGCCGTCCGGGAAAACGGCCACTACCATGTAGCAATAGGTGATGCCGAAGGCCAGCCCCGCGTCCGTGTAGTTCGTGTTGTTCAGCCCGGTGGTGCTGCCGATGTACTGATAACCGGTATAGGCCGGCACACCCGTCTCGCAGGGGCCATGGATAAAGCCATAGGAACCCTGTCGACGATAGATGCGATAGCCCGTGGCATTGGAGCAGATGCTGGGGTCCCAAGCCAGTTCCATCACGCCACCATTCGGCGTGGCGCTGGGATTTTGCGGCGCGGGGGCCACCACGGTGATGAACATGGTCTCATAATCCTGCAGCTGCACCATGTTGTAGTTGTCGCGGGCATTGAAGACCACTTGGTAAGGCTGTTGCCGCACGTGCGAGCAGTTGGTGTTCCACGAGAACGTGCCGAAAACGATGTTCTGGGATGGGGACGAGTTGAACACCGCGGGGGAACTGGCCACTTGGAACGGTCCGCCCAGCGCGCTCAAGGTGATGGTCTGGCCCGCGTCGGGGTCGGTGGCCTGCACGCCGAAGGTGAGGAAGGTGCCCGCTTCCACGCAGGTATCGTTCACCTCGGCGATCACCGGAGGCCGATCGTTGCAGGGGCCCACGATCACCTGCATGTCGCGTTCCACCCAGCCGATGTTCACCCAATGCCCGTTGATCATCCGCCACTCCCTGACGATGAAGGCGATGTTGTAAATGCCGGACTGCTGCGGGGAATCCCAGGTGATGGTGCCAGTGACCGGATCGATGGCATACTGGTTGTTCGCGCCGGGCGAGATCTGGTTTGGGAACAGATAGCCGGGGATAGGGTCACCTATACCATCGAGCGGATTGCTCAGATCACCTCCCAAGCAGACTACCGGTTCGAAGGAAAGGCTGTCGCCATCGGAATCGTACCCGCCCGGATTGTGGACCCACAGTTGACCCAAGCAGGCATTCTGGATGGGCGGATTAAGGAATTGTGGCGTGCAATTATTGCCCGCAGTGCTGATCACCAACCGGGTCTGCACGCACATGGGCACGTTCACCGAGCCGGGGATGTTCACCACATCGGCCACCCGGTTGGGGTCGATGTACTGAAGCAGGAACACGCCCGGCCCGGGGTAGACATGCGTGTGGATGTAAAGGTTCCGTTGCGTGTTGATCCCGGCGATCTGCACCAATGTCGCGGAATCCCGCTGGATCGTGTCCAAGGGCGTGTTGTCGCCCCAGTCCAGAATGAATTCAGGCCGGTCCGCCTGGGAATTGGGATTGGTATAGGTAATGATGGTGACCCTATAAGTGAGGCTTGTGGAATCTCCGACATGGCACACCAAGATCTCCCCCGCCTCATTGTGCGTGGCCCGGGCCGTAAAAGCAAAGCCCAACAAGAGGCCGGCACATAAAGTGCGGAAAAGGCTGTTCATCGTTGTTACAAAGTACGGGAATTCCGGGCCTTGTCCATCGGCCTCCGGTCACCGTTGCATGGCTCACCGCCACCTTTGGCCGGTTTTCGCGGGAAACACAGAAGGATTTAACCGCAAAGGACGCAAAGAGCGCAAAGAAATACTCCTCACCCCCAGCCCCTCTCCCAAGGAGAGGGGTGACT
Organism: Flavobacteriales bacterium; assembly: GCA_016700415.1. NCBI lineage: Bacteria > Pseudomonadati > Bacteroidota > Flavobacteriia > Flavobacteriales > Flavobacteriales bacterium. The sequence goes on from CP065018.1 coordinate 2,262,594, forward strand.
CACTTAGCTCAGTAGCAGAGACGCCCCAGTTCCGAACTTCCCACCAAATTATCCGCGCCCTTCCGAGAAAACCGGTATGAAACATTTGCGCCCTTGGCGGAAGTAGTCGAAGCCGTCAACCGCGACACCCCCAAAGCCGTTGCGAACGTTGCGGTCCGATCTCTTTCTGATCTTGCGTCCTTCACTACCGCAGGCAGTGCCTTCTCTTCTACTTTGTGCTCTTTGTGTCCTTCGTGGTATAAACCGCATTTCTCTGCGTCTCCGCGCCTCTGCGACCAAACATCACATTCCCGTAGCGGTGGAAAACCATTACGCCTGCGGACGGGAAGCTATCTTCGGCCTCCATAAAATCCATAGATATCCGCTCCGCCCATGCTCCAGATCACCAAGACCAACCGCACGGCCGGCGCCAAAGACATGCTGGTGATCCTCGCCGATCCCGCACAATTGCGCAGCATCGACCTGGAGCGCAACGACCGCCAATACCTGCTGGAGCAATTGAAGGATGACGCCTTGGTGGCGACCTGCGACATCAGCGGGCGGTTAGTGATGGTACACCAGGTGCGGCAAGGACCCCCCTCCAAACAACTGGAAAAGGCACGCCAGGCAGGCAACGCCATGGCCCTGAAATTGATCGCCGCCAAGCGGGAAGAAGCCCAGGCCGTGAGTTTGCAGGATGATGCGGACCTCACTTTGGCGCTGGTGGAAGGCGCTACGCTCGGTTCGTATGCCTTCAACCGCCACAAGACCGGGGAGCAGCCCCGCACCTTGAAAAAGCTCAGCCTTATCGCTTCAGTGGTGAAGCCTGCGGCCTTGCAGGAAATGCTGGATGTCTGCGAAGCCACGCTCAACGCCCGCGACCTCGTGAACGAACCCGCCTCGCACCTCAGCGCCGTGCAGCTTGGCGAAGCAGCCCAGAAGCTGGCCAAGAGCTGCGGCTTCACCGCCAAGGTGATGAACAAGAAGCAGATCGAGGCCGAGAAGATGGGCGGTCTTCTCGCCGTGAACCAAGGGAGCATCGACCCGCCGGTCTTCATCGTGATGGAATGGAAGCCGAAGAACGCGGTGAACAAGAAGCCCGTGCTGCTGGTGGGCAAAGGCGTGGTGTACGATACCGGCGGTCTCAGCCTGAAACCGACACCCAACAGCATGGATTCCATGAAATGCGACATGGGCGGCTCCGCAGCGGTGATCGGCGCGATCTCCATCGCGGCGAAGCAGAAGCTGCCCTTGCACGTGGTGGCCTTGGTGCCCTCCACGGACAACCGCCCCGGCGGCAAGGCCTTCGCGCCCGGCGACGTGCTGAAGATGCACAGCGGCCTCACCGTGGAGAACCTCAACTCGGATGCCGAGGGCCGCTTGATCCTTGCCGATGCGCTGAGCTATGGCGAGCGCTACGATGCCGAAGTGGTATTCACCTTGGCCACGCTCACCGGGGCCGCCATGCGCGCCATCGGCACCCAGGGCACAGTGACCATGGGCACCGCCAGTGAGAAGCAATTCGCCATGCTGCATGCCGCCGCCGACACCACGTTCGAGCGCGTGGCGCAGATGCCCTTCTGGGAAGAATATGACGAGGAGCTCAAGAGCGACGTTGCCGACCTGAAGAACATCGGTGGAGCGATGGCCGGGCAGATCACCGCCGGGAAATTCCTCGCCCGCTTCACCACCAAGCCGCTCATTCACTTGGACATCGCCGGGCCCGCCTTTCTGGACAAGCGCGACCATTATCGGACCAAGGGCGGCACCGGTGTGGGCGTGCGTTTGGTGTATGAATTCCTCAAGCGCCGCGCAGCGGCCAAGTGACCATGATCGAAGGACCTGTGCGTGTGGGCATCAGTTGCGGCGACCTCAACGGCATCGGCCTGGAGGTGGTTTTGAAGACTTTTGAGGACCCGCGGATGTTGCTGGAATTGACCCCCGTGTTGTACTGCGGTGCGCGCGCGGTGAGCTTTCACCGGAAAGCCCTTGGTGGCATGGAGCAGATGCAGATCAACGGGATCGCCGATGCGCAGGACGCCATTCCCAAGAAGCTGAACGTGGTGCATGCCTGGGAGGAAGAAGCACCCATCGAGCTCGGCGTTCCGTCCGGCAAGGCGGCCAGCTTCGCGATACAAAGTTTGGAAGCCGCCGCACAGGACCTCAGCTCCGGGAAAGTGGACGTGCTGGTGACGGCCCCGATCGACAAGCACAGCATGGAAATGGCGGGCTTCGGCTTTCCGGGGCACACTGAATTCCTCGCGCACATGGCCGGCGGCGATGCGGAAGTGCTGATGCTGTTGGTGAGCGAGAACCTGCGCGTGGGCACCGTCACCGGGCACATCCCGTTGAAGAGTGTCGCGGAATCGATCACGGTGGAACGGATCATGGTGAAAGCGCGCCTGATGCACCAAAGCCTGGAGCGCGACTTCGGCATCACCGGTCCCAAGATCGCGATCCTGGGGCTCAACCCACATGCAGGTGATGGCGGCACGCTCGGTAGTGAGGACAAGGAACGGATCCTGCCGGCCGTCCGGAAACTCAACGAGGAAGGCATCATTGCCATGGGCCCCTACCCCGCCGATGGCTTCTTCGGGAACGGCAGCTACAAGCACTTCGATGGCGTGCTGGCGATGTACCACGATCAAGGGCTGGCACCGTTCAAGGCGCTCAGCTTCGGGCATGGCGTGAACTACACCGCCGGCCTGCCGGTGGTGCGCACCAGCCCCGACCATGGAACAGGCCTCGACATCGCCGGCAAGGGCATCGCCGACGAGGGTTCCTTCCGTCACGCGGTGTGGTTGGCCTGCGACATCCTTCGAAACCGCGAAGCCTACAAGGCGATGACGGCGAACCCGCTGCAGGCGCAGAAACGGGAGAAGGGAAGGCGGGACGAATGATCCCGACCTAACTCAGAGTTAACGTCTTCGGGGTTCACCCCCGCCGGTCCAAAACCGTGGCCTTTTTCCTTCCCGCACCCTGCAATTCTGCCATCATTTGCGGGTCCACGAATTCCAATCGCGGCACCACACGCAACGTGGCCCGGATGTGCTCCTTCAGCTTGTCCACCAGGGCATCGCTGCGGTGGGCGCAGAGAATGTTCACCACGACCTCGTCGTGGCCCAGCTCATCGCGGTCGATGATCACCACGGAGGCTTCCACCTCAAGGAAACTTGCCAGTAGGTCGTTCAGCACGGGCGGGTACAGGGTGGTCCCTTTGTACTTCACCATGTGTTGTTTGCGCCCCAGTACCGGGCCTAAGCGCATGGTGGTGCGTCCACACGCGCACGCCTCGTGATGCGCCTCCACGATGTCGCCGGTGCGGAAGCGGATCAGTGGCATGGCCTCGACGCCTAGCGGGGTCACGACGAGCTCACCGGCTTCACCGGGTTTCACGGGCGCACCATTCTCGTCCACTATCTCAGTGATGATCAGCTCCGGGCGATGATGACCTCCGTTGAATTGACCGCACTCCGTGAAAGCCGTGGCCATTTCGGTGGAGGCGTAGGTGCCGTGCAAGGCGATCGGCCATGCATCCTGGATCCTTCTGGCCAGGGCATTGGGAGCCAGTTGGCGATCGCGCACCGGCTCACCGATGCAGATGATGGACCGTACGGAAGTGGACTTCGGATCGATGCCGTTCTCCGCTGCGTACTGGAGCATCTTCAAGAGGAAGGAAGGCACGGCGACCAAGTGGTCCGGGCGCAGGCGTTCGATGGAGGACCACTGCAATTGCGGCGATCCCGCACCGGTGCGGATGATGCCGGCACCCAACTTCCGGGCACCGAGGAAGTACGCCAAGCCCGCCATGAAGCGGCGGTCCATGGTGGCCATGAGCTGGATCACATCACCGGGTTGCACACCGGCACAGGCGAAGGAGAGCGCCTCGTTCCGCGCCAAGCGGTCCAGGTCACCATCGCTCAAGGCGATGACGACAGGCTCGCCGGTGGTGCCGGACGTGGCGACGAAGTCGGCCACCTGCTCGCGGGGCACGCACAGGAAGTCCATGTTGTGGTCACGCAACTGGTCCTTGTCCGTGCAGGGGATCCGGCGCAGATCTTCCAATGAACGGATCGATGTGGGATCGATACCGTGCAGCTTGAACAGGCTTTTGTAGAATGGCGAATGCGCTGCCACATGCGCGATCTGCGCACGCAAGCCTGCCTCTTGCACATCCTTCACCTGTTGCGGTGTGGCGGTATCCGGTTCAGCGTTCAATGCTTGGCTTTTTTGCGGCTCTTGTGCAGGAGCTTCCCGATCTGCTCCCGCTTGTGGGTGTACGGTATTGGCAGCTTCAGCGCTTGTTCCAATTGTTCCTCCGCTTTGTTGTATTCGCGGTGGGCATAATGGTACGCACCGGCGAGGTAATGCGCTTCCCAGGATCCGGGGTTCAAGGGCACGATGGCATCCGGGTCCGGCATTTCATCGCCTGAATGGTGCGCCTTCTCCAATTCGGTACGCTTGAGCCTGAACTGTTCGTAATCAGCGAATTCCTTGGTATGCTCAAAGGGATCGGCGGGGATGGCCAGCGAGTCGATCATGAAAGACTTCACAGTGTCTGTCGCCTTCATGTCGTTGAACACTTCGTCGAGGTCATAAGCGATGTAGTCACCGAGCTGATAGGGCGGTGTGGAGATCCATACCTGTCTGCTTTCCGGCTTGAAGATGATGGAGTGATGCGCCATCAGCTGGTTGATGGCGAGCTCATTCCCATTGCCCAAGGGCGCATCCTTCAAGCCTTTTCGTTCCCGCAGAATGGCCGCTGCTGCCGGCGGGTCCATGCACGGGGTTCGGGCGATCAGTTCCTCCAAGCGCTCAAAGCGGTACATGGAGTGGCTTTCTGCGATCTGCTGCCTGTTGCGGCGGTCCTTGGCGTAAGCCTCTCCCTGGAAGTGGTTCGTGCAGACGAGGTGATCCGCGCCAGGCACTTGGAACACGTCCATCTTGCGCGGCGACTTCTCGATCACCACGGCCCGGCCGTCCTTGGCGCTGCCGATCATCAGCGACTCGGAAACGAAGACGTCGCGCTTCTTCGCGATCGCGACGGCCTCATCGATGGTGCTGGCGTACTGCATGATCTCCAAGGCCAGGATGCTGATGGGCGTCTTGGCCTGAAGCGGTACGCTGGACCTTCCGGAGTTCATGGTGACGGTGAGCCCCTGGTCGTTCATGCCCGATAGCACGCCGATGAAGCCCGGCCAGGAGACCGACATGAAGCGGTGCCCGAGCGCGGGTGCGATGAAGGACACGACGCGGTTCTCCGCAAACGCATCGCCCGCATAAAAATCGAAGTTGCGCCCGATGATCAGCTCGCCGTCACAGCTGCTTTCGCCCCACGCTGCGAACGAGCTGCATTCCACCAAGGCCATCTGCTGCACGGCATGGCCGATGTCATGCGCGCCGTGCAGGTACAGCGCACGCATATAGGCCGGTGCCACATGGTCGTACGTATGCCCGTCATAGCGTGAAAGTCCTTCGATCTCCGCGAGGTATTCATTGGTGACATGCTTGTACATGTTGCGGTTGAACCAGCCTAAGAACTTGATCAGCAGGCGTTGTTTCCCGGGCTTCGGCACCAGGTCCTTGATCTTATCAAAAAAAATGTTCTCCTGATGCCGGTACAGGTCCCCTTCCAAGGCACCTTGATAGAGGCCGAGCTCCAGCGGATCGCCTTGCAGCCGTAATTCCCACAGCCCGTGGTCGTTCCGGAGCAAGGTGCCCGTGCCGCACCGGCGGACGTCACCGGCACTGTCCAGCAACTGCACTTGTGGAATGCTATCGTTGTAGCCGCTGAGGTCCGGCATGTGGTGCAGCGCCTTTCGCACACCACAGGAACTTAGCAGTGTGGCCAGTAGAGCGGCTCCGATCAGGCTGTTCACCCTGCTACGCATCACTTCAAGGCCGTGCCTCCCTCAGCCATTTATCCGTGCGTTCCTGCGCCCAGCGGTTCTTCCTGTCCAGCCACTTCTGTCCTTGCATCTTGCGCATGATGTTGTCGAAATGGCGCATCACCATGACGTTGTACAGCATGTTGGCCGCGCGTTCCGGGCTGCGTGGGAGCGCCCGCAAGGTCAAGGAGAAACCGGCGTCCAAGTACTTGATGTAATGCCAATAGCCACTGGGCATGTAGAGCGCATCGCCATGTTTCATTTGGGCGTGCTGGCCCCGTGCATGGCGCAGCGCCGGGAAGCGGTCGAAGTCCGGGGCGTCCATGTCGATGCTCTCCAGGTTGTGGATGGAGAAGGGTACCCGGTAGAGGTATTTGGTCTGGTCCGGACCGAACAAGGTGACGCTCTTGTTGCCTTGGAAATGGACGTGCATGCTGTCCGGCAGATCGATGTCGTAGTGCATGAACACTTTGGACCGGCCGCCACCGAAGAAAAGAGCGGGCAGCCGCTTGAAGAACTTCAGGCCGATGTCCGGGTATTCAAAGTCCTTCAGCATCTCGGGCTTCCGGTCCAGGATGTTATAGAAGAATATGCGCAGATCGGTGGGCCCGGCCTCCAGGATATCGATGTATTCGGCCAGCGGCATCTCCGCCACCGGCGCATAGACGCTTTGTTTTCCGGTGGCCGGCTTGTTGTTGTACAAGGGCACCACTTGGTCCCCCGCGATCGAGCGCATGTAGTCCAAGTTCCACTTTTCACGCGCGGGCCAATCCCTGGTGAGCTTCTCGATCAGCACTGGGAGTTGGGGCCGATAAAAGTCTTGCACAAAGGCCTCCTTGCTGATGGTCTTCACCCGCGGCACATCGGTGAGCTGTATCCGGTCCATGTGGCTCACTTATGCTGATTGCGAAGACTCCGGCACTTGCAGGACCTTTTCCAAGATGGTGCCTTTCCCCAGTATGTCCGAGCACGTGAGCATCGCGGAAATGGTAACGCCCAGGATGCCGTGCATATTGGTGCATTGCCCGGTGATATACAGGTTGGGCACCTTGGTCCGCGAGGAGATGAAGGAGCGGAGCGGAGCGTTCACGTCCTTCACGTAGCCGTACATGCCCCCGCTGTCGCAATGGATGTAATCGCGATAGGACAACGGAGTGGATGCGTATACCTCGGCGATGCAGCCTCGCAAGGCAGGGACCCGCTTGCACACTTCGTTCAGCAACCGTTCGGTATGTTCCGCCTTGAACTCCTCATAGCTCTGGCCGCGGTCGTTCACGTCGATCACGGTATTGACGCTGTCCGCCCATGGGGCCGTGGCCTCGAATTTCATGTAGGTCATCACCGTCATGTTCTCGGCCCATTCGTCCTTCACGGGCTTTTCCCCCATGGAGATCATGAACCCGCGCGGCCAATCATCCTCGCGGTAATCCTGCCCCTTCCACACATCGTCCAAGGTGCGGAAGTGATAGATGTTATGGTCCATGTACGGGAGCGAACGGGGCTTCAGCACGATGTAGAGGCAGAAGGCACCGATGGTGGGCTCGATGCTGTTCACCCGCTTCACGTAGGACTTTCTGAAGCGCTCCGTGCCGGCCATCGCAATGGTGCGCTTGGGGTCGAGGTTGGAAATGAAGTTATCCCCTTCCACCAGGACCCCGTTGCGGCAGCGCGCGCCCTTGATCCGGTCGCCTTCGAACTCGAACCGCTCCACCTCGTGATGCTTGAGGATCTCTCCGCCGTGCTTGCGCAGTTCACGCACGAGGAGCTTGGTGATCTGACTTCCGCCACGCACGACGCGATAGGCACTTTGTATGTATGAGTAGACCGAAAGAGCATGCACGTAAAAAGGGGAGCGGTCATGGTCCCCGGCATAAAGCAGGTTGCTGCCCCCCAGCACGGCGCGCAGGACCTTGTCCTCCGTCAACGAATCGATGTATTCGCGTGCGCCGAGTGTAAGTAGCCCGGATTCGTCAGTATAGGGCGCGCCGGGTTTGAGTTCATACATCGGGAACTTGGCGCAAAACTCCCGCAGTTTCGAGCAGTAGGCATCTATGGCCTGCTCTTCCTTGGGGAATTGCTCTTTCAGCACCGCCGCAAAACGTTCTATGCCCTGCGCGTGCCGGTATCGCCGATCATCCCCATCGAAGGAGAAGACGTCGAAGCCGTCCATGGCCAGCTGACGGACCTCCAATTGGTCCATGATGCCCAAGTACTTGAAGTACCGGTGCAGGTTATGGCCCGGTGCCAGCCCGCCGAGATAGTGTACGCCGGTGTCAAAAATGGTCCGGCTTCGCACGAAGGTCTGCAGGTTTCCGCCGAACTGATTGTTCTTCTCCAGCACGCATACGGAATGTCCCTCCTTGGCCAAGGTGATCGCCGTGGCCAAGCCGCCCATGCCACTGCCCACCACCACGTGGTCGTACCGCTTCCTCATGCGTGCAAAAACAAGTTGTCCGGGAAGCGTGCTTGCAGTGAAGCCAGCTCGTCCGGTGTCAATACCCCCTCTTCCACCAGCGCGATGTCCGCCTCCTGTAGCATGGCTTCCTCTTTGCTCATCAGCACCGCGATATGGTCATGTGTATGGTCGATCACTCCGTTCATTACGACGGCGCGGTCGCCTTCGTGGCCGATGAATGTACGCAGCTTCCTGTTGGGTCCGTCCAAGGCTAAGCACAGGTCGAGGTGCCCACCCCTCCGGGAAAGGTGGAGCACCGTTGCGTCCAAGGGGATCTTCACCATCAGTTCGTGATAGGCTTCGGCCTGCTTTTTCAGCAGACGCTTCAACGCCCTGAAGCGCGCCGGGGCCCTGTAGCGATATTCATCCAGTACTTCTTTATGGAAGTACGTCGGTCCTTCCGTGCTTCTGCGCAGTTTGAGGAACTCCTTCTTGAACGCGACGGAGATCCGCTTGGTGGTGTCCCGGGCGTCCGTGCCGAATTCAGGTGATCCGTGTGCGATGCGGGGCAGGATGCTGATGTCGATGCGCCCGTCGCGGATCACAAAGGTGCCCTTTGGCAGCACCTCGGAATTTCCGTGGATCAGCACGGGCACGATGTCCATCTTGAACTGGTGCGCGAGATAGAACGCGCCCTTGTGGAAGCGGCGCAAGCCCAAGTTCCTGGAACGGGTCCCTTCCGGGAACACCATGAGCGAGTAACCCTGCCGCATCTTTTCCCGCAGGTGCTCCAGGCCGTTCTCAATGCCTCGCGACACCGGATATCCACCGGCCAACTGCACCACTTTGCCGAAGATGGGCGAGTCATGCACCCAGTCGTTCACCAGGAAAATGACCTTGGGATGCAACATGCCCATGGCCAGAATGTCCAAGAAGGACGTGTGGTTGGCGACCATGATGGCGGGGCGCTCAAAGGTTTCCCCTTGGGGGTTCAACACCTGCTTCCGCACGAAAGGATTGCTGTAGAGCACCGACTTTTTGAATGCCGAGATGCTGCGGTGGAACCAAGCCATTTTCACCTTCTTGCTGACCGGGATGATCGGCAGCAGGAAGCTGACGCATAAGGAAAGGACCAGGCCGCCCAAGCCGAAGTAGGTGAACGACAACATCGAATGCAGCAACATCCGAAGTCTGACCGGCCTGCGCTCCGGACCGCCCACAAAGAGCCTGAACAACCAGGGCTGGACGGTGAAGGACACCAGCATGGCGGCGACGATGCCGATGATGGCCACGATGGAAATGGAGTACAACGCGGGGTGTTTCGCGAACACCAGCACCCCCACACCCAAGAGGGTGGTGATGACCGATAGCACGATGGATGTTTTGTGGGTGCGGACATGATCGATGCCCGTGCTTAGCTGAAGCAATAGCCCCCGCGTGATGAAGATGCTGTAGTCAATGCCCATCCCGAAGATGAATGTGCAGATCATGATGTTGAAGATGTTCAGGTGCATCCCGACCAGCCCCATGAAGCCGATGGTGATCAGCCACGTGAGCACGATGGGCAATGCGGTCACGAGGACGAGGGTGCCGCTGCGGAAGTACGCGAACAGGATCAGCACCACCACGAAGAAGGAGTACAGCACCAGTTTGTTGAAGTCCGTCTTCAGGTCCTTCAGAAAGCTCTCCATGGTGTGCTGCCTGTCCAGCGTGAGCACATGGGGCATGCCCGCGAACCGCGCTCGCACGGCGGCCATCCCGTCGCGCTCCACACGCACAATGCTGGCGACGGTCCAGAACCCGTCCTGCCCCGAAATGAAATCCGCCGGGTCCAACGCCCCGATGGTGGCCATGGGGTTGCTCACGCTGTCCACGGCGGCATGGTCCAAGCGGTCGAAGAAGGGCTGGTAGGTGGCGGGTTTCAGCCCGACGGCATTCCCCGATGCGATCAATCCATGCTCCACGGTATCCTTGCGCGACGTGGTCCAGAAGCTGTTCCAACGTTCCGTGCGCCGTGCCCGCTCTTGGTTTGAATGCAGCACGGTGGCGATGGAACTGAAGCCCTTGATCAGCTTTTTGTCCTGCAGTTCCTGCAGGTCCTTGAACACCTTATCGTTCACCTGCAAGGCCTCCTGGAGGTGCGGGGCGAAGGCCACCACGTGGATGGACTGCGTGGCCAGGTCGGAGATGCTGTCCAGATCATCCTCTGCCCGCTGCTGGTCCGCGGGCATGTAATTCATCTTCGAGAGGTCGTTGTCGAAATGCACCTTGGAATAGGTGAAGCAACTGATGATCAGCAGGACCGCCAATCCACCCAGGGACCAGCGGCTACTGTGGTAGGGGAAGGCGGCAATGCGGTCGAGCAGGGTTTCCTTGGCGATCTCTTTTTTGCCCGGCCGGTACGCCAGCGGAATGAATACGAGGGCGAAGACCGCCGCCGCAAGTACGGCCATGGCGCAGAAGACACCAAGATCCTGCAGCGCCTGCGACCGGAGGAAGATCAGGCAGAGGAACGCGCATGCCGTGGTGAGGCTGCTGACAAGGATCGGGCTGGCCACTTCGCGATAGACGTCCTGTACCGAGCCGCGCTCGCGCAGATGGGTAAGAATATGGAGCGAATAGTCCAGCGTGCAGCCAAGGACCACGGAGCCGATTCCGAGCGAAATAGCAGAAACGCCGTCCCGCAGGAAATAGAGCACACAAATGCCCAAGAGGCCGCCGAACAACGAGGGTACGAACAGAATGATGCTGACCGAGGTTCGCCTGAAGAAGAAGAGCAACAGCGCGAGCAGCAGCACCACCGCGATGATCATGGAATTGCGCACATCGGCCTTGATGCGTTCGGCATTGGCCACGGCGATGAGCACCGAGCCGAAGTATTCCGCCGAAGCCTTCCCTTGGTAGGCGTTGTTCAGGCCGGAGTTGATGGCATACAGTGTGTTGACGAACACATCGTTTTCCGCCGTCTTGTCCGAGCTGATCTTCGGTGTGATGAAGAGCAGCAGGTTCCGATGGTCCTTGCTCAGCAGATAGCCGTCGTGCAGGGTGAGCGCATCGCCAACACCCATTTCTTTGAGCTTGCTCAACCCGTCGAAGGTCAGGCCGAAGGGGTCCTGGCGGATGATGTCCTTGGCGATCAGCCCCGAAGGAGAGATGAGCGTCCTGAAGTTGCGTTCGTTGATCGCCTCAAGTGAATCATGGCGGATCACCCCTGCGAGCTTTTGATAATCCGCGTCGTCCAGGAATTGGGGCAGGTTGTCCTGCACGTAGGCCATGGTGCGGGCCATGTCGTCTGAGCCCACCTGGCCTTGCACGGCCTCTACAAAGGGTTCACAACGAGCGTGCAGGCTGTCCAGAAAACGGTCCGCGTAGGTGATGAGGTCGCCCTCTTCCCCGTTCTCTTGCAAGGCGACATTCACCACGATCTTGTCCGTGAAACGCACCGTCCGCAGCACGCGCTGCAGGTTCTGCTCCCCTTCCTTGACCGGAATGAGCTTGGTGATATCCTCTTCCAACGGGAGGTGGACGGTTACGTAGGTCATGCCCGCGAACAGAAGCACGAGCAGGGCAAGGCTCCACCAAGGACGCTTCGCCAGCGCTTTATGGACCGTGTACCAAGCGTTCACCATTTCTTCAGGCCGCACGCCATTTGAAGAGGCGCAATAGGCCGTATGTGATAAGGCCGGCCAGCACTCCGCAGATCGTGGCCAAAGCGATGCTGCCGACCACATAGACCTTCAGCTTCGGCAGGAGGTTCAAGTGGTCGAAGTCGATGTGGTCCAGGTCAATGGCCATCGAGATCTCCTCACCGCCGAGCAGGGCCTCGCCAACGCCGATGCTGCCCAAGATGACGACCGGTATCATGGGTGGGATGCTGACGTTGGACCCCGCGAAAGCCAAAGCGCGGTTGAGCTTGAACATCACAGCGGCACCGACAGCGATGAGGGTCTGCAGTCCCCACAACGGGCTGATCCCTATGAACACACCGATGCCTAAGGAAAGCGCCTTCTTCGCATCGCTGTCCTGAGGTCCGATCAGCTGTTCACGCAGGGAGCGTTTCCACCCCTTCTGCGCGAAGTAGGCATAGATATCGCGGGGTTTGATGTAGAAGATCATCATCAGCACCAGCAAGGTGTTCATCACGCTGATGCGTCCGAAATCCGCTCCTGGCCTGAAGTGCGACACCCGTTCGTCGATATCGTATTTCACCCTGACCGGAATGTTCCGCACCGTCACCCCGTCCCAAGCGGCACGCACGATCACCTCGATCTCGAATTCGAAGCGGGCGCTCCAGAACGGGATCCGCTCCATTGGTCCCAGTGGATAGGCCCGGAATCCGCTCTGGGTGTCCTTCAGCTTGATGCCCGTTTCCACCCAGTACCAGAAATTACTGAAGCGGTTGCCGAAGCTGCTTTTGCGCGGCACACTTGTCTGGCCCATGTTCCGCGCCCCGATCAACAGAAGGCCCTCCGGTGAAATGTGCTGCTTCAGCTCCTCCAAGAAGATGGGAAGGTCCTCGGGATAATGCTGGCCGTCGCTGTCGATGGTGATGGCATACCTGAACCCATGTTCCCGCGCCTCCTTGAAACCGGCGCGCAATGCTGCGCCCTTGCCTTGGTTCTCTGGAAAATGCAGCTGCCGGACCTGGGGAAAGTCTTTCAGGATCTCCGCCGTGCCGTCCGTGGAACCGTCGTTCACCACGATCACGTCATCGCAGTAGTCCAGCACACCCTGGATCACCTTGCGCAAGGTGCCCGCGTTGTTGTACGTGGGCATCAGCACGCAACAACCCAGTTGCTTGAAGGTGGCGATGTGCTCGGGCAAGGACATGGACGGGGAAGCCGTGCGGATCGGAACTTCCATGATAGCTTGCGAAAATAGGCGGTGACTATCGAACCGGCAGCAGCTTCGCCTTCTCCTCGTCCGAGTACACCGAGGAAGTGCGGGCATGGGTCCGGATCATCTTTTTCAATCCGGCATCCTTCTCGGCCGAAAAATGTCCGAGGATAAAATCCTTGTCCTGTTGAAGGTCACCCTTGTACAACAGAAAGCCGGGGGCGTTCTCTTGGACGGTCATCCGAAGGAAACGGACCTCCACGCTCTCCGGGGCGGCTTCGGCGGCCTTGGCCATCAGGTCCTTGCCCTCATTGAAAAGCTTCAATTTGCCGCTGATCCCGCTGGCAAATTGGGCGGCTATCATCAGCGCAGCACCGCGGTAGGCTGTTTGCGTGGGTACTGCGGTATCCGCATCGGCCGTCAGCTTCAGTAATTCCGCGGCTGTCTGCTCGTCCTTATGGGCCAAGGGATAGAGCTCCCGTTCGGCCGCGAGGTCCTGCGCCAGCACCATCACGGGGAACAGAAGTGCGATCAACCAAGCGGTCCTCATGGTAGTGCTATTGATGTCAAACACTTTGGAATTCCGCGCTCAGCTTCACGGCCAGCGTATCCTTGAAGTGGACCTTGGCCGACACTTTCACCCCTTGTTCCGTGGCGGTCTTCGTCAGGTCGAAGTCCAGGTCCGGGTGTATCCTGGGATCGATCAAGGCCATGAACTTGATGTTCGATGCGCTGCTGAGCCGGAGCGATCGCCCCAAGTGTTCTTCCAGCAGTTCCTGTACGATCTGCAACGTGCACACGCCGGGCATCACCGGCTGATCGGGAAAGTGCCCTTTGAAAACGGCGTGGTGCTCGTCCAGATGCACGGACGCGGTGATCCGGTCGCCTTCCTGTACGGTCCGGGTCACGGTGTAAAGTCCTTTGATCAGCATGCGTGGCTTCAATTGTTGATCCTGTCCAGGTCGATGGTCAGTGGCCGGGTCAGGTGGGTGATGGTGATGTGCGATGCGGATCCTTCCGCGCCGGGGGTGAACTTCAGCTCCACGCGCTCCTTGCCGTATCCCCTCCGCACGACGCGTTGCAGTTCGCCGGTCGGTCGTGCAAAGAAAAGGTATTGGCGCCCTTCGCCCTGCCGCGAAAGAAAAACCGCGGTCCCATCAGCTTCAAACTCCCCACGCACGGGCACATTCTCGTGTACCATCATCGCCAGGTCCGTGCCCAGCACGTGGATCAGCGGGCGCTTGTCCAACTCCGGTATGGCGAAGTTCTTCACCGTCCTGCCTTGGCCCATGGTGAGGTCAAGGAACTTGTTCCCCATCTCCCCCATCAGCACCACACGGTGCCGTTGGTCATCGAGTTTCTTCACCACCAACAAGCCCCCGAAATTACGATCCCCGAACTGGATGTTCATCTTGTACAGGTAGTCCACATCGGTGCGGCTGAAGTACGGGTTGTTTACGGTGGCAACGGCCGAACGCTGCTCCGTCATCCCCTTGGTGGTGGCGGGTGAACAGGCCTGCAGCAGCAGCGGAACGAGAAGACTAATGAGCAAAAACCGCATCGTCCAAAGCGGGATTTGTCTTGAGGTTGCTGATGACGATGCGCGTATGGTCGTCGCCGGGCTCGATGATCTTCAGCTCCACGATCTTCCGGTCCTCTTTCCCGAAGTTGAGCTCCAGTTGTTTGACGTATCCGGCCAATTCCTTGTCCTTCGGCTTCAGCACCACCACGTCATATTTCGGCCCGGAAAAAAGGCTGACGTTGAACGCGGGATCCTTGAACAGGTCGCCGCGCACGCTTTTCGTCATCATATCGCTGACCTGCGCCAGCAGCTTGTGGCTGCCGATGTCCATCTCGCTCTTCCGGCCGCCGTCGTTCACCTTCATCATGCCGTCCTTGAAGATGATGCTGTAGTCGTAGGGCTTGGTGTAGGCCCACTTCACGGTGTTCGGGCTGCGGAAGGACATGGTGCCGGAAGACACGATGTCCTTCGTCAGCAGGTCCATGTGCTTGTACTGCGTGAAATCACTTTGCAGCGTCCGTGTGTTCGCAGTGCTCTTCAGAAGTTCCTGCTCGAACTGCTCCCCTTGGGCTTTCGACATGGGTGCGCCCTGCGCGAAAGCAGCCTGTACAAAGCAGCAGGTCAGCAGGGTGATCAGAACGTTCCTCATCCTCGGTAGGGTTTGATGCCCAACAACTGGTCCACGGGTACGCCGGACAAGTCGTTGGCGCGCATAAAACTCAACAATCGTTCCAAGACCTCCACACACTTTTCACCCGTATCGTGCAACAGGACCACTTCACCCCCTTTCAAGCGGCGTACGACCCGCTTCCACACTTGGTCGGCACTGCGCCGCGTGGTGTCCAACGAGCGGATGCTCCAGCCCACGCACACCAGATCTTGTGCCGCCACAGCCCTTGCGATCGGCGGGTTCGTCACGCCGAACGGGGGGCGGAAGAGCCGCATCCTCAGCCCTGTCAGTTCCTGCACCGTCCGTTCGCTGTCCTGCAGCTCTTTGATCACCGCCCCGGTGGACTTGAAGCCGAAGGTGTTGCTGTGGGAAAAGCCGTGGTTGCCCACGGTGTGGCCTTGGCCGATGATGTCCTTCACGATGCCGGGATGCGCCTGCGCCCGCTTGCCGATGCAGAAAAAAGTGGCCTTGGCACCATGGTCCGCAAGGAGCTTCAGCACCTGCGGCGTGATCACCGGGTCCGGACCGTCATCGAAGGTGATCGCCACCCGGTCATCATGCTCCCGTGGCGAACGGAAAAGCACGGGAAGATGGTATTGCCAGCGGAGAAGGGAAGAACCTGCCACGGCCACCACCAGCCATACCGCGACCAGTAAGGCCCACGCCCACCATGGCGCTTTCAGCAGGAAGAACGCGATGGCCAGCACCGCGACCGAGAGGATCACGTAGCGATGCTTCATCGGCTCAACATTTCCGCAGCAAGGTGAGGTTATGGTCCACGCTGCGGTATTGGTCGTATTGCAGGATGGTCCTGATCGTGCCGCTTGGCGGGTTCTTCAGCAGATAGGCCGGTGGTACGGCACCACGTTCCAACACCCTTGCCGCCAAGTACATGGCGAAGGTCGGTACGGTATGGAACTCGCCCGTACGATGCTTGTACGCGAGCTGCGTGTGCTGTTTGAAAAGCCCTTGGTCCAGTTTGTTGTAGTAGCCGTCATGATCGCCATCCCCATTGCGGCCCAGCACCACGGCGTCCACATCCCCCGGACTCAGTCCGTTTTCCCTCAAAAAATCCAGCACATGCTGTTCGATGCCTTCCGCACCGGTCTTGTGCCAAGCCTTCACCGCAAGCAGTTCGGCATGCGTCGCGGGCCCCTTTACGGTACCCAGCACGAAGAAGCCGGCCCCTTCGCCGAAGAGCGCGCCGCTGGTGGTGGAGACCAACAATCCAGCGGAAGGCACGGACTTCCCTTTGATGTGCCCGTTCCTGCGGTGCAGCTCGGTGGAGTGATCGCCCAGTTCGTCAACTCCGCCGATGAGCACGACCTCCGCATCACCGTTGCGCAGTTGCATCCTGCCATCGATGACCGAGGAGGCAAAGGAGTTGCTGCCGTGTACATAGGTGAAGTTGTAACCGGTGCACGCAAGCATGCGCGCCAAATGGCCAGCCACGGAGTTGTGCGTGGATTGGATGAAGGGCGTGGGCGTGAGGAACTGCTCGTCATTGTCCAGGATGGCGCGCAGGAATTTCTCCGAATCCCGGATGCATCCCATGCCGGTGCCGGTGATCACGGCGTCCACCCGCTCCACGCCGGCCTGTTCCATGGCCGCCTTCGTGGCCGCGATGCTCATCTTCATGCCGGTGGAAAGGCGGCGCGCCTCGGAGCCCGGAATGATCTTGCTGTAGTCCGGGGCGATGGCGTGCCATGCATCCGCATCGTACAGCACGGGTCCGCCAAAGAGGCGTTCGGGGTCGTGCGTGCCCTGCGCCGTCACCGTGCCCATGCCGTTGATGTAGACCGGCTTCGCCATCAGGCTTTCACAAGGATCAAGGAGGAACAGTTGCCGCCGAAGCCCAATGAATTGCTGAGCACGCTGGTCAACGGCATGTCGGTCAACTTCGTGATCGGCCGGAGGTCGAACTCGCTCATGCCGCCCGTGAAGTTCAGCGTGGGGAACACTACCTGCTGCTGCATGGCCAAAATGGAGAAGACCGCTTCCACCGCCCCGGCCGCGGCCAAGGTGTGCCCGGTGTAGGGTTTGGTGCTGGTGAACGGCGGCACGCGTTCCCCGAACACGCGCTTGAAAGCGCGGCCTTCACTGAGGTCGTTGTTGGGCGTGGCAGTGCCGTGCGCGTTGATGTGGTCGATGTCCGAAGGGGAAAGGCCCGCGGTGCGCAAGGCCCCCAACATGGCGGCGGTGGCACCGTCGCCGTTCTCCGAGGATGCGGTCTGGTGGTGGGCGTCGTTGGCGTTGCTGTATCCCGCCACATAGGCGATCGGCGTTGCATTGCGGGCTTTCACGCTCGCATCCGATTCCAGGACCAAGTATGCAGCGGCCTCGCCAAGGTTCAATCCATCACGGTCCTCGCTGAAGGGCCTGTTCCGTGAGGCGGAGAGGATCATCAAGGTGTTGAAGCCGTTGAGCGTGAACTTCGAGAGGCAGTCCACGCCGCCCACGAGCACGCGGTCCATCATGCCGGCCTTGATCATCCGCGCGCCCAGCATGATGGCGTTGGAGGCCGAGGAGCAGGCGGTACTGATGGTGGTGACGAAGCCGTTGGCGATACCGAGATGGTCCGCGATCATCTGCCCGGTGTGTCCGGCATGCAGCGTGTCGATCGAGGCCAGATGCTCATCCGATGTGAGGTACTCGTAGAAGTACTTCTCCGTGACATCCATGCCCCCCACCGTGGTGGCCGTGATCAAACCGAGGTTCTGGCGATCGACGCTCATCAGGCCGGCTTGGCGCAGTGCTTCCTCCGCGGCCACGCTTCCCAGCAATGAGGTACGTGTGTGCGGCCCCTCGGAAGGGTGGCCCAGCAGGTCGGCCAGGTCCTCATCGCTCAGCGCGATCCCGCCCACTTGAACCGTCCCCGCCAAGTGCGTTGGCAACCGGGTGATGGGTCCGATCCCCGATCGACCTTCCCGCAACGCGGCGAGATTCCCGGGCACGTCCGCGCCGATGGCGGAGATGATCCCCATCCCAGTGACCGCCACGCCCTTGGTCATCGCCCCGCGCTGAAAGACCTACTTGGTGCGATGCTCCTCAATGTAGGCCGCCATCACGTCCACCGATTCAAAGACTTTCCGGCCTTCCTTGGGATCGGTGAGGCGGATGCCGTAATCCTTGTCCATCATCACGATCAGTTCCAGCGCGTCGATGGAATCCAGACCTACGCCTTCGCCGAAAAGCGGGGTGCTGTCCTCAAAATCCTCGATGGCCACATCCTCCAGGTTCAGCTGGGTGATGATCTTCTTCTTCAGTTCCTGTTTCAGTTCGCTCATTGTTCCTTTTGTGTCTTCAGTAGTATCGCGTCGCGGGCCGTTCCGGGATCCGCCCGGTCCAGCAGGTATGCGAAGGATGTGTAATGATCGTCATTCTTTTCCACCCATGCGCAGAGCACCTGCTCAGCGATGCCGCTTTGCAAAAGTGGGTCGGCATATCGGTTCATGGTCGCCGGGTCGAATTCCTCGGCGATAAAGAAACAACTTTCGGTGTAGAGCTGGTGGCGGATGCTGATCTCCCCTAAGCAGATGTTCGGCAAGGTATACACGAACACCGCCGGGCTGGGCCATTCATTCCCCGGATCGTCCAAGCTTAGCTGGTGCTTGCGGTCGCTGTCGATGCAGGAGCTGCGGTTCGCGAACACCAGTGCGGTCTCCCGGCTGAAGTTGCCGGCACGCTTCGCCTCGCCTAGGAGAACCTCCGCTGTCAGGAAGGCCAACTTGCTCAAGGGATCCATCTTGTGGAACTTGGCGTGATCGATCCCCAGGGCTTTGTAGGTGCTTCGCATCACCTCCCGGAAGTCCGGTGCCGAAGCTTGATGGAGCAATTCCCCGTTCAGCATCACGCGCCCTTGGCTGATGCTGCACCAGCTCCGTATGCCGTGTCCGTCCGTCATGCTTCGGCTCGTTCAAATACCACGGCCGTGTTGCATCCGCCGAAGCCGGAGGCGGTCTTGATGAAGCGGCGCATGTCGGCATCACCGGACCTGATGATCACGTTCAACGGTTGCGACACGCCCAGCTCCGCGAAACCGGCCGAAGCAATGGTGCGGCCCTGGTACAGGCATTGTGCGGCGATCAATGTTTCCAAGAGGCCGGCCGCGCCGAGGCAATGGCCGAAGTAGCCCTTCAGGCTGTGCAAGGGCACGTGCGAAAGGCCGCTCCGCTTGAAGGCGATGGATTCCATCTCATCGTTGAAGACCGTGGCGGTGCCATGGGCCGAGATCAGCTGGAGGTCGTCCGGTGTGACGTCGGCCTCTTGCATCGCGAGGCTGATGCTGCGAAAGAGCCCTTCACCGGTGCGTGACGGCCCGGAGATATGGTTCGCATCGTTGCAAGATCCGGAGCCTACGATGCGCACATTGTCCTCCGAAAAGAAGGAGGCATCGCGGGTGACCAACGCGGAGGCCACCGCTTCACCGAGGTTGATGCCACCGCGCCGGACGCAGTACGGTCGGCACGGTTCGGCACTGAGGGCCTGGAAGGCGTTGAAGCCGGAGAGCACGAATTCGCTCAGCAGGTCGCCGGTAGTGACCAGCACGTGATCGTAAGTCCCGTTCTCGATGAAGCGCCGCGCAACGACTAACGCGAGCAAGCCGGAGACGCAGGCGTTGGAGAGGATCACGGGCGTGTTCGGGATGCCGAAATGCGATGCCACCTGCTTGCCTAATTCCGCGAGTTCGGCCCTTTCAGCGGGGAATTGCGAGGCTTTGGCCAACGCGTCGATATTGCCCTTGGTGGTGGCGATGATCAGGCCCGTGCGCGCGTCCAACTTCACGCCGGAACGCTGGACCACATCGTGCAACGAGGCGATCATCAGCTGTTCCAAACGGGTCTTGCCGGGTCCACCTTCGGCAGCCTGAAAGCAGTCCTGCAACAGATCATCCTCGATCCGCGAAAAGCACAAGGGCATCCGGAGCCGCTGCCATCCGTCCATTTGCTGAAGGCCGGTGCGTCCCTCGCTCAGCGCTTGGAACACCGAGCGGACATCCGCTCCCAACGCATTGATCGTGTTGGAGAAGGAAAGGCGGACATCAACCATTCAGCAGGCCCATCTTACGCTTCCATTCCAGGAATTTCTCAGGCGCGGTGAGGGCCAGATCCCCGCCGGTGAACACGAAGACCTGCACGGACCGGCCCGTGCAGGCCACCTTTCCCTGAGGGTCCATGACCTCGTATTCAAAGATCATCTTGGCGGCCGGGGAATCGCAGAACCACACATTGATCGTCGCCACGTCACCGTACTTCAAGGGCAGCTGGTGGTCGCACTCCATGCGGACGATCGGCGAGGCATAGCCCTGCTCCTGCTGGCTGAGGTAGGATATCCCGTGCTCCCGGCCGAAGGCCTCACGTCCATCCTCGAAGTAACGGATGTAGTTGCCGTGCCACACGATGCCCAAGGGATCGCACTCGTCAAATCGCACACGCACGGTGGTGCTGTGGGTGATGGCCGTGCGCGGCTCACTGGACGCTCTTCTTCGCATATTGGTGGACGGCGATGGCCGCCGTCACTGCAAAGAACAGCAACAAAGCCGAGAACCAGGGCAAAAGGTCGGTGAGCGTGCCGTGGCGCAGCAGGACCTCATGGAATGCGGACAGTCCCCAATTGAGCGGTGAGAACAGGGACAGCTTCTGCATCACGGGCGGCATGGCGAACACCGGCACCCAGATGCCGCCGATGGCGGAAAGGATCACGACGAGCGTGGCCCCAAAGGGCGCTGCCTGTTCGTGGCTCGTGGACACCGCGCCGATCAGCGCCCCCAGCCCGATCGCGGCCAGACCGATCATCAGCGCCGTGAGATAGAGCAGCGGCAGGTGTCCGGCCACGGCCAATCCGGGCAGGCCCAGATAAGGAAAAAGGAAAACGCCCAAGAGCAGGATGGACGTGAACTGGAGCAGGGCCACGCCCAAGTACACCACCACCTTGCTCAGCATGAACACGGAGGCGGATGTTCCGGAAGCCTTGAGCCGGATGAACGTCCGCTGCACCTTTTCCTTCACTAAGCCGATCGAGAGCGGCACGATGAGGAAGAAAATGGCAAAGACCGTCCACGCCGGCACATTGTGCTGGGTGGAGTCCGGCTCCGGCCCGATGTCCTGTTTTACAGCCTGTTCCTCCAGCGGGATAAAGCCGTTCATCTCCACCGTCTCCGCGTCCGGCTTCACGTCCATCTCTTCCTCCAAGGTGGTGATCAGCTCCTCCGTCTCCACCCGCAGCATCACTTGTTGAAGGCCCATTTTCACTGCGGCGCGGAAGGAGGGCTGCGTGGCCGGATCGAAGAACAATACCACGGGATCGGCGCTGCCGGGCAGGGGTTCGGGCAACGTGTCCTGCACCAGGTCCATCCGTACCATCAGCTTGTGTACCTGCGCGCTCACCAGGCCGTGCGTATGCTTCGAGAGGCGTTCCGGGAGCAGGATGGCCAGTTGTGCCTTACCGGCGAGCACGGTGGCTTTTGCGGAATCCATATCGCCGATCACGCGGATGTTGAACCGTCCGGACCCGGTCAATGCTTCGCGCAGGTGCTGCGCTACCCGCCCATGGTCCCGGTCCACGAGCACCGCGTCCACCTGCGCCTCGGTCATGGACTTGAAGGTGCCGTGCTGCACCATGCTGATGCAGACCACCAGCAGCAAGGGCATGACGAAGAGGATGATCAACGCGCCCACGTCCCGGCGCAGCACCAGGACCTCCTTCACCAATGATGCCCGGAACTCACGCATGCTCCCGGACGGCCTGTAAGTACACGTGTTCCAATGTGGTGGCCTGTGGCCGCGCCCGGATCAGTTCCGCAGGGCTGCCTTGGCACACCATGCGCCCCCGGTTCAAGATGGCCACCCGGGTGCAGAGCTGTTCGGCCTCCTCCATCAGGTGGGAGGTGTAGAAGATCGTCATGCCTTCCGCGTTCAGGTCCCTGAGCAACGCTACGATGCGCGTGCGCGAATCCACGTCCACACCCACGGTGGGCTCATCGAGAAAGAGCAGGGAGGGCCGATGGAGGACCCCGGCGATCAGGTTCACCATGCGCTTCATCCCGCCGGAAAGCATGCTGACTTTTTTCTTGGCGTGGGCACCAAGGCCCATGCGGTCCAACAATTCCGGCAGGTCGTTGTTCAGCGCATCGCCCTCCACGCCGTTCATCTTGGCGAAGAACTTCAGGTTCTCCGTGGCCGTGAGGCTCGGATAGAGGGCGATCTCCTGCGGGACGATGCCCACCTTGCCGTGCAGCGCGCGCGTGCCGGAGCTCTGGCCGGTCCCGAGGATCGAATACGTCCCGGAAGTGGGTTGCAACAAACCGGTGAGGATGGAGATCAACGTGGTCTTTCCGGCACCGTTGGGCCCCAGCAGTCCGAAGAACTCTCCGGCACCCACGTGCAGGTCCAGGTCCTGGAGCGCGGCCTGCTCGGCCCCGGTGTACCGCTTGTTCAGCGCTTGGGTGGAGATCAGCTGGTTCACACCGTTTTCTTCAGGTCCTGAAAGAACAGTTTTTCCTGCTCCGCCAGCGCGTCCAGCATGGCGGCCACTTCGTTGTAGGAACCGGCTGGAGCGTTGCGGTCCCTGTAGATGCGCGATGCAGCTAATGCGAAGTCACGCCATTGATCGCCGATGGCGGTCATGCGATGGCTCATCGGCATCCATTCCGGATGGTCGGCGAGCTTGGATGCTTCCTGCAGGAAGGCAGCGAAGATGTAGCGGAAGCCACCGCCGCCGGTGCCGATCTCCTCCTGCATCCGCACGATCTGGCCGAGGTAATGATTGGCCTTTTTGTTGCCGACTTTACCGGGCCACTTGCGGATGAGGTTCGCCGTGTAGTGAATGCCCCGATAGCCCACCACGGGCACCGGTGCGAGCATGGTCTGGGCGGTCCTTGACATACCTTTTCGGATGGCCGTTTTCCAGTCCACCTCTTCCGGCACGGACACGGGAAAGTACATCTGGCCCTTGGGCGCGAAGGCCCCTTTTGCGAAACGCACCTTCTCCAGCTCGGCCTCGCTCAGCTCGGTCACCACCTCCATCACCGGGTCGCTGATGAGGTAGCGGTCGCCACGCTTTCCGTACACGATCAGGTTGTGCGCGTTGAAGTGGAAGCGGTATTCCGGCGGGAAGTAGGGCAGGTTGTACACGCCCACCTGCAGGCCCACGGGCCGGCCTTGGTCCAAGCTGGTGTCCAGCGCACGCTGTGCCTCCTTGGTGTCCCTGAATTTCCGCTGCTCCATCCGGATGCCCGTCCGCTTGGTGAAGGTGCGGAAGATCTGGCCGGGCATGGAGCGGTAGGTGAAGGCGGGCGCTTGGTCCACCATCAGGAAAGGGATATGGCAGAAGAGCAGCCCGGAGCCGATCCCGAAGACCATCGGCTCGCTCACCGCCGCGCCCTGGTAACGGAGCAGGCCGGAGATGACACCGTTCTCACAGTGCGCAGATTGCTTGTGTGGGAACTGCTCGCTCATGCGGCGTCGGCGGGATGTTTCAATTGCTGCACGGTGATGTTGAAGGCATCGGCATACTTGCGCAGCAGCGGATCCCTCAACCGGCCGAACCGCTTCGGGTCGAAATGCCGCTTCACCCTCCACCGCCACAAGCCCACATGGGCCGCCAGCACCGGCAGGTCCATCCGGTTCAGTTCCATGTAGTACGCGATGGGGCTTGCCTTTCCTTCCTGCATCCGTTGGCGCGCCTCCTCCGTCCGCTGGTGGATGCGCTCCACGGCATTGGAGAGCGCGGCGGCCTTGACCTCCCAGCCAGTGCTGTTCTCCGTGACGTAGTTGCCCTGCTCGTCGGTGGCATAGCACAGCTCGCGGAAGCCGGCGTTGGCCAGATCGCTCTCGTCCTGGGGCACCTCCGACTTTTTCATGGCTCGCGCTGCTCGATCACAAAGTTCATGCTGCAGCTGAGCACGGTGCGACCATCAACGGTCGACTCCACCTCCATCACACAGAGGCTCACCGGTCCGTTGGGCACGTGCGTCACCAACGTGGTACGTGTGATGATCGTCTGACGAGCCCGCGGCAAGGTGCCGATCTCGATGTTCTTCACCGCGCTGATGAAGCCCAGTACCGGCACCCCGGCCTTGGCCTCCGGAAAAAAACGCCGGCCCACGACGGCTGTGCTGGTTTGCGCCGCATGCTCGATCAGGCCCGCTCCGCTCAATTCACCGTCCTTCACGAAGAGGCAGCTGTCGGTGACATGGAACCGGCAACTGGCGGAACGCACATCGAGGGTGACAAGCTCGTCCACCATGAGCATCGGTGCCCGGTGCGGCAGGAACTTCCTGATATCGAACTCCTCCGGAATGACCATCACGGCTCGGCGATCACGGTTTTCATGGTACAGGCGGCGATCACCTTGTCGTCCACGCGCACTTCGGTCTCCACCAGGGTGACCTGCATGAACTGCATGGAAAGCCGTGCGGTGGTGCTGAGCAGGGCACCCACGGGTGGCAGACCGTGGATCACCACGTCCTTGATGGCACCTATATATCCGGTGGGCGTGGGCAATTGCTTCAAGTGGAAGTCGTAGCCGGTATGCAACGCGATGGTCTGCGCCATGTGCTCAATAAGCCCCGCAGCCGTGAATGCCCCGCCCTGCGTCAACAGGTTCTCCTCCCGCACCTCCAGCCCAGCACAAACCTCCTGCTCGGAGAATGATGTGAGCCGGTCCACCATGACGAACGGTGCGCGCTGCGGGATGAGCCCTTGGATGAAGGCGGGGTCCGTAATGGGTGCCTGCAACAGGTTCATTCAGCAGACCGTCAAATGCGCGTAGAAGTATGAGAAGCGGGCGCTTTCCGGCACGCTCATCAGGATACGGTCGCCCTTCTTCAAGCGGCCTGAGGCCTGCAGCTCCTCCACCATCAGGTAAATAGATGCCGCACCCACATTGCCCACGGCGTGAAGGTTCAGGAACCACTTCTCCTTGGGTATCTCCAAGCCTTGCTCCTTCATCCGCGCATACAGGCCCTCCTCGAAATAGTAGGATGAGATGTGCGGCAGGAAGTGGTCGATGTCGTCCACGGAGACCCCATGTCGCTTCAGGGAGATCCCCATGCTCTCCACGCCTTTGATCAAAATGTTCTCCGCGAGCAGGCGCACGTCCTGCTTCATGGCGAAGACCGACTGCTCCGCCCATTGGCGTGCCGGAACCTCGCTCCATGGTTCCAAGTTGCCGTCCGCCCGCTTTTCGGCTCCGGCATACATGCAGGTCTCCAGTTCAAATGCGTAGGAATGGCCTTCGATCCAATCGATCCGGATGGGGGACGGTCCTTCGGGATGGTCCTGCAACAGGAACGCGCCGGCACCGTCGGAGAGCATCCACCGCAGGAATTCCTTGCTGAAGGCGAGGATGGGCTCCTTCTCCAATTTCAATTGCGCGTCCACCTCCAGGTCGAACACCTCCGAGCGCATCCAGGCCGAAGTGCGCTCACTACCGGTACACACGGCGTTCTTCGCTTCCCCGGCGCGCACGGCAAGGTAGCCATAACGCAATGCGTTCATGCCGGCGCAACAGGCACCGGAGGCGGAGTTGATCTCCATGTCATGGTCCTTCAACAGGCCATGCACCATGGCGGCGTGCGAAGGCATGATCTGGTCCGGGCTGGAGGTGCCGCAGGAGAGCAGGTCCACCTTGGCGTGCAGTTCCGCATCATCACCGATCAGCCTTTCCACGGCCTCCTTGGTGATCTGCGCATTGTTGTGCGTGATGTTCCGCTCGGCGTCGATGGCGTAGTAACGGGTCTGGATCCGGTTCTGCCGCAGGACCAGGCGGCGCACCCGCGAGGCCTTCCCGTTCAGGATGCCCAGCCGGGATTCCATCTCCTCGTTGTTCACCGGTTCATTGGGCAGGAACTTCGAGATACGATTGATGAAGACGTCATTCATGGGGAGCGAACGGTCGGACCGTTGAGTAATATGCCTTGTCTCTTTTCAACCGTCCTGCGGTAAAGGGCCAAAGCAGCACGAACACCACCATGGCCACCGGTGACAACAGCCAAATGGCGGCGTTAAGATAGCACCTGAACACGGGCACCCATGCGGAACGGGCACGGGAACCCTTCGGCCCGCGCGCCTTGATGAAGGGCGCCCACTTGGAGAAAATGGCGTTGCCGCGCTTGTCGATCACCATCAGCACGGCGCGGATCCGCACCGCCCCCAAGGCCAGCAGCTCGTTCTGCAGCCCTTGGAACGACGGCCCCAGCAGCGCCCGCCGGATCGGTGTGCCGAAGCGTGCCGAATCCTCAATGTCCTTTTCATCCACGCCCGGTTTGGGGAATATGCCCAAGTAGCGGCTCTTCTTCCCACTGAACATCCAATGCGCGATGGTGATCACACTGATGTGGTTGATGTGCCGGTCCACCAGTGCAATGTGCCCGACATGCACGGCCTTCACCGCCTCCAACCGGGCTTTCAGCTTTTCCTGGGCCATCAACCACATGTTGCGGCAGGCCACCAAGGTCACCACCGGCGTCTCCCGGAACAGCTCCTTGGCCACGGGGTGCATCAGGAAGGAGTTCACCGGGATGGCCGGTGTGAGGAACCAGACCTGGTAGCCGAGAATGATGAGGTCATATCGTTGGTGAAGCAGTGCATCGTCACCGAGATCCAGCGCACAGGGCTCCTGTAAATGGGTTTCCGGGAAGGTGTCGAAGAACTCCTTCGCGGCCCAGGGGAACGGGAATGCGGGTTCCGGCCGGATGCGGTAGTGGAACAGCACAACGCCCTCACCGACCAATGTTCCGCAGACCCGGTCGAGGATCTCCGTGAGCTGGCCCGATTGGGAGTAATGCAATACCAACACTTTCTTCATGCCTCTGTGCCTTGCCCCCAAAAGTCAAAATAATTGAACCACTGCAGGGGATACTTACGCACCATGCCTTCGAGGTCTTTCACATACTTTCCCAGCAGGTCCATCGCATCACCGCGCACCACGTCGGCCTGGCGCGCATAGAGGTGATAGTGCCCCTTCGGCTCCTTCATCACATGGACGAACAAGACCTCGGGACGGATGCGTGAGCCGAGCATGAAGGGCCCTGCCGGGAACCGCGCTTTACGGCCCAGGAAAGGTGCCTCCAAGTACTTCATGCCTGCGGAATATCGGTCGCCAGTGATGCAGATCAGCTCGTTGGCCGCCAAGGCCTGGCTCATCTCGAACACATGGCCCATGTCCTCCCGGTAGAGAATGAATTTCACATTGGACTTTTTGGTGACTTTTTCAAGGTATTCCTTGATCTCCGAACGCTCACGGTCGTTGGTGAGCAGGTTGATCACCGGCTGTTCCGTAAGGTTCCCCAGAAAGTGCTCCGCGATCTCGAAGTTGCCAATGTGGGCGCTGATCAGGATGCCGCCCTGCCCTTTCTTCAAAAGTTCCAGGATCCGCTCCACGCCATCCATGTGGAACGTGAAGCGGTCCTGCATCCCGGAGGAGATGGCGACCTTGTCGATGATGGACTGGCCGAACGTGAAGTAGCTCCAATAGACCGAGGTGGCACTATGTACCGCCGAGCGGCCAAGCCCATGCCTGAAATATCGGTAGGTGCTGCGGGTGCTTGCCGGGGAGAAGAGGCAGTAGTAGAAGGCGACAAAGACAAGCAGGCCGTATGCCGAATTAATGCCGAAGGTGTGCATCAGCCACACGAAGATCCGATGACCGGTCACCGTTCCCTTGGATCGGCCTTGCCACTCCTCGGCCATCTTGGGCGTCACGGCCCTTAGGCCAATTTTCTTTCGATCAGCCCATAGAGATCCTGCAGGGTCTTCACCCCCACGAAGTCCTCGCCCACGAGCTTCACGCCGAAACTGTCCTCCACGGCGACCACAAGATCGACCAGGTCCAGACTGTCCAGCTCCAACGTCTCCCTCAGGTCCGCATCGGGCTTCAACTGGCCCGGCTCCACCTCGAACTCCTCGATCAGGAATTTGTCTACGTTCTTCGCTATTTCTGCCTTATCCATGCGCGTGCATCCCTTTCAATACCAAGGCGGAATTTGTGCCACCGAAGCCAAAGGAATTGGACAAAATTACGTCGATGTCCTTTAATATGGTTGATCGCACCAAGCGCAGCCTTTCCGAATCCTCGTCGGTATGCTCCAAATTGATGTTGGGTGCCACGAAGGAATGCTGCATCATCAGCAGGGAGTACACTACTTCGCTGGCCCCGGCCATCCAGCATTCATGGCCGGTCATGCTCTTGGTGGAACTCACGAGCGGCCCCTTGTCGCCGAAGATGCTGAAGATGGCCTTGGCCTCATTGGCGTCACCAAGGGGGGTGGAGGTGGCGTGGGCATTGATATAATCCACCTGTGCGGGGTCCATGCCCGCCTGTTCCAGGGCCATGCGCATGGCCCGCGCAGGACCCTCCGCATTGGGGGTTGAGATGTGGTCGCCATTGGAAGAGAAGCCGTAACCCACCAGTTCGGCCAATATGGGCGCGCCCCTCTCCATGGCGGACTCATAGCTTTCGAGTATCAGGGTCGCGGCACCTCCACTGGGGATCAGCCCATCGCGGTCTCGGTCGAAGGGCCTACAGGCCTTGGCGGGGTCCTTATCGTTCACCGAGAACACGCCAAGACCGTCAAAGCTGCCCATGGCGAACTCGTTCACCTCCTGCGCGCCCCCGGCGATCACCATTTTCTGGAGGCCGTTCTTGATCAACAGGTAGGCCATGCCCAGCGCATGGGAGCCACTGGCGCATGCGGCCGAGATGGTGCTGTTGATGCCCCTGAGCCTGTATATGGTGCTGAGGTTCATGGTCACCGTGGAGTTCATGGCCTTGAAGATGGCCCCCGATCCCACAAGGCTTGTATCCTTCTTTTCCCTCACCTTATCCCACGATTCGATCACCGACTTCGCCGTGCTGTCGTTCCCGAACAGGATGCCGACCTCATTGCGGTCCAGATATTCCTGATCGATCCGGGCATTGGCCAAGGCCTCCTGGGTGCTCATGAAGGCGTATGCGGTCTCCTCGCCCATGCTCACCCGCTGCCTGCGCGAAAGAAACGGCTTCAGGTCCGGCTCATCCACCATGCCGGTGAGGCACGATCGGTAGCCGTAGTCCTCCCGGGCTGCGTCGCGGACAATGCCCGAGCGCCCGGCCATCAAGGACTCCTTCACCTCCGCAAGGTCCTTACCGATGCAGGACCAGATACCCATGCCGGTGATCACTACCCTGTGCATGCCCTGTGCCATCACGAATAGATACCGCCGTTGATGTTGATGACCTCACCGGTGATGTATGAGGCCTTGGGCGAAGCGAGGAAGGACACCAAGTGCGCCACTTCCTCCGCAGTACCGAAGCGGTTGGCCGGCACGAGTTTTTTCAGGTTGGCCTCGTCCAGGTCCTTGGTCATGTCCGTGGTGATGAAGCCGGGCGCCACGGCGTTCACGGTGATGTTGCGCTTGGCCACTTCCTGGGCGAGCGCTTTGGTAGCTGCCACCACCGCTCCTTTTGCTGCTGAATAATTGACCTGGCCGGGCGTTCCTTTCACACCGGACACGGAGGCCATGTTGATGATGCGGCCGGAGCGACGCACGATCATGTCCTGTATGAGCGCACTGGTCACGTTGAAAAAGCCGTTCAGGCTGGTGTCCAGCACGGTGCTCCATTCCTCCGGCTTCATCCACACGAAGAGGTTGTCCTTGGTCACGCCCGCATTGTTCACCACCACCTCGATCACAGCGTCAGGGTGTGCTTCACGCCAGGCGTTCAAGGCCGCGTTGACCTGTTCAGCATCGGCCACGTCGAAGTAAATGGTCTCCCCTTGGCCCCCGTCAGCGATGAGCTGTTTCAACACCTCCTCGGCGGCGTCCTTGCCGGACCGGTAATTCACCAGTATGGCGAATCCGTGGTCGGCCGCCAGCTGCTTGCAGATCGCACGGCCGATGCCGCGCGATCCGCCGGTGACCAGCGCATACTTCGTCTTTGGACCTTCGCTCATATCTTGTCGATCAAGTACGGGGAGCTCACTTGCTGAACACCTCCGCGTTCTGGTACCAGTGCCCGCCGATGGGTTCCCCCTTCTCATTGATGTAGCCCCAATCCTTGCCCTTACGCACACGGGCGACACCATCGATGAAGCCCTTGTCCGCCAGCATGGACTTGAAGTTGAGCGTGGCACCGACACTGATCACATACTCCGCAGGAAGCACCATTACCCCTGAGGTGTTGATGAAGCCCCACAATTTATTCACCTTCACAGGGGCCAGCCCGTTGTCGCCGAACACCTCGGCGTCCGCATAATTGAAAGGGATCACCAGTTTACCCTCCATGTTGATATAGCCCCAAAGGTCACCGCTCGATACCGGGGCCAGGCCCTTGTTGAAGGCGCGCACCTTCTTCCATTGCGGCTGGATCACCCATTCGCCCTTGGTATTGATGAAGCCCCAACTATCCCCCTTCATGGCGTAAGTGAGGTCCGAACCATCATGGAATTCCCAGATCTTGTCCACGCCGGGCAAGGGCTTGAACTCGCCTTTCACCAGGAGCCCGTTCGTTTCGCCCCTTGTCGCGACCATGCCCTTGGGATCATAGCTGGACAGTTTGTCGTACTCGGCGGGGATGGTCACCTTCCCCTGCTTGTCCAACATGCCCCATTTGCCGTTCTGCTCGAACTTGGCCTGTCCATTGTGGAAGTCCTTGATCTCCTGGTACGTGGGCTCGATGATCGGCTTGCCATCCGTTCCCAGCATGCCCACTTTGTCGCCCGTTTTGTAGAGCGCGACTCCTTCCTGGAAGTCATAGTACTTTTCCGCAGGTGGCACGGGGAGGGTCTTGTCGGCCTTGTCGACGTATTTCCAGGTGTCGCCGTCGAGCACCATGGCATAGCCGGAATCAAATCCTTTGACGCGTTTGTACCTCGGCTGGATCAACCAGTTCCCCGTCCCGTCGACGAAGCCCCACAGGTCGCCCCTCAGCACTGCTGCCGTGCCATTTGTGAAATCGCCGCACTTCTCGAACTGGGGCTTGATCACTTGGTTGCCGGAATGATCGATATAGCCCCACAGGTCGTTCTGCCTAACGCGTGCGAGTTCCTGCGCTTGGAGGCTTCCGCACATCAGGAGCAGAAGCAGTGGCGTCATTGATAATTTCATGGTGCAATGGAGGGATTGGTGCGAGTAAAAATAGTGATCTTGATGGAAGTGGCACCGCAGCACTATGCTGAGGCGGCGGCAAGGGAGGGTATGGGCGACCGCAGGACCAGCTCCTTCACCGCTTGAATGTCCGGCTGCAACACCCGGTCCTGGACCACGGGGGCGAAGACCTTGCGTACCTCGTCATACATCCTGCCCGTTGCAGAAGAGACCTTGTCCCGGAGCTTCAATTGATCGATCGCTTGGACGATGCTCATGAGCTCGATGGCGAGCACCTCCATGGAATTCCCGATGACCCGTTGGGTGGCCAATGCTGAATTGGTGCCCATGCTCACAATGTCCTGGTTGTCGTTGTTGCAAGGGATGCTGTGCGTGGAAAGCGGGGTGGCCAACGCCTGATTTTCAGCCGTGGTGCTGGTGGCGGTGAACTGTGCGCCCTGAAGCCCGAAGTTCACGCCCAGCTCGCCCAAGTTCACGAAGGGTGCGAGGACCTGATTGAGGCCCGGGTTCATCAGGTAGTTCAGCTGGCGTTCGGAAAGCATGCTGAGCTTGGTGACGGCGATTCGCAGCTTGTCCATTTCCAGCGATACATAATCGCCATGGAAGTTGCCACCGTGCCACACCTGTTTTTCATCCGGGTCCACAATGGGGTTGTCATTGGCGGAATTGACCTCCTCCTCCAGAATGCGCTCGGTCCATTGCAATGTGTCCAGCACCGGCCCCAGGATCTGCGGCACGCAACGGAGGGAATAGTATTCCTGCACCTTTTCCGGAAAAACCGTCAGGTCGCCTTGCGGCACGTACAGATGGTGCTCACGCTTCCTCACCAATTTACTGTCCGCCAAGTGCTCGCGCATCAGTGCCGCCACCAACCGCTGGCCCGCATGCCGCTTGCTTTCGTTCAAGCCTTTGGAAAGATGGTCGTCATATGCCTCCACGATCTCATTGATCGCGGAGGAGGCCTTGATCATCCAATGGACCAGCTGCCGGGCGTGGAACACGTTGAGCATGCCGATACCGGTCATCACCGAGGTGCCGTTCATCAGCGCCAATCCCTCCCTCAGCATCACCGAGATGGGCTTCAGCCCAAGCTCCGCGAAGACCTCTTGCGTCGGCCGCCGCTCACCCTTGTAGGTCACTTCCCCCTCGCCGATCAGCGCCAACGCGATATGCGCCAATTGCACCAGATCGCCACTGGCACCCACGCCACCGTGCGCGTACACCACGGGCGTGACCCCTTCATTGATCATCCGCGCCAACAGTTCCACCACGGAGACATGCACCCCGGAACGCCCCAGGCACAAGGTGTTCAAGCGGGCCAGCATGGCCGCCCTCACCGCCTGTAAGGAGATCATCTCCCCCGCTCCCGTGCAATGGCTGCGGATCAAATTGTACTGCAGCTCGGTCTTCCTGTCCTCCGGGATGCGGTACTGCGCCATGGGGCCGAAACCCGTGTTGACCCCGTAGATCACCTTGTTCTCCGCAAAGGCGGATAAAAACTCGAAACTGATCCGCACCCGTGTCAGTACCGCTGCCGATATTTGCACGGATCCCCCCTCTACGATGACCTTTTGAAAGTCATGCGTTCCCAAATTCCCGTTAAGTTCGATCATTGATGTATGGTGGTCCGGAGCAAGGAATGCAAATATGCCCGGGGACCAAAGAAGGAGGCAAATGTAAATTAACAACCTGAAGCAAAAGCCATGAAAGACACGGACGTATTGATCATCGGGGCGGGCCCGGCCGGTTCCGTCGCAGCTGCCTATCTGCATGCCAACAATGTGCGCACCCATGTAGTGGAAAAACGCCACTTCCCGCGGTATGTCATCGGGGAAAGCCTATTGCCGCGGTCCATGGAGCATTTCGAGGCCACCGGCCTGCTACCTTGTTTGGAGGCCCGTGGCTTCGAGGTGAAGACAGGGGCCCGCTTTGTCCGGGACGGGGTGGTGTGCCTGTTCGACTTCAGCCAGAAACACAGCAAGGGATGGGACTGGACGTGGCAGGTGCCGCGTGCGGAGTTCGACAAGGTCTTGATCGACGAGGTGGCCAGCCGGGGCGTTCCCGTTGATTTCGGCCAGGAGGTGGTCGAGGTGGTCTTCGATGCCGACGGCTCCTCCACGGTCACGCTGAAGGATGAGAGCGGTACCATCTCCGTCATCAAGGCGGGGCGCATCCTCGATTGCAGCGGCAACGCCCGGATGGTGGGCCACGCGCTCGGGCTGGACGCCCCGGCTGGCATCGAACAGCACACCTCCATCTTCGGCCATGTGCAGGACGTGCGGCGCGATTCGGACCCGAACCCGCGCCTGATCAGTTTTGACATTTTCGACGACGACACGTGGATGTGGTCGATCCCCTTCTCCAACGGGGTCAGCAGCGTGGGCTTCGTAGGGCTTGCGGCACGGATGGACGCGATGAAGGGAAGCCCTGCAGCCCGAATGGCGGAGCTCCTGGGCCATTCCGAAATGTTCCGCGACCGCTATCAGGGACTGGAGTTCATCGAGGGACCTTACGAGGCGAAGAGCTATTCCCACGGAATGACCAAGCTTTACGGGAAGGGCTTTGTGCTCGCGGGCAACAGCGCCGCCTTCCTGGACCCCATCTTTTCCTCCGGCGTGGCGTTTGCCACGGAATCCTCGCTATTGGCGGCCCGCCTCATCCATCGGGAAATGCAGGGTGAGGCCGTGGATTGGGAGGTCGAGTACGCCCAGTACATCAAGGACGGGGTTTCCGTCTTCAAGACCTACGTACAGGAGTGGTACACCGGGAACCTGCAAAAGCTGTTCTTCCACCGGCCGGAGAATCCGGAGGTGAAAAGGCAGATCTGCGCCGTGCTGGCCGGTTATGTATGGGACCGAACCAATCCGTTCGTTACCAAGCATGACCGGATCGTGAAGAACCTGGCCCATTTGATCGACATGGAAAAGGCGACTTCGTCGGCGGAGGGGCCAGAAGCCTAAAATTGCCGGGAGGCCCCGAAAATAAAGGAGATCAGCGCAGGGTGACCGTTCGCAGGCGGCCATCCAGCGCCCAGCTTCCGCCCTACTTTGCCGGGCGGATCCCGGATCTCCTTACATTTGCCGGTCCTTTCCGGAAAAAGGAGGCTCCTTTCCGCCTATGGAAGCATTGTCCGAACATACCATACTCTTCAGTGGCCTGAACGACGGCACGCACGAATATGACTTCGTGCTGGGCCCGGATTTCTTCACGGCCACGGGCGTGGAGGAATTCCTCGGCGGTGAGGCGGCAGTACATGTGACCTTGGAGAAGAGCAGCCACCTGCTGGTGACGCTGATCCACGTGGACGGCCATATCGACATGCTGTGTGACCATTGCAACGCGCCGATGCAGCAGCCGATCAACGGCGACCAGCGCCAGATCTTCAAGCTCACGGGCGAGGACGAGACCGATGACGGCGAGCTGGTGAGCATCGACCCGAGCGCCCACGAGATCAACCTGACGCACTACATCTTCGAGTGCATCAGCCTGCACCTGCCCATCCGCCATGTCCACCCTGCCGGGCAATGCGACCCTGAGGTGGAAGGCGCCTTGGAAAAAGTACAAATACACGAGTCCGTGCCAGACCCGCGCTGGGCCGTGCTGAAAGACCTCAAGAAAAAGAGCGCTTGAACGCATTCCATTCCCCTAGACCATGCCAAATCCGAAACGTCGACATTCGAAGACCCGCACCGCCAAGCGCCGTACGCACCAGGCAGCGGGCACGCCCACGTTGAGCACCTGCAGCACCACCGGTGAAACGCACCTGCGCCACCGCGCCTACAAGGTCGGCGACGACCTGATGTACCGCGGCAAAGTGGTGAGCACCAAGTCAGCCGAAGAGTAACCTTATACCGTGACGTCCCCGCAACCTCGCATGAGGATAGGAGTGGACATCATGGGGAGCGACCACGGTCCGGTCGTTCCCGTGCGTGCCTGTGTGCTGGCAGCCAAGGAGCTGCCGGACGGGGTGCGCTTAGTGCTTATCGGTGATGAAACAGCCATCCAAGAGGGCCTTCGTGCGGAACAAGCCGACCCCGCCGGCTTCGATATCGTGCCCAGCAGGGACGACATCACCATGAGCGACAATGCCACCAAGGCCTTGCCCGCCAAGCCGGAAAGCAGCATAGCCTTAGGATTCAAACTGTTGCAGGAAGGCAAGTTGGACGCCTTCGCCAGCACGGGGAACACCGGCGCCATGCTGGTAGGCAGCGTGCTGGTGCTGAAGCCCATTCCCGGCGTGCTCCGCCCCTGCATCACCAGCATCCTGCCCAAGGCCGACGGCAGTTTCGGCGTGATGGTGGATGTGGGTGCCAATGCCGATTGCAAACCGGAGGTGCTCTTTCAGTTCGGCCTGCTCGGCTCCCTCTTCGCGAAGCACGTCTACCATATCAACGCCCCGAAAGTGGCCCTGTTGAGCATCGGGGAGGAGGAAAAAAAGGGCAATGCCCTCACGCTGGCCGCCCATGCCCTGATGAAGGGAACGGACCGCTTCAACTTCGTCGGCAACGTGGAGGGGCGCGACCTGTTCCATGACAAGGCGGACGTGGTGGTGTGCGATGGTTTCACGGGCAACATCGTGCTGAAGGCAGTTGAAGGCTTCCACGACCTGGTGAAGAACCGGGGCGGCAACGATCCCTTCCTGGAACGCTTTGATTACCAGAACTACGGTGGTACGCCGGTGTTGGGGGTCAACGGGAGCGTGATCATCGGCCACGGCATCAGTAACGCGGAGACCATCAAGAACATGCTGTTATTCACCTGTGAGGTGGTGGAGAGCAGATTGCACGAACGCATCAGGGAAGCGTTCCAGTGACCACCTTGCGCCCCCAGGCGAACCGTTCGAAGCTGGCAACTAGACCATGAAGACAACCGCTGCCATCACCGCCGTTCAAGGCTACGTTCCCGATTTCGTATTGAGCAATGCGGTCCTGGAGACCATGGTGGACACCAATGACGCATGGATCACCGAGCGGACCGGCATCAAGGAGCGAAGGATACTGAAGGGCAAGGACCAAGGAATGAGCGTAATGGCCGTGGAGGCCGTGAAGGGTCTTTGCACTAAGCGTGGCATTGACCCTATGGAGATCGATCTTTTGATCTGTTGCACGGTGACGCCGGACATGCAGTTCCCCGCCTCGGCGAACATCGTATGTGATAAGGTCGGCGCCAAGAACGCCTGGAGCTTCGACCTCAATGCGGCGTGCTCGGGCTTCCTTTTTGGCCTAGTGACCGGCGCGCAGTTCATCGAGACCGGCAAGTACAAGAAGGTCGTGGTGGTGGGCGCGGACAAGATGAGCAGCATTATCGATTATACCGACCGGTCCACCTGCATCATTTTCGGGGACGGCGGCGGTGCAGTGTTGCTTGAGCCGAACAATGAGGGCTTCGGCGTTGTGGACAGCATCCTGCGGTCGGACGGAAGCGGCTGCCAGTACCTGCATCAGAAGGCCGGCGGATCCATGCGCCCGGCAAGCATCCGGACCGTGGAAGCAAAAGAGCATTTCGTATTCCAAGAGGGCAAGGCGGTGTTCAAGTTCGCCGTGACCAACATGGCCGGGGTAAGCGCGGAGATCATGGAGCGGAACCAGCTTACCAGCGACGACGTGGCCTGGTTAGTGCCGCACCAAGCCAACAAACGCATCATCGACGCGACCGCGCACCGCATGGGCCTGGACGAGAACAAAGTCATGCTGAACATCGAGAAGTACGGCAACACCACTTCCGGGACCATCCCCTTGTGCCTGTGGGAATGGGAGGACCGCTTGAAGAAGGGCGACAACCTGATCCTCTCCGCGTTCGGCGGCGGCTTCACCTGGGGTGCCATCTATCTCAAATGGGCATACGGCGGCTGAGCCGTTGACTTTTCTACCTTGGCCCTCCGTGGCCCAAACCGATTCCATAGAACCCATGACCATCACCCAGATCCAGGACCTGATCAAGTTCGTCGCCAAAAGCGGCGTCAGCGAGGTGGAGATCGAGCAGAAGGACTTCAAGATCACCATCAAAACGGCCAGTAAAAAGGAGGTGCAGGTGATCGCACAGCCTCAATACGCCGCACCCCCTCCGCAAATGGCGGCCGCGCCGGCACCTGCAGCACCTGCTCCGGCTGCCGCACCAGTGGCCGCCCCGGAGGCCGACGCCAAGTACATCACCATCAAATCCCCGATGATCGGCACGTTCTACCGCGCTGCCGGCCCGGGCAAGCCCATCTTCGTGAACGTGGGCGACGAGGTCAAGCCGGGCAAGACCATCTGCATCATCGAGGCCATGAAGCTCTTCAACGAGATCGAGAGCGAGGTAAGCGGCAAGATCGTGAAGGTGCTGGTGGACGATGCCAAGCCGGTGGAATACGATCAGCCGTTGTTCTTGGTGGATCCCTCATAAATGCAGTTGACC